>JBBDQX010000190.1:0-24564 GCA_040905765.1 Acetobacterales bacterium
GTGAGCTGCGCGGTGCGCAGCCGCCGGGTCTTGAGTTCCTCGGCGAGCAGGAAAGCAAGCTCCAGAGCCTGCTGGGCGTTCAGCCGTGGATCGCAGTGGGTGTGATAGCGGTCCGCGAGCCTGGCCTCGGTGATCGCCTGGGCCCCGCCGATGCACTCGGTGACATCCGTGCCCGAAAGTTCGAGATGGATGCCGCCAGGGTGGGTGCCCTCCGCCTCGTGGACATCGAAGAAGCTCTGCACCTCCGACAGGATATCGTCGAAGTTGCGCGTCTTGTAGCCGTTCGAGGTCTTCACCGTGTTGCCGTGCATCGGGTCGCACACCCACGCCACCTTGCGTCCCTCACGGGTGATGGCGCGCAACAGCGGGGGAAATTTCTCCCGCACGGCCGATGCGCCCATGCGCTGCATGATGGTGACGCGGCCTGCCTCGTTCTGCGGGTTGAGGATGTCGAGGATGCGCAGCATCGCATCGGGATCGGTACTCGGCCCGGCCTTGATGCCGAGCGGATTGGCGACGCCGCGCAGGAACTCGACGTGCGCGCCATCCGGCTGGCGGGTCCGGTCGCCGATCCACAGGAAGTGTCCGGAGGTGCCGTACCAGTCGCCGGTGGTGCTGTCGACGCGCGTCATCGCCTGCTCGAAGCCGAGGTGAAGCGCCTCGTGGCAGGTATAGAAGTCGGTCTCGCGAATCTGCGGCGTGGTCTCGGAGGTCAGACCGCAAGCGGCCATGAACGCCAGCGCCTCGTCGATGCGCGTCGCGAGGTCCTGATAGCGCTCGCCCTGCGGCGAATCCTCGACGAAGCCGAGCGTCCAGCGGTGCACCTGGTGCAGGTCGGCATAGCCGCCCTGGGCGAAGGCACGCAGCAGGTTGAGCGTCGCGGCCGACTGGTGGTACGCACGCTTGAGGCGTTCCGGGTCGGCAGCGCGCGCCTCGGGCGTGAATTCCATGCCGTTGATGCTGTCGCCGCGGTAGCTCGGCAGCGTCACGCCGTCGATGGTCTCGACGTCGGCCGAGCGGGGCTTGGAGAACTGCCCCGCGATGCGACCCATCTTGACCACCGGGCAGCTCGCGCCGAAGGTCAGCACTGCCGACATCTGCAGGATGACGCGGAACATGTCGCGGATGTTGTCCGCGCTGAACTCCGCGAAGCTCTCGGCGCAATCGCCGCCCTGCAGGATGAACACCTCGCCGGCCGCGGCCCGGGCAAGGTTGGCCTTCAGCTTGCGGGCCTCCCCGGCGAACACCAGCGGCGGAAACGTGCGGAGCTCCTTCTCGATGCGCATCAGCGCGTCGGGATCGGGATACTCCGGCTGCTGCCTGATCGGCATGCCGCGCCAGCTGTCCGGGGTCCACTTCCTGGCCATGATCGGTCTCGTTTCGTTCGATATTCCGTAAAGGGTACGCGTATACGCCGCGAAGCGGCCGATTGCCAGCGCATTTCCGCATCCGCCGCGGTGCACGCCGGGGTCCCCGGACTGGCGTCCCGGTCAGTCCGCGGCCTGCCTCTCGGGCTCGGGAAGCGGCTGGCGCATGGTCACCAGTTCCTCCGCGGCGGTAGGATGCAGTCCGATCGTGGCGTCGAACTGCGCCTTGGTGGCCCCGCAGTTCATCGCCACGGCGAAGCCCTGCACAATCTCCGGCACGTCGCTGCCGACCATGTGGCAGCCAACGACGCGCCCTCCGTCGCGCTCGACGATCAGCTTCATCAGCGTCCGCTCCTGCCGGCCGGAAAGCGTATGTTTCAACGGCCGGAACGCGGACTGGTAGATGTCGACGGGGCCGTGGTGCGCCCGCGCCTCTGCCTCCGTCAGGCCCACGCCCGCGTAAGGCGGTATCGAGAACACCGCGCTGGGTATGTACTGGTAGTTGACGTGGCGCTCGCGTCCGCCGAACAGCGTATCGGCGAGCGCATGCCCCTCGGCCAACGCGACAGGCGTCAGCGTCACGCGCTCGATGACGTCGCCGACCGCATAGATGTTGTCCACGCTGGTACGGAATTCGTGGTCCACGACCACGGCACCGGTGGCCGAGAGTTTCACGCCGGCCTCGCGCAGCCCGAGATCTTTCGTGTTCGGATGGCGGCCGATCGCGAACATCACGCAATCGGTCTCGATGAAGCTGCCGTCGGTGAGCTCGACGCGCAGTCCGCCCTCCGCGGGTTCGATGCGTGTCGCGTCGGCGTTGAGGCGCAGATCGATTCCGGTCTCGCGTACCTCTGCGGCCAGGAACTCGCGCACGGTGTCGTCGAAGCCGCGCAGGAACAGGGGCCCGCGATAGAGTTGCGTTACCTGCGCCCCCAGCCCCTTGAAGATCGACGCGAACTCGAGAGCGATGTAGCCGCCGCCGACCACCACCACGCGGCGCGGCAATTCGTCGAGGTAGAAGGCCTCGTTCGAGGTGATCCCGTGCTCCTTCGCCCCCGGCACGTCGGGCAGCGTCGGCCAGCCGCCGGTGGCGACGAGAATCCTGTCGGCGGTGTAGCGCGCGTTACCGACCGCCACGGTGTGGGCATCGACAAGCCTCGCCCGCCCCTCGACGATCGTGACACCTGCGCCTTCGAGCAGACGGCGATAGACGCCGTTGAGGCGGCTGATCTCCTGGTTCTTGTTGGCGATCAGCCGGGCCCAGTCGTGGGTCCGCTCGCCCACCGTCCAGCCGAACCCGCCGGCATCGTCGAAATCCTGGCTATAGTGCGCCGCGTAGGACAGCAACTTCTTCGGCACGCAACCGACGTTGACGCAGGTGCCGCCGAGGTATCGGTCCTCGGCCACGGCGACACGCGCGCCATGTCCGGCGGCGATGCGGGCCGAGCGCACGCCGCCCGAACCCGCGCCGATGACGAAATAGTCGTAGTCGTACTGGGTCATGCCCCCCCGCAGGCCGCGACGGCTACTGGATACCGCCGAGGCAGATGTATTTGACCTCCAGGAACTCGTCCATGCCGTACTTCGAGCCCTCGCGGCCAAGCCCCGATTCCTTGACGCCCCCGAAGGGCGCCACCTCGTTCGAAATGATGCCTGTGTTGACGCCGACGATGCCGTACTCCAGGCGCTCCGCGGCACGCCAGGCACGACCGATGTCGCGGCTGTAGAAGTAACTGGCAAGACCGAACTCGGTGTCGTTCGCCATCTTCACCGCCTCGTCGTCGGTCTTGAAGCGGAACAGCGGCGCCACCGGACCGAAGGTCTCCTCGCGTGCCATCGCCATGTCGACCGTCACGCCGGTCAGCACGGTCGGCTCGAAGAACGTGCCGCCAAGCGCGTGGCGCTTGCCGCCCGCGACGACCTTGGCGCCCTTGCCTACGGCATCGGAGATGTGCGCCTCGACCTTCTCGACCGCCGCCATGTCGATCAACGGACCCTGCTGCGTCTCGCCCTTCAGGCCGTCGCCGACCTTCAGCTTGCCGACCTCCTCGGCAAGCCTCTTTGAAAACGCCTCGTAGATCCCGTCCTGTACCAGGAGTCGGTTCGCGCAGACGCAGGTCTGGCCCGTGTTGCGGTACTTCGAGGCAATCGCTCCGGTTACCGCCTCCTCGAGATCAGCGTCGTCGAAAACGATGAACGGGGCGTTGCCGCCAAGCTCCAGCGACAGCTTTTTCACCGTGCCGGCACATTGCTGCATCAGCACCTTGCCGACCTCGGTGGAGCCGGTGAAGGTCAGCTTGCGGACGATCGGGTTCGACGTCATCTCGTTGCCGATGTCGCGGCTGCCGCCGGTCAGCACGCTGAACGCACCCTTGGGGATGCCCGCGCGCTCGGCCAGTTCCGCCAGCGCCAGTGCCGAGTAAGGCGTGTAGGTCGCCGGCTTGACGACCATCGTGCAGCCGGAAGCGAGCGCCGGGCCGGCCTTGCGGGTGATCATGGCCGCGGGGAAATTCCACGGCGTGATCGCGGCGCAGACGCCGATCGGTTGCTTGATGACGACGATGCGCTTGTCGGCCTGATGCTGCGGAATGACATCGCCGTAGACGCGCTTCGCCTCTTCGGCAAACCATTCCAGGAAGGACGCGGCATAGACGATTTCCGCGGCGGATTCGTGCAGCGGCTTGCCCTGTTCGGCGGTCATCAGCCTGGCGAGGTCGTCCTTGTGCTCGAGCATCAGGTCGGCCCACCGCCGAACGATCACCGACCGCTCCTTCGCCAGCAGGTCGCGCCACGCAGGCAATGCGGCTTCCGCCGCCTCGATCGCGCGGCGCGTTTCCTCTCCCCCCATTTTCGGGACCGAGCCGAGGGTCGAACCGTCGGCGGGGTTCTTGACGTCGAGCTTCTCGCCGGAGTCCGCGTCCGCCCACGCGCCGTCGATATAGCACTGCTGGCGGAAGAGCTTGGGATCCTTGAGCTTCATGTCGGAGTTCCTCCTGTGGACTCGGCGCTTGGCGGCCGGCTGGGACACGAAAGTATAGCCCCGGCACGACAGACTGTTAATGAAGGCAGGCGGCCCGGCTCGCCCTGTGATTCAGGTCGGGGCTCACTTACGTGCAGGCAATAGGAACCGAAGCAGGACTGCGATGCAGATTCAGAATGAGGCCGAACACCGGTCGGCGATCACAGAGGTACAGCGCCTTGCGGATGCGAGGGACGGCACGGCTGAAGCGACACGGCGGAAAGAACTGCTCCACGCGATCAAGACGTACGAGATGAAGTATCTCGACGAAGGGTGGAAAAAGGGCCGCCCGCCGCACGAAGACTGAGGCTGTCGCAGGCATCAAGCCTGCGACACGAAAGCCCCGTACTCCTCCGAGAGCGCCGTTACCGCAGCGTCGTAAAGCCTTTGCCCGTGTTCGGGTCGGGCCAGCACCGGCCAGGAGCCGGACCTCCCGTCCGGACAGATCGAGCGGTGGTCCTCGCAATCGAAATACTTCCGCGCGCGCGGACCGGCCGATTCCATATCCGCCGTCTTGATGTTGTCCGGAGACAGGTACTGCGTGACCGATATTTCGGAGCAGGTCGCGTGCGTTCCGTCATGCTCGCCGAAGATTTCGCGCGATATGGCTTTCACGCTGGCATGCTCCCACCATTCGAACCGGACACACCGGACCCGGGTAACGCTGCCCGGATAGACGCTGGCGCGGGCATATATCTCCGAGAACGCCGTGCTCAGCGGATCGCGATTTCCGCCATGCCCGTTGATGAAGAACATCCGCTCGAAGCCGTGCCGGGCCAGCGAGAAGACGATGTCGTGCACCACCGCGACGAGGGTGGTCGGCATGTAGGTGATGCTGCCGGGCCACGCCATATGGTGCTGCGCCATGCCGATATTGATCACGGGCGCCACAAGTGCGCCGGTCGCCTCGCCGACTCCGGCCGCAATCGCCTCGGCGCACATCGCGTCGGTTCCGATCACACCGTTCGGCCCATGCTGCTCCGTCGAGCCGATCGGCACGATGATGCCGCTTGAGGCCTTGAGGTAGGTCTCTACTTCCTGCCAGGTGGAACTGCTCAGCAGCATGATGCCTCCCGATGCGAACGAACGACCGCCGGTTTGTGCCGGCCGCCGGTTCGATTAATGTGCCGCCACGATGGCCCCTGACCGGGATACAGCGGTGCCCGGAAACGAAAAAGCGCGAGGACGTGACGATGGCGAAGAGAGGCAAGGCTCGGTCCGACTTCCACGGTGTCTTCCCCTATCTGGTCTCGCCTGTCGACGCGAACGGGCGGATCAAGGAGAAGCCTCTGGCGGCGCTGGTCGACCACGTCATCGCCGAAGGCGTGCATGGCCTCACGCCGTTGGGCAGCACCGGCGAGTTCGCCTATCTCGGCTGGGAGCAGCGCCGCGACGTGGTGCAGACCGTGCTCGACGCCAACGCCGGACGCGTGCCGGTCGTCGCCGGCGTCGCCTCCACCTCGACCGCGGACGCGGTACGCCAGGCGGAGGCCTACGCCGCCATGGGCGTCGATGGCATCCTGGCCATCATGGAAGCCTATTTCCCGGTGCCGGACAGCGGCGTGGTCGAGTATTTCTCGGCCGTCGCCAGGGCGGTGGACTGCCCTGTGGTGCTGTACACCAATCCGCAGTTCCAGCGGTCCGACCTGTCCGGCCCGGCCATCGCCCGCCTCGCGGAGATCGACAACATCCGCTACCTCAAGGATGCCTCGACCAACACGGGACGGCTGCTGTCGCTGATCAACTCGGTCGGCGACCGCATCCGGATCTTCAGCGCGTCGGCGCATATCCCGGCCGCGGTGATGCTGATCGGCGGAGTCGGCTGGATGGCCGGTCCGGCGTGCCTGATCCCCGGGCAATCGGTGCAGCTCTACGATCTCTGCCGCGCAGGGAAATGGGAACAGGCGATGAAGCTGCAGCGCAAGCTCTGGCGGGTGAACCAGATCTTCGCGAAACATTCACTTGCCGCCTGCGTCAAGGGCGGGCTTGAAATGCAGGGCTTCCGCGTCGGCGCGCCGCTGCCGCCGCAGCCGCCGTTGTCGCGCGAAGGCCGCGCCGAGGTACGGCAGGTGTTGCGGGAAGTCGGCGCCCTCTGACCTTTCCCGCTTCGGAATATCCATGACCGACACGCTGATACTGACCAACGCGCAGGTCGTCACCCGCGATTCCTGCTTCTCCGGCACCGTGGAAATCCGCTCCGGCGAGATCAGGGATATCGGGGAAGGACGGAGCGGCGCTCCAGGCGCCGTCGATTGCGATGGCGACTTCCTGCTGCCTGGCCTGATCGACATACATACGGACAATCTCGAAGGCGCGATGGAGCCGCGTGCCGGAGTGGAATGGCCCGCACTGGCCGGGCTGCTGGCCCATGACCGGCAGGTCGTCGCGGCCGGCATCACCACCGTGCTGGATGCGCTGTCGATCGGCTTCCGGGCCAGCGCCAGCAAGGGCAGGCAACGCGCGATCGGGTTCTACGGCGGCCCCCTGCAGGAGGCGCAGGACCGCGGCCTGCTGCGGGCCGAACACTACCTGCACCTGCGCTGCGAACTGAACAGCCCCGATGTGGTGAAGTGGTGCGGCACATTGATCGACAGTCCGCTGACACGACTGGGCTCGCTGATGGACCACACGCCGGGCCAGCGCCAGTGGCGCGACGTCGACGTCTGGCGACGCTACATCCGCGGCAAGCGGTCGGTGTCGGATGCCGAACTGGACGAGATGCTGGAGCGCAACCTTCAGACCCAGTCGGAATGGGTCGGGCCGAACAGGTCAGCATTGCTGGCGATGTTCCGGGAGCGCGGCGTCCGCGTCGCCAGCCATGACGACACCACCCCCGAGCACATCGAGGAAGCCGCGGCCGACGGCATCCACATCAGCGAATTCCCCACCACCGGCGAAGCGGCACGCGCCGCGCACGCCCACGGCATGCGCGTGGTGATGGGCGGCCCGAACGTCGTCCTCGGCAAGTCGCATTCCGGCAACGCGTCCGCCAGGGAACTCGCGCACGAGGGGCTGATGGACCTGATGTCCTCCGACTATGCGCCGATGAGCATGGTCAATGCCGTCTTCTCGCTCGCCGAGCACGCAGGCATGACGCTGCCCGACGCGGTGGCGACGGCAAGCGCCGGTCCCGCCGCCGAACTGGGTTTCGACGACCGTGGCGCCCTCGCCTGCGAACTGCGCGCCGACCTGATCAGGGTCGGTCGGCACGACGGCATATCGGTGGTAAGGAACGTCTGGCGGGCGGGCCGTCAGGTCGCCTGAGACCCGCCCGCCGGACGCGCGAACTCAGCGGGTGGCGTTGAAGTAGGCCTTGGTGCCGTGCGCCTCGACGGCGTTGGCGATTCGCTGCAGAGCATGGACGTAAGCGGCAGTGCGCATGTCGACGCCCTTGTCCTTCGCCATGGTCCAGACGGCCATCGTCTCCGGCTCCATGATCTCCCTCAGGCGGCGGTGCACCTCATCAAGGCCCCAGTAATAGCCGGCCTTGTTCTGGACCCATTCGAAATAGGAGACGGTGACGCCGCCGGAGTTGGCGAGAACGTCGGGAATGACGATCTTGCCGGCCTCGTTGAGCACCTTGTCGGCGGCCGGAGTCGTCGGACCGTTCGCCAGTTCCAGGATAACGGGTGCCTTAATGCTGGCGGCGTTCTCCTGGATGATCTGGTTCTCCATGGCCGCCGGCACCAGCACATCGCATTCCTGCTCGAGCAGTTCGGCGTTGCTGAGTTCCCTCAACTTGCCGTTGCTCGGCGCTCCGGCCAGGGTTCCCTTCTCCTGCTTGTGCTCCATCACGGCGAGCGGATCGAAGCCGTCGGGGTCGTATATCCCCGAACGCGAGTCGGAGGTGCCGATGATCTTGTACCCGTCGGCGTGCAGCAGCCGCGCGCAATGGAAACCCGCATTGCCGAAGCCCTGCACGATGACCCGGGTCTTCTCGGGCTTGAGGCCGAGATCGCCCTCCAGCCGCCGTAACGCGTAGTAGCCGCCGCGCCCGGTTGCGTCGTCGCGGCCGACCGACCCACCCAGCGGCACCGGCTTGCCGGTGATGACCGAGGGCGTCGGCTGGTCGGCCATCTTGCTGTATTCGTCGGCCATCCAGGCCATGACGATGCCGTTGGTGTACATATCGGGCGCCGGAATGTCGCGCTCCGGCCCGATGAACCGGGCAAAGGCCTGAATGTAGGCCCGCGACAGCCGCTCCAGTTCGGCTCTCGACAGTTTCCGGGCATCGACGGCGACGCCTCCCTTGCCGCCCCCGTAAGGCAGGTTGGCGACGGCGCACTTGAAGGTCATCCAGAACGCCAGCGTCATCACCTCGTCGAGGTTGACCGCCGGGTGGTAGCGGATGCCGCCCTTGGTTGGCCCGCGCGTGTCGTCGTAGCGACAACGCCAAGCCTTGAAGGACTTGCGCGAGCCGTCATCCATGCGGACGAGCAGGCTGCACGCCAGCGTTTCCTTCGGATACTGCAGCTTTTCGATGACTTCGGGATGGATATCGAGATGCTTCGCCGCCGCGCGCAAACGCTTGCGCGCCTTAGTGAACAGTGCAGCCATTCTTGAGTTCCCCCTCTTGGACGGCTCGTACCCCGCGACCGTGATGGGTATTATTCTGTAGACATTAGGTGCATACGGCAACCGTGCGAAGAGCCGGCCACGCTGGAAAACCGTGCTGTCACCTTGACTTGCCAGCGACGAAGGCGGCAATTTCTCTAGTGGACGGGGTCGTCCCGGGGGAGAGTCAGGGTAGGGGCAAAGTCACGATGGCGTCAGGCGCTGGAGCAACTATTCTCTTAGGCGCATCTGCCGAACGTTACCGCTTTCTGGTCCACGCTTTCAGCACCAAGGGCCTGCAAGGCACCCAGTGCGTCTACGCCGTCACGGTTCGATACCAGAAACCGGACGGGGGCGTAGGGCAGCGCCTGCTGTTCGTCGGCGAGAGCACGAACCTCGCGCAGGACCTGCTCAATCATCCCCATATGGCGTGCCTGCAGAAGCACAAGGCCAACTGCGTGCTGGTGCACGAAGACCTGAACGAGCGTTCCCGCCGTGCCAAGGTCAACGACCTGCTCAACAAGTACGTCACCAAGTGCAATCAGTGACCGCCGGCTGAACCGGCGCGGTCGCCTCGCTCAGGCGGCGGATTGCGTCTTCGCGGCCGCGCACGCGGCGTCGATGGATTCGCCGAGCCGCTCGACGATCGTGTCGATGTCGGCTTCCTCGACGATGAACGGCGGCGCCAGCAGGATGTGGTCGCCGTGCTTGCCGTCGACCGTCCCTCCGGCGGGATAACACATCAGCCCGCGCGCCATTGCTTCCGCCTTGATGCGGGAATGCAGCTTCAGTCCCGGATCGAACGGCCGCTTGTCGGCGCGCTCCTCCACCAGTTCGATGCCGCGGAACAGCCCGCGACCGCGGATATCTCCGACATGCGGATGGTTGCCCAGACGCTCCGTCAGCGCTTCGGCGAGATAGTCACCGCGCGCACGTACCTGTTCCAGAAGCCCGCGGTTGCGGATCGCATTCTGGACGGCGAGGGCCGCCGCGCAGGCCGTCGCGTGACCCATGTAGGTATGGGTATGGGAAAAACTGCCCGAACCCTTCTGGAACGCCTCGAATATCCGTCCCGCAAGCAGCACAGCGCCGATCGGCTGGTACCCGGCGCCCAGGCCCTTGGCGATGACCAGCAGGTCCGGGCTGACGCCCTCCTGTTCGCAGGCGTGCAAGGTTCCGGTACGACCCATGCCGCACATCACCTCGTCCAGGATGAGGAGGATGCCGTAACGGTCGCAGATTTCCCGGATGCGGGTGAAATAGCCGGGGGCGGCCGGAACCACGCCGCCGGTGGCGCCGACCACGGTTTCGGCGATGAATGCGAACACGGTGTCGGGTCCGAGCCGCTGAACCGTCACCTCCAGTTCGTCCGCAGCGCGCCGCCCGTACTCCTCCGACGTCTCGTCGGGGCGACGGTGGCGATACTCGAAGCAGGGCGCGATATGCGGCGTGTCGACGAGCAGTGGCGCATAGGGCTCGCGCCGCCATGCGTTGCCGCTGGCCATCAGCGCGCCAAGCGTGTTGCCATGGTAGCTCTGCCAGCGCGAGACGATGTGACGACGCTGCGGCTGACCGATCTCGACGAAATACTGCCGCGCCATCTTGATCGCCGCTTCGGTGCCTTCGGAACCTCCCGAAACGTAATAGACGCGATCCAGCCCCGCCGGCGCGTCCGCGATCAGCCGATCGGCAAGTTCCTCCGCCACCGCGGTGGTGAAGAACGAGGAATGCGCGTAGGCGAGGCTGTCGACCTGCGCGTGGATCGCCGCCCGGACCTCGGCATCGTCATGGCCGAGGCAGGACACGGCGGCGCCGCCCGATGCGTCGATGTAGCGGCGCCCCTCGCTGTCGATCACATGGATGCCCTCCCCACCCACGGCGATCGGAGGGGTAGTGCGCGCATCGCGATGCAAGACGTGGCTCACGGTCGACTCCGTTGTCCTGAATACCCCGTCATCTTCGTCCGAATCCCGTCGCCGACGCAATTGTGGCCGACTGCACCTGCCGCTAAGGTGCGCAGCGAAACCTGCCTGGAAACCTGCCGCCCATGGACATCCGCGAACACATCCGGGGCATCCCGGATTTCCCGAAACCCGGGATCCTGTTCTACGACATCTCCACGCTGCTCAAGCATCCGGACGCCTGGTCGGTGACGATGGGGCGGATGGCGGCGGCGGTGCGCCCTTTCCATCCTGACGTCATCGCGGGCATCGAATCGCGGGGCTTTCTCGTCGCGGCACCCCTTGCGCTGAAGCTTGGCTGCGGCTTCGTCATGGTGCGCAAGCCGGGCAAGCTGCCGGGCGAGACGGTCGGCCACGACTACGATCTCGAGTACGGCTCCGACCGCGTCGAGATCCAGAAGGATGCCGTGTCCAAGGGCCAGAAAGTGGTGATCGTGGACGACCTGCTGGCGACCGGCGGCACGATGCGGGCATCGGTCGAGTTGTTCCGCAGCGTTGGCGCCGAGGTGACCGGCACCGCGGCGATCATCGAGCTCACCTTCCTCGACGGCCGCTCGCGGCTCGACGTCCCGTTCTCGGCGCTGCTGCAGTACGAAAGCTAGCGGCGGTGGGGGACCGGGCACCGGATTTCGACCCTGCGACCCTTTCGGAGATGGCAGCCGGACTGTCGAGGGAATCGCTGGTGCCGATCCTCGGCACGTTCATCGAGGAGAGCCGGCGGCGGGTCGAAGAGGTGCGGGCGGCGCTCGCAGAGGGCGACCTCTCCCGCATCGAACTGCATGCCCATTCCCTGAAGAGCACCGCGGCGACCTTTGGCGCGCCTGCCCTGCAGGCACATGCGCTCGCGCTGGAGCGCGCCGCCGCCGAAGCGAACAGTGCGGCGGCGTCCCTGCTGGCCGGACAGCTTCCGGCCATAGCCGAGTCTGCGATGACCGCGGTGGAGACGTGGGTTGCCGAGAGCGACTGACCGTCAGATCGCGTTGGTGTCCAGGGCGTAGCCTGCCGCACGAACGGTGCGGATGATGTCGGTATCGCCCTCTTCGTTCAGCGCCTTGCGCAGCCGCCGGA
Source organism: Acetobacterales bacterium (assembly GCA_040905765.1). Classification (GTDB taxonomy): domain Bacteria; phylum Pseudomonadota; class Alphaproteobacteria; order JBBDQX01; family JBBDQX01; genus JBBDQX01. Next base: position 11,970 of record JBBDQX010000190.1, read on the forward strand.
TATGCACGTCGACCGTCCGCGGTTCGACATGGATGTCGGGTCCCCACACGGAATTGAGCAGCTCCTCGCGCGAAAAGACACGGCGCGGGTTGCGCATGAAGAACTCGAGCAGGCGGAACTCGGTCGGACCTAGATGGACGGCCCGGCCGTCGCGCGTGACGCGGTGCGCCGACAGGTCCATGCGGACGTCGCTGAACTCCAGCACCTCCTCACCGTCGATCCGCCGCGACCGTCGCAGCAGGGCGCGGACACGGGCCAGCAGCTCACTGACGGCAAACGGCTTCGTGAGGTAGTCGTCGGCGCCGGTATCGAGGCCGCGTACGCGGTCGGACTCCTCGCCGCGGGCGGTCAGCATGATGATCGGCACGTCGCGGGTTTCGCGCTTGCGACGAAGCTGACGGCACACCTCGAGGCCTGAGACGACCGGCAGCATCCAGTCGAGGATGACGAGGTCGGGCTTCTGCTCCGACACCACCGTCAGGGCCTCCTCGCCGTCAACCGCTTCGGCGGTGCGGAAGCCGTCCTTCTCGAGGTTGTAGCGGAGCATGGTCACGAGGGATGCCTCGTCCTCGACGACCAGAACCAGAGGCTTCTGGTCAATCTTCATGCCGGGCCCCGCGAAGTTCACGCGCCGGTCCCGCCGTCAGGGTTCCGGGACGTGTTGCCGACGACGTCGCCGTCAAGCGTCGCCCCTCCCTTCGGACGCCGGTCGTCCAGCGGCTCTCCGCGAACCTGGAAGAAAATGTTCTCGGCGATGTTGGTTGCATGGTCGCCCATCCGCTCGAGGTTTTTCGCAATGAACAGAAGCTGTGTGCATGACGTGATGTTGCGCGGATCCTCCATCATGTAGGTGAGGAGTTCGCGGAACAGGCTGTCGTGCATGTCGTCGACCTCCTCGTCGCGGTACCAGACGGCGAGCGCCTGGTCCGCGTCCTGGTCGACATAGGCATCGACGATATCCTTGATCATCTCCTGGATCAGCCGGCCCATGCGCGGGATCGCGCTTACGGGACGCACGGGTGGCGCCTGGTTCAGCGCGAGCGCGCGCTTGCCGATGTTCTTGGCATAGTCGCCGATCCGCTCCATGTCCGAGGCGATGCGGAGCGCGCCCACGATGGTGCGGAGGTCCTTCGCCATCGGCTGTCGCAGCGCGAACAGCCGCACCGTGAGGTGCTGCACGCCCCGGTCCATCTCGTCCATCCGCACGTCGTTTTCGACGACGCGGCCGGCGAGGTCGTTGTCCCGCCTGGTAATCGACTGCAGCGCGCGGGCGAGCTGCGATTCCGCCAGACCGCCCATCTCGACGATGGTGCGGTTCAGCTTAGTCAGCTCCTCGTCGTATGACTTGACGATATGGTCGGCTGGCATGGCGTGGCTTTCCTGGTTCCGTCGCGGCCGATCAGCCATAGCGGCCGGTGATGTACCCCTGGGTGCGTTCGTCCCGCGGGTTGGTGAAGATCTGCTCGGTCGCCTCATATTCGACGAGGATGCCGAGATGGAAGAACGCCGTCTTCTGCGACACGCGGGCCGCCTGCTGCATGTTATGCGTCACGATCACGATCGTATAATGCTCGCGCAATTCGTCGATCAGCTCCTCGACCCTGGCGGTGGCGATCGGGTCGAGGGCCGAACAGGGTTCGTCCATCAGAATCACTTCGGGACTGACCGCTACGGCACGGGCTATGCACAGGCGCTGCTGCTGGCCGCCCGAGAGCCCGGTTCCGGGCTCGGACAGGCGGTCCTTGACCTCGTTCCACAGCCCCGCGCGCTCAAGGCTCGTCTGCACGATCCCCTCGAGTTCGTCCTTGTGGCCGAACGTGCCGTGGATGCGCGGACCGTAGGCGATGTTGTCGAAGATCGACTTCGGAAACGGGTTCGGCTTCTGGAACACCATGCCGACCCGCGCACGAAGCTGCACGACATCTATGCGGCCGTCGTAGATGTCCTGGCCGTCGATGGCTATGAGCCCCCTGACCGACGCACCGTCCACGGTGTCGTTCATGCGGTTGATGCATCGCAGGAAGGTGGACTTGCCGCAGCCAGACGGGCCGATCATGGCCGTGACCTGATGCTCGGGGATATCGATGTTCACCCCGAACAGGGCCTGCTTGTCACCGTAGAACACGTCGACATCGCGCGCCGAGACCTTGGTGCGGGCCTTCTGCTCCGTGCCGGCTTCAGCAACCTGTACGTCCATTGCACTCACCACCGCCTCTCGAATCTGTTCCTGAGGAAAACCGCCAGCCCGTTCATCATGATCAGGAACCCCAGAAGAACGAGAATCGCGGCGGACGTGCGGGACACGAACCCGCGTTCGGGACTGTCGGCCCAGATGAAGATCTGGGTCGGCAGCGCGGTAGCGGATTCCATGATGCCGCCCGGCGGCGAGGTAATGAAGGCGTTCATGCCGATCAGCAGCAACGGCGCCGTTTCGCCGAGCGCCTGGGCCATGCCGATGATCGTGCCGGTCATGATGCCCGGCATGGCAAGCGGCAGGACATGGTGCAGGACCACCTGGTGCGGCGAGGCGCCGACGCCGAGCGCGGCCTCCCGGATCGACGGCGGCACCGCCTTCAGCGCGGCGCGGGTGGCTATGATGATCGTCGGCAATGTCATCAGAGACAGGACCATTCCTCCCACGAGGGGCGTGGATCTGGGCAGGCCGAAGAACTGTATGAACACCGCAAGACCGAGCAGGCCGAACACCACCGACGGCACCGCCGCCAGATTGTTGATGTTGACTTCGAGAATATCCGACCAACGGCCTTTCGGGGCAAATTCCTCGAGATAGATGGCGGCGGCGATCCCGAGGGGGAAACTCAGCAGGAAGCAGACGAGAAGGGCGTAGAACGAGCCGACTATCGCCCCCGCCAGCCCCGCCAGTTCCGGGAACCGGCTGTCCGCCGAGAAGAACAGCGTCCAGTTGAATGGCGTGCCTACCCGCCCGTCCTCCAACAGTTCATCGAACCATACGATCTGCCGGTCGTTGACCCTTCGCTGCGCCTCCGGGACATCGCGGGGAATGACACCCTTGTGCAGCTGGTCGACGCCGTCTGCGAAAGGAACCGTCACCTCTACTTCCCGGCCGATCAGGTCGGGATTGTCCAGGACCCGCTCCCGGACCTGCAACTGCGCGCCGGAACTGAGCAGGTTGAAGAGGTCGCGCTGCTCCGGCGGGCTGGTGACATCCGGGAAAAGACGCTGGAACGAGTCGCGGACGACGGATCTGAAGTTGCCGCCGAAGATATCGTCGCGGTCGACATGCTCCGGGTCGACGTAGACGCTGAAGGTCAACTTGGTTTGCACGAACGCCTGGTAACCGGTACCGATCAGCGAGGCAAACAGCGTCAGCATCATCGCCATCGCCAGCCCGATGGCGGCCAGTCCGTAGTACTGCAGCCGCCTGTCCGCCGCATGGCGCTTGCGGAACCGCTTCGCGGCCTCGTCCGACGACCAGTCCGCCATTCCCTCGTGCTGCGGGGCCGTCATGTCAGTCATAGCGTTCCCTGTATTTCTGCACGATGCGCAGCGCGATCACGTTCAGGCCGAGCGTGATGGTGAAGAGGACGAGACCGAGGCCGAACGCCGCCAGCGTCTTGGGGCTGTCGAATGAAGTGTCGCCGATCAGCAGGGTCACGATCTGCACCGTCACGGTCGTCACAGCATCGAGGGGATTGAGCGTCATCTTGGCGATCAGGCCGGCCGCCATCACCACGATCATCGTTTCGCCGATGGCCCGCGACATCGCCAGCAGCGCGCCGCCGACGATTCCGGGCAGCGCCGCGGGCAGCAGCACCTTGACGATGGTCTCGCCCTTCGTCGAGCCGAGCGCATAGGAACCGTCACGCAACGACTGCGGGACAGCGTTGATCGCATCGTCCGACAGGGACGAGATGAAGGGGATGATCATGATGCCCATCACCGCCCCCGCCGCCAGGGCGCTGTTCGGCGCGATGTCGATACCGACCGAAGCGCCGAACCGCGACATCGCCGGGGCCACGACCAGCACCGCGAAGAACCCGTAGACCACGGTCGGGATGCCGGCGAGGAGTTCGAGTAACGGCTTGACCACCGAGCGGAATCTCAGGTTCGCGTATTCGGTGAGGTAGATCGCGGAAAACAGTCCGATCGGCAGCGCGACGATCATCGCCAGCACCGCGATGAGCAGCGTCCCCATGAACACCGGGACCGCCCCGAAGGCGCCGAGGCCGGCGACCTGGTCCTCGCGGATCGGAATCTGCGGTTCCCAGTTCAGCCCGAAGAAGAACTCGTACCAGGGCACGCGATCGAAAAACCGCAGGGCTTCGAACACCAGCGAGAACACGATCCCCAGCGTCGTCAGCACCGCCACCACCGAGCAGAAGATCATCAGGGCGTCGAATACCCGCTCCACGCCGTGACGCGCGCGGAACTCCGCCGACAGCCGGGCACGGGTTATCGCGAGGCCCGCGATGGATACCGCCAGGGCCAGGACCACCAGCGCCGCATCGTCGATAGCGGTCAGGTAATTGTAGTATTCCGCCGCTTCGCGCACTTCGGGAGGTGGTTCGGCGAATATCCTTCCCGCCGCGACGTTGCGTATCTCCGCGAGGATCAGGTCGGTATTGGGCGCCGACGCGCGAAAGTCTCCGGGCAGGCTGGTCAACAGCAACAGGTCGGTGAGCGGCTTCTGGAACGCCAGCCAGAGCAGCACGAAGATCAAGGCCGGAATACCGGTCCAGAGCGACACATAAAGGTGGTGATAACCGGGAAGCGAATGCATCTGGCGGACACCGCCGAATGCCGACACCCGGCGTGCGGCGAGCGCATAGCCGAGCAGGGGCATCAGGACGAGCGTCGCGATCAGCAACCAGTGCATGGCCGGAACCGTGTCAGGAGTGAGCTGGCGTGGTCGAACAAAGAAAACGAACGGACGGCCGAGCGCAAAAGGAACCGCGCGGTCCTTGCGGGCTTTCCTACATGCCGCCGTAACGGGTGAAGTGCTTCCCGTTCAGGACGGCGTCCTGGACTCCCTTGCGGCGCTCGTCGGTGAGCACCACCATGCCGCGCTCGGACAGGTAGCCGCCCGACCCGAGAGATGCCTCGCTCACGTACTCCTTGACGAACTCGTCGAGGCCGGGGATCACGCCGCGGTGGGCGTTCTTCACATAGAAGAACAGCGGCCGCGCGATCTTGTAGCTGCCGTCGCCAATGGTATCGAAGGTCGGCTCGACGCCGCCGACCTTGACCGCCTTGAGCGTGTCCAGGTTCTCGTACAGGAACGAGTAGCCGAAGATGCCGACGGCGCTGGAGTCGGCGTTGAGGCGTTGCACGATCAGGTTGTCGTTCTCGCCGGCCTCGATGAACAGGCCGTCCTGCCGCATCCGCTGGCATTTGTCCGCGGCCGCCGTGGCGTCGACCGACTTGTAGCCGGCCTGGTCGTGACAGCCTTCCTCCATCGCCAGTTCGACAAAGGCGTCGCGGGTGCCGGAAGTCGGCGGCGGGCCGAACACGCGAATCTCGGCCTTCGGCAGGCTGGAATCGATCTGGTCCCAAGTCTTGTAGGGATTGGCGACCCACTTGCCGTCCTGGATCACCTCGGCGGCTAGCGCCTTGAATATCTGCTCCTTGGTCAGGTCCATGTCCCGGCCGCTGCGGGCCACGGCGATGGACAGGCCGTCAAAGCCAATTAACGCCTCGGAAACCGACGAAACGCCGTTCTTCTTGCACAGTTCCCACTCCGACTCCTTCATCGCGCGGGACGCGCCGGTAAGGTCGGGATGCGAGGGGCCGACGCCGCCGCAGAAGATCTGCATGCCGCCGCCGGTGCCGGTCGATTCGACGACAGGGGCCGGGAAGCGGGTTTTGTTGGCGAACTCTTCCGACACTGCCTGGGTGTAGGGGAACACGGTGGATGATCCGACGACGCGGATCTGGTCACGCGCCTCCGCGGCGGTTGCGGCCGCGAACGTCGCTAAGGCTGCGACCATAAGGGTCTTCTTAAGCACGATATCACCCCCGAACGCTGGATGGGCACACGGAGGACGCGAGCCCGGGGCCCACGCCGACTTGGCGTGCGTTTAGACAAGTGCACCGTTCGTATATCCACGCTCGGCGACTCCCGTATGTCCGATTTGTTATGGTTGTGTGACATCGGCCGGCCCAGCGGAAACCCGGGCGGTCGCTTGCTTCGGCCCCCCTCCCGGGGTAGTTTCGCGGCAATATCACGAGGTGCGCCGCCAACCCCCGCGGTCCGGCCGGGCGCCCGTTTCGTATCCTGTCACGGCAGGTTCGCGATCCCACCCGGGCCCGGCTGCGCCGGCCGCCCCGCAAGCATTCGGCAGAGGAAATATGGACAAGATCAAGTGTGACGTCGTCGTCGTCGGCGCAGGAAATGCGGCCTTTTCAGCAGCCATGGCCGCAGAGGAGCACGGCGGCAAGGTCATCATGCTCGAGAAGGCTTCGGAGGAGGAATTCGGCGGCAACAGCCGGTTCACCGCCGGTGCCATGCGAATCGTCTACGAGGGCGTGGACGACATCAAGGCGCTGGTCCCAGACCTCTCCGACGAGGAGATCGCCAACACCGACTTCGGCCAGTACACCGAAGAGAACTATTTCGACGACATGGGCCGGATCACCGAATACCGCACCGATCCGGACATGTGCGAAACGCTGGTGACCCGCTCGCGCGACACCGCGCGCTGGATGAAGGAGAAGGGCATCCGCTTCGCCTGCATCTACGGCCGGCAGGCGTTCAAGGTGGACGGCAGGTTCAAGTTCTGGGGCGGCCTGACGGTCGAATCCTGGGGCGGCGGTCCCGGCCTGATCGAGGGCTGGCAGCGTGTCGCCGAGAACAACGGCGTGCAGATCATCTTCAACGCCAAGGCGGTGAAGCTGATCCACGACGATGACGGGGTCCACGGCGTCATCGCCAAGATCGACGGCAAGTCGACCGAGATCGAGGCGAAGAGCGTGGTCCTGGCCGCCGGCGGCTTCCAGGCCAATTCCGAGATGCGCACCCGCTACATGGGCCCGGGCTGGGACCTGGCGAAGGTGCGCGGCACCAGGCACAACACCGGCGACGGCATCCGCATGGCCCTGGAGATCGGTGCCCGCCCCTTCGGCAACTGGTCCGGCGCGCACGCCGTGCAGTGGGAGATGAACGCCCCGGAATACGGCGACCTCTCGGTCGGCGACAACTTCCAGAAGCACAGCTATCCGTGGAGCGTGATGATCAACGCCAACGGCAAGCGCTTCGTCGACGAGGGCGCGGACTTCCGCAACTACACCTACGCCAAGTACGGATCGGTCGTGCTGCAGCAGCCGGGCCAGTTCGCCTGGCAAGTATTCGACCAGCAGGTCGCCAGCCAGATCCGCGACGAGTACCGCATCAAGCAGGTCACCAAGGTCACCGGCAAGACGCTGGAAGAACTGGCCGAGCGGATGGAAGGCGTCAGCAAGGAAGGCTTCCTGAAGGAGATCGCGGAATACAACGCTGCGGTGCAGAAGGATGTCCCCTTCAACCCGACCGTCAAGGACGGACGCTGCACCAAGGGCCTCGCCGTCAACAAGTCGAACTGGGCCATGACCGTCGAGGAGGGCCCGTTCGAGGCCTACCAGGTAACCTGCGGCATCACCTTCACCTTCGGTGGCGTGCAGATCAACGAGGGCGGCCAGGTGGTCGACACCGAGGAAACCCCGATCAAGGGCCTTTATGCGGCCGGCGAAATGGTCGGCGGCCTCTTCTACTTCAACTATCCGGGCGGCACCGGGCTGACGGCGGGCTCCGTCTTCGGACGCATCGCCGGGGACAGCGCCGGCAAGGCCGCGAAGGAAGGCAACTAGCGGCAGACGGCCGCACAGCCGCGGGGGGGGGGGGGCGGGGGGCCCGGGCGTTTGACGCGGGGGCCCGTCTTGTATCGGGATATCCCTCGGGAGGAAGACCTTGAAGATCGCGGTTCTGAAGGGCGACTGCATCGGCCCTGAAATCACCGTCTCGGCGGCTGCGTGCGTCGAGGCCGTCAGCAGCAAGTTCGGCCTCGGCATCGTGCAGGAGGAGCATCCGGTAGGGTTCGAGGCGCTGGAGAAATTCGGCACCACCTATCCCGACGAAACCCACGCCGCCTGCGAGAAGTCGGACGCCATCATCCTCGGGCCGGTGCACAACTACGCCTATCCCGAGCACATCAATCCGTCCGCCGCCGTGCGCAAGCGGTTCGACCTTTTCGCGAACCTGCGGCCGGCCAAGACATATCCGGGCGTACCCTGCGTCGGAAAGCCGATGGACCTGGTCATCGCGCGCGAGAACACCGAGGGCTTCTACGCCGACCGCAACATGTTCATGGGCTCGGGTGAGTTCATGCCCACGCCGGATGTCGCGCTGGCGGTGCGCAAGATCACCGCGGCGAGCTGCGCGCGGATCAGCCAGACGGCCTTCGAACTGGCGCAGGTGCGCCGCCGCAAGGTCACCATCGTCACCAAGGCCAACGTGCTGAAGATGTCCGAAGGCCTGTTCAAGCGGGAGGCCGAGAAGGTCGCCGCGAACTTCCCCGACATCGAATTCGACGAGGTGCTGATCGACGCGATGGCGGCGATGCTGGTCCGCGATCCGGGCCGCTTCGACGTCGTGCTGACCACCAACATGTACGGCGACATCCTCTCCGACGAGGCGGCCGAGCTGACCGGCGGCCTCGGCCTCGGCGGCTCGATCAATGCCGGCCACGAGCGGGCGGTGGCGCAGGCTGCGCATGGCGCCGCCCCGGATATCGCCGGCCAGGACAAGGCGAACCCGACGGCCCTGGTGCTGTCATGCGCCCAGCTCCTCGAATGGCTCGGCGCACGCGGTAGCAACAATGCCCTGATCGAGGCTGGCGCCTGCATCAGGGGCGCCGTCGAAACCGCGCTGTCCGATCCCGCCAACCGCACCGCCGACCTAGGCGGCAAGGCGGGCACGAAGGCCTATACCGCGGCCCTCGTGAAAGCGATCAAGGCGGCGTGAGGAGAGCCCGGAAATGACCTTCACCCTGCCCCCTCGCCCCTCGAAACCCCGCGAGACCGGCATCACCTCGATCATCGACTTCGGCCCGGACACCTTCGGATGGACCGGCCCGCGCGGGGTCAAGGACCTGCTGGACTGCGCCGCCGACCATATCGACTACGCCAAGATCTACGCGCTGAACTCGCTGCTGATGCCGGCGGACACGCTCCGCGAGATCGTCGCCCTGTATCGGGACGCCGGGGTGCTGCCCTACGCGGGCGGAATCTATCTCGAATACGCGCTGCAGGAAGACGAGGTGGACGAGGCGCTGGCGCACCTCAAGACCCTCGGGCTCGACCGGATGGAACTGTCCGAGAACTACGTCGAGCTGACCGACGAGCAGCGCACCCGCCTGCTCGACAAGCTGCAGGGTGCCGGCTTCGAGGTGATCTACGAGTTCGGCCGCAAGAATCCCGAGGAGCCGCTGCCGATCGACGAGCTTGAGGAGATCGTCCTCGGCATGCTGGACCGCGACATCCATCACATCATCTTCGAGCAGAGCGAGTTCGACGCGATGGAAGCGGCGAATCCAAAGGCGGTGGACGACCTGCGACAGCGCAACTGGTTCAAGCAGCTGCTGATCGAGGGCGATCCGTACCGGTTCCCCAAGCAGCACGCCGACCTGATCCAGCGCTTCGGACCCGAGGTCAACCTGGCCAACATCCCGCCGGGCCACGCGCTGCGCATCGCGCAATTCCGTTACGGTATCGGCCGCGCCGTGAACTATTCTATCATCCACGCCCGTTCGATCTGACGGCGAAGGGAGGAGTCGAACCATGCAGACACGCATCCCCTGCGTCTTCATGCGCGGCGGCACGTCGCGCGGCCCCTATTTCCACGCTTCCGATCTGCCCGACGACGTCCCGACGCGCGACGCCGTCCTGCTGCGCGCCATGGGTTCTCCCGACGTGCGCCAGATCGACGGCATCGGCGGCGCCGATCCGCTGACCAGCAAGGTCGCGATCCTGAGCAAGTCCAGCCGGCCCGGAATCGATGTCGACTACCTGTTCGCGCAGGTGAAGGTCGATTCCGCCGTCGTCGACACCAGCCCGAATTGCGGCAACATCATCTCCGGCGTCGGCCCATTCGCCGTCGAGGAAGGCCTGGTCGAGGCGCAGGACGGCGAGACCACCGTCCGCATCTTCAACGTGAACACCAGCGTGCCGACGGAGGCGATTGTCCAGACACCCGGCGGCCAGGTCACCTACGACGGCGACTGCGCCATCGACGGCGTTCCCGGCACTGCTGCCCCAGTGAAGCTCAACTTTCTCAATGGCGAGGGATCGAAGACCGGGAAGCTGTTCCCGACCGGCAGGATGATCGACGTGATCGACGGCATGGAGGTCACCTGCCTCGACTACTGCATGCCGATCGTCTTCCTCGACGCCCGCAGCATGGGCAAGACCGGCTACGAGTCCTGGGACGATCTCGATAACGACAAGGCGTTCTTCGACAGGATGCTCGCGATGCGCATGAAGGCCGGCGAGATGATGGGCTTCGGCGACGTCACCGACAGCGTCGTGCCGAAGGTGGTCATCCTCGCCCCGCCGAAGAACGGCGGCACCGTCACGGCGCGCTACTTCATGCCGTGGAAGACCCACAAGGCCTATGCCGTGACCGGCTCGCTCTGCACCGGCGTCTGCGTGGCGCTGGAAGGAACCGTCGGCTATCCGCTCGCCGACCTGCCCGACGGCAACCCGAAGCCGATGGAGATCGAGCACCCGACCGGACGCCTCGGCATCGAGATGGATGTCTCCGGCGATCCGATGAACCCGAAGATCAGCCGCGCCGCCGTGCTGCGCACCTGCCGCCGCCTGTTCGAAGGAAGCGTGCTGATCCCGCCCTCCATCTGGAGCGGCAAGCAGCCGGTACGTCAGGCGGCCGAATAGCTCATAGGCGACATGCGGAAACGGAAAGGGCGGCTCTGCAGGGCCGCCCTTTTGTTGTCCGGGCTCAGTTCTTGCCCTTGTAGGCGGGGAAGTCCTCCAGCCGGCGCCAGGCGGACAGGTAGCTGAGGCTGGTGCGGCAGTCGACGATCACCGGACCATCGTGCTCCAGCGCCTCTTTCACCACCGTTTCGACGTCGCCGTTGTTCTCGACCTTCAAGCCCTTGGCGCCATAGGCCTCGGCCAGCCTGGCGAAGTCGGGATTGAACAGCTCCGTGGCGTAGGTGCGGCCGGGATAGCGGCCTTCCTGGTGCATGCGGATGGTGCCGTAGCTGCCGTTGTTGGAGACGAACACCTTGAGCGGCACACCGTACTGCCGCGCCGTCGAGAACTCGTTGCCGGTCATCTGGAAACCGCCGTCGCCGACCACCGCGATGGCCTGCCGCCCCGGCCAGCGCAGGCCCGCGGCGATCGCCGCAGGGACCGCAGGCCCCATCGCCCCGACGGACGCGCCGGCGAACATGTTGGATTGCTTGAACCACATGCAGCGATGGATCCAGGTCGAGAAGTTGCCGGCATCGGTGGTCACCACCGCGTCGTCGGCCATGTGCCGCCCGATGGCGGCGCACACATTGCCGAACGGCACCCCGTCATTGGATTCGGCGTCCTTCCAGTCGGTCAATTCGCGATGCTTGGCGTTGAGTCGGCCGATCCAGTCCTTGCGCCCCGACGGTGCCTTGCCGGCGTCGAGCTTGAGCAGCGCCTTGATGAATTCGTGCGGGTCGCTGGCGATGCCCACCGTCGGCTGCCACACCCGCCCGATCTCCGCCGCGTCCGGCCAGACATGGACCAGCGGGAACTGCGGCACCGGCGCATTCGGGAAGGTGTAGCTCTGAGATACCGAGTCGCCGAGCCGCTCGCCGAGCGCGATCAGCAGGTCGGTCTCGCGCATGATGTCGATCTGCGGTCCGGGCACCCGATTGCCGACGTATCCGCCGTAGTTGGCATGCCCGCTGTCGAACAGGTGCGGACGGCGGTGCGTCGGGCAGACCGGAATGTTCCAGGTCTCGGAAAGCTTCGTCAGGTCGGCCAGCGCCTGCTCGCCCCACAGCGTGCCGCCGACCAGCACAAGCGGCTTCTCCGCCTTGCGCAGCATGTCGACCGCGCGCTCGAGGTCGTCGGCGGCGGGACCCGGGCGCACCGGCTTCGCGGGGCCGGTCACGGGCGCGTCGATTTCGTCGGCCAGCATGTCCTCCGGCAGCACCACGGCGACTGGGCCCGGCGTGCCGCTTTCGGCGACGTGGAAGGCGCGCGCGGCCGCCTCGGAGATCATCGCGCCGTCGTTCACCTCGATGACCATCTTGGTCATATCGGAGAAGGTCTTGGACCAGTTCTGCTCCTGCAACGCCAGGCGGCCGAGATCCTTGCGCTCGGCCTGGCCGACGAAGATCACCAACGGCGTCGCGTCGTGATAGGCGCAGTGCACGGCGATCGAGGCGTTGGTCGCCCCGGGGCCGCGACTGACGATGGCCACGCCCGCCTTGCCGCGCATGCGCCCGTCGGAGAAGGCCATGAACCCGGCCCCGCCCTCCTGCCGGCATACCACCAGCCTGATGTTCGGAAAGTCGATCAGCGCGTCGGTGAGGCCGAGATAGCTCTCGCCGGGCACGCAGAAGGCGAGGTCGACGCCGTG
>JBBDQX010000191.1:0-11317 GCA_040905765.1 Acetobacterales bacterium
GGAAGGCTCGGCGGCCAAAAGATGTCTGGTGTAGGCATGCTGCGGCTGGTCGAACACCGTGGCCACATCGCCGGCCTCGACGATCTCGCCATCCTTCATGACGCAGACCCGCTCCGCCATGTTGCGAACGATGCCGAGGTCGTGCGTGATCAGCATCAGCGCCATGCCGTACTCGGCCTGCAGGTCCTTCAGAAGCTGCAGTATCTGCGCCTGGATGGTGACGTCGAGGGCGGTGGTCGGCTCGTCCGCGATCAGCACGTCGGGGTCGTTGGCCAGCGCCATCGCGATCATGACGCGCTGCCGCTGCCCACCCGAAAGCTGGTGCGGGTAGGCGTTGAGACGAGATTCGGCCTCGGGCAAACCGACCTTGTGCAAGAGTTCCAGCGTGCGCTCGCGCGCTTCGCGGCGGGTGATCGCGCGATGCAGGAACATCGCCTCTGATACCTGCTTCTCAATGGTGTGCAGGGGATTGAGCGAGGTCATCGGCTCCTGGAAGATCATCGCGACGTTGTTGCCGCGGACCTCGCGCAGGATCGCCGGCTCCGCGCCGATCAGTTCCTCGTGCCGGAACATCACCGACCCTTTCGGGTGGAAGGCCGCCGGATAGGGCAGGAGCTGGAGGATGGAGAGCGCGCTGACGGTCTTACCGGACCCGCTCTCGCCGACCAGTGCGAGCGTCTCGCCGCGCCGCACGTCGAACGAAATGCCGCGCACGGCATCGACGACCCGGTTCCCCTGGCGGAACGAGGTATGCAGGTCGTGGACCGTCAGCAGCGCCGGCTTGCCTTCCCCGGCGGTGCGCGGCTCCTTGCGGGTTGTCGTCGTGCCGGACACGGGGCCAGCCTAACCCAGCGACTTGCGCGGGTCGAAGGCGTCGCGCACGGCTTCGCCGACGAATACCAGCAGCGTCAGCATGATCGACAGCACGAGGAAGGCCGTCAGCCCGAGCCAAGGCGCCTGGAGGTTGTTCTTGCCTTGCTGCACCAGTTCGCCCAGCGAGGGCGACCCCGGCGGCAGGCCGAAGCCCAGGAAGTCGAGCGACGCTAGCACTGTCACCGAACCCGACAGGATGAACGGCATGAACGTCAGGGTCGCCACCATCGCGTTCGGCAGGATGTGCCTGAACATCAGGACGCCGTCGCTGACCCCGAGGGCGCGGGCGGCGCGGACATAGTCGAAATTGCGGGCGCGCAGGAACTCCGCCCGCACTACGCCGACCAGGCTCATCCAGCTGAAGAGCAGCAGGAAGACCAGGAGGGTGAAAAAACTTGGCTGGAAGACGGCTGCGAGGATCAGCAACAGGTAGAGCTGCGGCATGCCGCTCCAGATCTCGATGACGCGCTGGAACGTCAGGTCAATCCACCCGCCGTAGAATCCCTGCACGGCCCCGGCCGCGATGCCGATCACCGAACTGAGGACCGTCAGCGCCAGGCCGAAGATGACGGACAGCCGGAAGCCGTAGATCAGCCGCGCCATCACGTCGCGCGCCTGGTCGTCGGTGCCTAGCCAGTTTTGCGCCGTCGGAGGCGAGGGCGCCGGCCGGTCCAGGTCGCGCACGACGGTCTGGTAGCTGTAGGGGATCGGCGGCCAGACGATCCAGCCGTCCTGCCGGATCAGGTCGCGCAGATAGGGATCACGGTAGTTGGCGGCTGTGGGAAACTCGCCGCCGAAGTCGGTCTCCGCGTACTCCGCCATGAACGGCGCGTAGAGCTCGCCCTTGTGGTACACCAACAGGGGATCGTCGTTGGCGATCATCTCCGCGAACAGGCTGCCGACGAACAGCACCAGAAATATCCAGAACGACCACCAGCCGCGCCGGTTGGCGCGGAAATTGGCGAGCCGGCGTCGCACCATCGGCGAGACGACGCGACGCCCCTCCGCGGTCGCAATGGTTTCCGCCTCCTCACCCACGGCGCGCCTCGAAGTCGATGCGCGGGTCGATCAGCGTATAGGTCAGGTCGCCGATCAGGTTCAGCAGCAGGCCCAGCAGCGTGAAGATGTACAGTGAGGCGAACATCACCGGGTAGTCGCGGTTGATGATCGCCTCGAACGACAGCAGCCCGAGACCGTCGAGCGAGAAGATGATCTCGATCAGCAGTGCGCCGGTGAACAGGATGCCGATGAAGGCGCTCGGGAAGCCGGCGACAACGATCAGCATGGCATTACGGAAGACGTGGCCGTACAGCACGCGGCGCTCGGTGACGCCCTTGGCACGCGCGGTGATGACGTACTGCTTGCCGATCTCGTCGAGGAACGAGTTCTTGGTCAGGAGGGTCAGCCCGGCAAATCCGCTGATCACCAGCGACAGTACCGGCAGCGCCATGTGCCAGATGTAGTCGCCGATCCTCTCCGGCCAGCTCATGTCCTCCCATCCGGGGGACACGAGTCCGCGTAGCGGAAACCAGTCCAGGTAGCTGCCGCCTGCGAACAGCACGATCAGCAGGATGGCGAACAGGAACCCGGGCACGGCATAGCCGACGATGACCACGCCGCTGGTCCAGACATCGAAGCGCGTTCCGTCGCGTACCGCCTTGGCGACGCCGAGCGGGATCGAGATCAGGTAGACGAGCAGCGTCGTCCAGAGGCCGAGCGATATGGAAACCGGCATCTTGTCGCCGATCAGCGCGATTACGCTGCGGTCGCGGAAGAAGCTGTCGCCGAAATCGAAGGTGGCGTAGTTCACCATCATGATGGCGAAGCGCTCGTGCGGAGGCTTGTCGAAGCCGAACATCTGCTCGATCTCGGCGATGAGCTGCGGATCGAGCCCCCGCGCGCCGCGGTAGCTGCCTTCGCCGTCACCCGATCCGCCGGAATCCCGGCCGCGCATGACCGTGTCGCCTCCGGCCCCCGAAACCGTCGCTGTTGCGGAGACGGCCGTGCCTTCGATCTGTGCGATCATCTGCTCGACCGGGCCGCCGGGCGCGAACTGCACCACGACGAAGTTGATCACCATGATCCCGAAAAGCGTCGGGACGATCAGCAGCAGCCGGCGGATGATGTAGGCCGTCATGGCCGCGGCGCCTTCCTCATCGGCGGCGGCGGTTGCGGATCATTATCCGCATCACCGTGATGGCCAGCACGATGCCGCCGAGGATGGCGAGGATTGTGGAGAGGCGGCTGTTGTCGGTCTCTCCGCTCTCCGCCTGGGGGGCGGCAGCAGCCGGAGAGTCCGCGGGTGCCTGCGCCGTCCCGGTTTCCGCGGGCCCTTCGGCGGCTGCGAGTTCGACCCGGCCCCGCTCGAGTTGCGTCGCCTTGGCCGACTCGACCCACCAGGTGTCGAGGCCGAGGCCGTACTTCGGTGACTCCGCCGGCCGGCCGAACTTGTTCCAGTAGGCGACGCGGAAGCTCTGGATGTGCCAGTTCGGAATGACGAAGTGATGCCACAGCAGCACGCGGTCCAGCGCGCGTGTCCGGGTGATCAGGCTTTCCCGGTCCGGCGCCGACAGGACGAGTTCGATCAGCTTGTCGATCGCGGGATCGGAAATGCCGATGATGTTGCGGCTGCCCGGATCGTCGGCCCGGCTCGAGTGCCAGTAGTCGATCTGCTCATTGCCCGGCGAAAGCGACTGGCCAAACGACTCGACGGCCATGTCGAAATCGAAGTTGTCCATCCGGTTCTGGTACTGCGCCGTGTCCACCGTGCGCACGCTGACCTCGGCGCCGAGCCGCTCGAGGTTGCGCGCGAACGGCAGCACGATGCGCTCGAAGGCCGGAGAGTTCAGCAGGATCTCGAAGGACATGCGCTGGCCGGTTTCGCCATCTACCAGCACCTTGTCACGCACCACCCAGCCGGCCTGCTCCAGCAGGGCGAACGCGTCGCGCAGGTTGTCCCGGAGCGCCCGGTCGCCCTGGGTGGACGGCGGGGCGTACTCCTTCGTGAAGACCGCGTCGGGAATCTGGCCGCGCAGCGGCTCCAGGATTTCGAGTTCCTCCTCGGAGGGGAGGCCGTCCGAGGCAAGTTCCGAGTTCGAGAAGTAGCTTTCGGTCCGCGTGTACTGGCCGTAGAACAAATTCTCGTTCGTCCATTCGAAGTCGAAGGCATGCGCCAGCGCGGAGCGGACCCGCGCATCCTTGAAGAGCGGCCGCCGCGTGTTGAACGCGAAGCCCTGCATGCCGGTCGGGATCTGGTTCGGTATCTGCTCGACGACCACCAGCCCCTTCTGCACGGCGGGAAAATTGTAGGACGTCGCCCAGAGCTTCGAATTGTTCTCCTGCCGGAAGTCGAAGGCGCCGGCCTTGAACCCTTCCAGCGCGACCGTCATGTCGCGGTAATACTCGTAACGGATGCGCTCGATGTTATGGCGCCCGCGGTTCACGGCGAGGTCGCGGCCCCAGTAGTCGTCGACCCTCTCGAGTACGATCATCCGCCCGGACTCGAAATCGGCGACGCGGTAGGGGCCGCTGCCGAGCGGCCGCTCGAGTGTGGTCGCGGCGAAGTTCCTGCCTTCCCACCAGTGCTTCGGCAGGATCGGCATCTGTCCGATGATCAGCGGTAACTCGCGGTTGCCGCCGCCCCCCTCGAAGTCGAAGCGCACCGTCCTGCGGCCGGTCTTCCTCCCCTGGCTGACGTCGCGGTAGTACGACCGGAAGAACGGCAGCCCGTCCTTCTTCAGGGTTTCCAGCGAGAAGATGACGTCCTCGACGCTGACCGGCTGCCCGTCGTGCCACCGCGCCTCCTCGCGCAGGGTGAAGGCGACCCAGCTACGGTCGTCCGGCATCTGGATCGACTCGGCCAGCAGTCCGTACTCGGTGAACGCCTCGTTGGGTGAATTGTAGAGCAGCGTGTCCCAGACGCCTGTCAGCGGCGGTGGGGTGCCCTTGATGACATAGGGATTGAAGGTGTCGAAGGTGCCGATGGCCGAAAGCACCATCTGGCCGCCCTTGGGTGCGTCCGGATTGACGAACTCGAAATGGTCGAAATCGGGGCCGTGGGCCGGCTCGCCGTGCATGGCGAGCGCATGATGGCTGGGCGCCTCGGCCCCCATTGCCGGCGCCGCCGCGAGCGCCACCAGAACGGTACAGGCAAGCAATGCCCGGCGGACGGGCGTGGTCGAGGCAATCGTCATCGCATCCTTCACCGGCTCCGGGATCATATGCACGGCGTCGGCGCGGGTCTAGGACGGGGTTGGGGCGGCATTGTGGCGGCCCTGCGGCGTCGGCTCAGCCGGCGAGTGCCGCCAGGACCTTGCGGTGCAGTGCGGCATCCCCCGAGGCGACCACCCGCCCGCCGGACTCGAGGGTCAGGGGCCGGCCCTCCCAGTCGGTCATGACGCCGCCGGCGCCCGTGACGACGGGCGCGATGGCCATGAAATCATGCGTGTCGAGGCTTGCCTCCACCACGAGGTCCAGCCATCCGCTGGCGACCTGTCCGTAGGCGAAGCAGTCGGAACCCCAGACCGTATAGAGCACTGCAGCCTGCAGCCGTTCGAAGGCGCTGCGATCGGGGCCGCTAAACATGCCGGGCGACGTCGCCGACAGCAGCGCGCCGTCGAGGCCGGCGCAGCGCCGGGTGCGGGCCGCTTTGCCGCGAAGGGTGGTCCGGTGGCCTGCGGCGCCGATCCAGCGGTCGCCGATGGCCGGCAGGTCGACGATGCCCAGCAGCGGCCTGCCCGCGCGCGCCAGCGCGACCAGCGTGCCGAAAAGGGGCCTGCCGGTGACGAAGGACTTGGTGCCGTCGATGGGGTCGAGCGCCCAGACGTATTCCGCGTCGGTGCGCTCGTCGCCGAATTCCTCGCCGAGGATGCCATGGGCGGGAAAGCGTCGGGTGATTTCGTCCCGCATCGCCCGTTCCGCTTCGCGGTCGGCCGCGGAGACCGGCGTGCTGTCGGCCTTCAGCGCCACCTCGGGGTCGGCGCGGAACCACTTCAGGGTTATCGCCGCGGAGATATCGGCGAGTACGACCGCCGCGTCGATCAGGTCAACTGGACAGGCTTCGGTCATGACCGTGCCTGCCGCCTTCGGAAAGCTCAGGACTCGGGAACCGGCGGCGGGTTCTGCGTGACCGACATCAGGTACTTGATGATGTTCGCACGCTCCTCCGGCTTCTTCAGGCCGACGAAAGTCATGCGCGTGCCGGGCAGGAAGCGTCGCGGATCATGCAGGAATGCGTTCAATTCCTCGTATCCCCAGGTACCCTCCTTCTCCGCCATGGCGCCGGAGTAGTTGAACCCGTCGATGTGGGCGACATTGGCGCCCACGATGTTGTACAGGTTCGGCCCGATCTTGTTGGGTCCACCCTGATCGAAGCTGTGGCAGGCCGTGCACTTGCCGGCGACCGACCGGCCTTCCTCGGCGCTGGCGGAGGCGAGCATCGGCACGATCGGCTCCAGCTCCTCTTCCTGCGGCGGGCCTGCGGCGGGCTGGGTTTCCATGCCGGCGACCATATAGGCCGGCTGGTCCGGTACATCCTGATGCACAAGCGAGCGCGCGATGAAGCCGCTGACCATGGCGACCAGGCCGGCGACCAGCACCGCGGCCACCATCTTGTTGATTTTGAAACTATCCATGGGAATAATGTCCGGTCGGCCCGAAAAAGCTGGCGCACTTTACCCGCCGGGCACGCGCCGGTTCAATAACTTTGCCGCAGTGCGATGATGATGGCATCACGAGCCGCGAGCCGGGAAGGAGACACATGCCGCTGGACAACGTGAACGCCTGCGTGGTGATACCGGCCCGGCTCGCCGCCACTCGGTTGCCGCGGAAGCCGCTGGCCGACATCGGCGGCATGCCGATGATCGTGCAGGTGTGGCGGCGCGCCGTCGAGGCCGATGTCGGGCCGGTCGTCGTCGCCTGCGCGGAGCAGGAAGTGGCGGCGGCGGTGCGCGACGCCGGTGGCCGTGTCGCGATGACGGATCCGGCGCTGCCGTCGGGCAGCGACAGGGTGCATGCGGCGCTGCTGTCTTTCGATGCCGCAGGCCGCTACGACGCCGTGGTCAATATCCAGGGCGACCTGCCGACCATCGACCCGGCTGCGGTACGGGCCTCGTTGCTGCCGCTTGCCGATCCGGCAGTCGACATCGCTACCCTGGTGGCCGAAATCGCCGATCCGGCCGAACGCGACAACCCCAACGTGGTCAAGGCGGCGGTGGCATTCGGCGAGGGGCGTACGGCCCGGGCGCTGTATTTCAGCCGCACCACGATCCCCTGGGGCGAAGGGCAGCACTACCACCACATCGGGCTCTATGCCTATCGCAGGGCCGCCCTGGCACGCTTCTGCGGCCTGCCGCCCGGGCGTCTCGAGCAGCGCGAGCGGCTGGAGCAGCTTCGCGCGCTGGAAGCCGGGATGCGCATCGACTGCGCCCTCGTTGACACCGTTCCGCTCGGTGTTGATACTCCCGCCGACTTGGAGCGGGCCCGTGCGATCCTGGGGGGCGCCGCGGTCTCAGCCAATGCCTGATCCCGACAACACCATCAGCTTCCAGGGCGTGCCCGGCGCCTATTCCGATCTCGCCTGCCGTGAGGTGTTCCCTCGCATGCAGACGCTGCCGTGCAAGACGTTCGAGGACGCCTTTGCCGCGGTGTCGCTGAGCCGTGCCCGTCACGGGATGATCCCGATCGAGAACTCGGTGGCGGGACGTGTCGCCGACATCCACCATCTTCTGCCGGATTCCGGCCTCTACATCGTCGGCGAGCATTTCCAGCGGGTAAATCACCAACTGGTGGCTCCGGCGCGGGCGACGCTGAACACCATCAAGCGGGTGCACTCGCACCAGATGGCGCTGTCCCAGTGCCGCAACATGATCCGCGAACTCGGCCTGGAAGCTGTCGTCCATGCCGATACGGCCGGCGCCGCTGCCGACGTCGCCGTCCGGAACGACCCTGCGGAGGCGGCGATAGCGTCCCGGCTCGCCGCCGAGACCTACCGGCTGCAGATACTGAAATCGGATATCGAGGACGCGGCGCACAACACCACCCGCTTCCTGATCATGGCGCGCGAACCCGTGGAGATGGCCGAGGACGCCGGTACGGCCATCACCAGCTTCGTGTTCCGCGTCCGCAACGTTCCGGCCGCGCTCTACAAGACGCTGGGGGGCTTCGCCACCAACGGTGTCAATATGACCAAGCTGGAAAGCTATCTCGTGGACGGCAATTTCCAGGCGGCACAGTTCTACGCCGACATCGTCGGGCATCCGGCGACCCGGCTCGTGAAGCTGGCGATGGAGGAATTGCGGTTCTTCTCGAGCGAGGTGAAGGTGCTGGGAACCTATCCCGCGCATCCCTACCGGGAGGAGTGCGGGCCTCCCGTGCTGGCCGATTGACGGATCGTCAGCGGCGGTTCAGCCACTCGTAGATCAGGCGTCGCGAGATCGATTCGGATCGCGGCATCAGTTCGAGCCGCTTGCGTTCAAGCGCCGCGACCTCGTCGCGGCTGAACCAGCGGCAGTCCAGCAGTTCCTTCGGATCGAAGTCGATCTCGGTTGTCTCGGCCTCGCCGTAGAAGCCGAGCATCAGCGACCGCGGAAACGGCCATGCCTGCGACGAGTGGTAGCGCACGTCCCCGACCACGATGCCGGCTTCCTCGCGCACTTCACGTCGAACCGCGCCTTCCAGGCTCTCCCCCACCTCGACGAAACCGGCCAGCGTCGAATACAGCCCTTGCGGGAAGCGCGGGCTCTGGCCCATCAACGCCTTGTCCCCATGGGTGATGAGCATGATCACGGCGGGGTCGGTACGCGGGAAGTCCTGCGTGCCGCAGGTACCACAGCGGCGCGAATGACCGCCGTCGACGGGATCCGTCGAACCGCCGCAGCGCCCGCAGAAGCGGTGGCGCAGATGCCAGTAGGCGAGGCCGCGGGCATAGGCCAGCAGCGCCGCCTCCTCGTCGTCCATGTAGGCACCGACCTGGCGCAGATCGACGAATTCATGCGCCGGGTCGAGGCCCAGGGCATGCGGGTCCTCGTGGTGCGAGAGGTCGACTGCGAAGATCGCTTCGGCCCCGCGCAATCCCAGCAGCAGCGGCTGGGCGGCGCCGTTCTCCAGCGCCGCGCCGAGAGCGCCGCGGTCCACGGTGACGGCCGCCGGCGCATCTCCCCGGGCGATCAGGTTCTTGCCCTTCCACACCGGGACGAAGCGGCACCCGCTTCGCGCCAGCAGGCCCGCGACCCATTCAGGGTCGACCCGCTCGCGGGCACTGCGGTCCAGTCGCGCGTTGCAGTAAAAGTTGTCGTCCCGGCGCATCACCGGGATCCATCGGCCTGTCTGGGAATCCTCCATGCGGCGGAAGGTCGCACAGCCGGGGTTTCCCGTCCATCGTTCGCGACCATTGCGGCGGCGTGCCGGACCGGTACAATCCTGGCTGGACAGGGGCGGCAGAATGGAGGTCGAGGATGCGTCCTGCGGGGAAGGCACTCAGGGTACTGGCGATGGGGATCGCGCTCGGCGCTGTCGCCGGCTGCGGGCATTTCCATGATCCGGTGACGCTGAAGGAGGCGAATCACCGGCTCGATCACGTCCTCGGAACCGTCGACTACCGCAAGGAGCATCGCGACGATGCCGGTGCTCTCTCGGCGCGGACCGACTGGACCAGGGTCCGTACCGTGGACGTGACCATCGCCGACCGCAGTTTCCTGCCGACCTACCTCTATCTGCGCCCGAACACGCCTTACCGGCTGGCCTTCAGGAACGCGACGGACCGGCCGTATACCGTCCAGGCGCGCCGGTTGTTCAAGGAATCGGCGGTACGTCCGGCAGGCGGCGAAGTCGCGGCGATCGACAACTTCAGCATTGCCGCCGGCGAAACGGCGACGGTCGACGTGGTCTCCGACATGCCGGGCGAATACCCGCTCGCCGCCACCGGCGACGACGCCTGGTTCTGGGGCACGATCGGCGTCGTCGAAGTGCGCTGATCGGGGGCGGCCCGGTTGCGCTGCCGGGGGGCGGGCCTGATATAGTGCCTTGGGAGGTTGGCGGCGGACGGGTCCCTCGCCAACCCGGTCAGGTCCGGAAGGAAGCAGCCGTAACGAGTTCGGTCCGGGTCGTCCGACCAGCCTCCCACCCTGAGACACTTCCAGCGGGCGCTGTCCACGCGCGCGGCGGCACGGCGGGGCCTCAATGAACGATACCGATCTGTTGGGCGAAACCGCGCCGCCCGCTGCCGGCAGCGACTACCGCGTGCTTGCGCGCAAGTACCGGCCGCGTCATTTCGGCGAGCTTATCGGCCAGGAGCCGATGGTGCGGACACTGCGCAACGCCATCGCGTCCGGCCGCCTTGCGCATGCCTTCGTCCTCACGGGCGTCCGCGGCGTCGGCAAGACGACGACGGCGCGCATTATCGCCAAGGCGTTGAACTACGCCGGGCCGGACGGCACCGCCGGACCGACCGCCGATCCCGCCGACGATTGCGCGCATTGCCGGTCGATAGATGAAGGCCGGCATCCCGACGTGATCGAAATGGACGCCGCCAGCCGCACGGGCGTCGACGACATCCGCGAGCTGATCGACGGCGTCCGCTACCGCCCGGTTTCGGCGCGGTACAAGGTCTACATCATCGACGAGGTCCACATGCTGTCGCGCAACGCGTTCAACGCGTTGCTGAAGACGCTCGAGGAGCCGCCCGAACATGTGAAGTTCATCTTCGCCACCACCGAAATCCGCAAGGTCCCGGTGACGGTGCTCAGCCGATGCCAGCGCTTCGACCTGCGCCGGGTCGACGTGGAAACGCTGACCGCCCATTTCGCGGCGGTGGCCGAGAAGGAGAATGCGCGCTTCTCCCGCGAAGCGGTGGGAATGATCGCCCGGGCCGCTGACGGATCGGTCCGCGACGGCCTGTCCCTGCTCGACCAGGCCATCTCGCATGCGGGTGCGGACGTGGAGGTCGGCGAGGCGGAGGTGCGCGAGATGCTCGGTCTGGCCGACCGGGCGCAGGTGTTCGATCTGCTGGATGCCGCGTTCGGGGGCAAGCCGGATCGGGCGCTGTCGCTGTTCGGTGAGATGTACGCGGTGGGGGCCGATCCCGGCACCGTATTGCAGGACCTGCTGGAGCTGGTGCACTGGCTGACGCGGCTGAAGGTAACCCCTTCGGTGGCGGATGGCGCGGGCGTGCCGGAGCTGGAGCGGACACGCGGTCGCGAGATGGCCGAGGCTTTGTCGATGCCGGTGCTGACCCGCGCGTGGCAGATGCTGCTCAAGGGGCTCGGCGAGGTGCAGCAGGCCGCCAATCCCCATCAGGCCGCGGAAATGGTGCTGGTGCGGCTGGCCTATGCGGCCGACCTGCCAGACCCGGGCTCGCTGGTGCGCAGGCTGCTGGGTGAGGCGGCGTCGCCGGCGAGCCCTCCCGCGATCCCGGAATCGGCACCCGCCGCGGCGCCCCCGCCCCCCC
>JBBDQX010000191.1:11327-24444 GCA_040905765.1 Acetobacterales bacterium
CAAGGCCGGTGGGCGCCGCCCCCCCCCCCGGCCCCCCCCCCGGGGGGGGGGGGGGGCCCCGGGCGGCGGCGCAGGCCTGCCGGCCGTGGCGCGGCAGCCCCGAGCCGAGGCGCAGGCCGTTGCCGCTTCCCCCGCCAGCTTTCCGGTGGCTGTGGAACTGTTCCGGGAGCACCGCGAGGGCAGGCTCTTCGCCGAACTGGTCAACAACGTGCGGCTGGTGCATTTCGAGCCGGGACGCATCGAGCTGCTGGTCGATGAACAGGCGCTGAAGTCGCTGACCAATCGCGTCGGCGAGTTGCTGTCGCAATGGACCGGGCGGCGGTGGATGGTGGTCAGCGTTACCGCGCGGGCCGATACCGCGGCAGAGCCGACGCTGGCCGATCAGCGCGTGGCCGCGGATGCCCGCCGCAAGGAAGAGGCCGCGGCGCATCCGGCGGTGCAGCGGATTCTCGAGGCGTTTCCGGACGCCGTGATTCAGGCGGTGCGCGATGGCGCGCCGGAGGTTGGGGAGACGCAGTCATGAAGAACCTCGGGCAGCTCATGCAGCAGGCCCAGCAGATGCAGGCCAAGATGACCGAAATGCAGGACCGGCTCGCTGAAAACGAGGTCACCGGCAGTGCCGGCGGCGGCATGGTCACGGTCACGCTGTCGGGCAAGAACGAGGCGCGCGGGGTGAAGATCGATCCGTCGCTCGCCGATCCGAACGACATGGAGGTCCTGGAGGACCTGCTGGTCGCGGCGATCAACGACGCGCGCCAGAAGATCGAGAAGATGACGTCCGAGGAGATGTCCAGGCTCACAGGCGGCCTCAACCTGCCGCCGGGCATGAAGCTGCCGTTCTGAGCGGCCACCGCGCGTGGCGACGCCGGAGATCGAGCGGCTGGTCCAGCAGCTCTCGCGCCTGCCGGGGATGGGGCCCCGCTCGGCGCGCCGGGCCGTTCTCTATCTCCTCAAGCGCCGCGAGACCCATCTGCATCCGCTCGCGCAGGCCCTTGCCGCAGCCGGCGAGGCCGTCCGCAACTGCTCGGTCTGCGGCAACCTCGACGGTAGCGATCCATGCGCGATCTGCGCCGATCCCGAGCGCGATTCCGGCGCCATCTGCATCGTCGAGGACGTCGCCGACCTCTGGGCGCTCGAACGTTCGGCGGTATTCCGCGGCCGCTATCACGTACTCGGCGGAACATTATCGGCGATCGATGGTGTCGGGCCGGAAGACCTGCGCATCCCCGCGCTCGTGGCCCGCGCATCCGCCACGGATGTGAAGGAGGTCATACTCGCCACCAACGCTACCGTGGAGGGCCAGACGACTGCCCACTACATCATGGAGCGGCTGGAGGGAGCCGGCGTCGAGGTGTCACGCCTCGCGCAGGGTCTGCCGATGGGGGGCGAGCTCCACTACCTCGACGACGGAACTCTGGGCACGGCGCTGCGGCTCCGCCGGAAGGTCTGATGCTTCAGCCCTGAGGCCGCGCACGCAGGATCAGCACCGGCGCCCGGCTTCGACGGATCAGCGAGACGATGCCGGCCGCCCCGAGGGTGTCGGCGGAAGCGACGACCAGTGCGCCCGACGGATCGGCGAGGGCCTCCAGCAGGGCGTCCTTCCCCGTGGTCTCCACCGGCCGAATGTCTGCTCGTGTTGCAGGATCGGCGGTCAGCGCGGCTTGCAAGGCTTCGGCGTTCGATGCCAGTGCCTCTGCGTCGCCGGCCGTGACCAGCACCCGCAAGGGCCGACGCATGTGGCGGCACAAGTCCTTCGCGACGGCCAGCGTCCGGGCCGCATTTTCGGGTTCGTCGACCAGCGTCACGACAGGGCCCGGGCCCGGCGGCTTCCGCGGATCGAAGACCAGGACCGACGCCGTGGCGGAAGCGGCGACGTCGGCCGCGAGTCGCGCAAGACCGGTGCTGCGCGTCATCGGCTCGGAGGAGCGCGGCAGCATCAGCAGATCGGCCTGCTGCGCCTGCGCCAGCAGCATGTTCTGCAGTCGTCCCCGCACCACTTCGAAGCCGCAGGAGATGCGTCGAAGCCGGGCGAGGTCCTCGATGGCGCGTCGCGCGCGCCGCGCCTGAGCCCGCAACTCGCCCTCGAGAGCGACAGCATCGAGTGCCCGGGACCGGCCACCGAGCGATACCTCGCGCGAGAAGGGGAGCGCCGAAAGCGCCAGGAGATCCTCATCTTCGAAGAACACGCCGCTGAAGTCGGTTTCCAGCCAGCCGGCTACCTCCGCGGCGCGTTCCAGGGCGCCGCGGCTTTCGACGGAACCGTCGAGAGCGACCACCGTCCTGCGGAAACGGTATCCGATCTCCACCGGCCTCATGGCAGCCGCGGCTCCGGTTGCGCGGCGTCCCGGGCGCCAAATCGGCGTCGGGCGTCCGCGAGTTCGATCAGCCGGTCCTCGACGCGCCGGAACACCGTGCCCGCGGGGAACAGTCCGTCGTCTCCCCGCTCACCGGCCGCAACACCCGTCAGCAGTTCGATCCCCTGGGCGATCGTCCGCACCGCGTAGACATGGAAACGTCCCTCTCCCGCAGCGGCCACCACGTCCTGGCGCAACATCAGGTGCTGCACGTTTCCAGCGGGGATCAGCACTCCCTGTTCGCCGGTCAACCCACGTCCCGAACAGATGTCGAAGAAGCCCTCGATCTTCTCGTTGACGCCGCCGATGACCTGCACTTCGCCGTACTGGTTGACCGAGCCGGTGACGGCCAGCGCCTGCCTGATCGGCAGCCCCGACAGGGTCGACAGCAGGGCGTAGAGTTCGGCGCAGGACGCGCTGTCGCCCTCGACGCCGGCATATGACTGCTCGAAGACCAGGCTGGCCTTCAGCGAAAGCGGGCGGTCCGGCGCGAAATGTGCGCCGAGATAGTTGGCAAGGATCAGCACGCCCTTCGAATGGATAGGTCCGCCGAGCTCGACCTCGCGCTCGATATCGACGACCTCGCCGTTGCCGATACGCGCGCGGGCGGTGATGCGGCTCGGCTTGCCGAAGGTCAGGGCGCCGATCTGCGAGACCGCGAGGCCGTTGATCTGCCCAACCCGCGTCCCGGCGGTGTCGATCAGCATCAGGCCGCGCTGGATCGCCTCATGTGCCCGCTCGCGGATGCGGCCGATGCGATGCTCCCGCTCCTCGATGGCCCGCTGCACATGGTCGCGGCCGACCACGGCGGCGCGCATGAGCAGCGCGCAATGGTCCGCCTCGCGCATCAGGTCGGCGATGCGCCCGCCCTCCGCGGTGAGCCGCTCGGCGTCGTCCACCAGCCGCGCCGCGTGCTCGACCAGCCGCATCACCGCCGGCCGGTCGAACGGCCGCAGCCGGTAGCGACGTGCAGTGGTAGCGATGAATTGCGCGTACAGGCGCGTGGTCTCGGCCGTCCGGTCGAACCGGTCGTCGAAGTCGGCGGCGATCTTGAACAGATGGTCGAATTCCGGGTCCGCCTGCTGCAGCAGGTAGTAAATCTCCCGTTCGCCGA
Source organism: Acetobacterales bacterium (assembly GCA_040905765.1). Lineage (GTDB taxonomy): Bacteria > Pseudomonadota > Alphaproteobacteria > JBBDQX01 > JBBDQX01 > JBBDQX01. The sequence goes on from JBBDQX010000191.1 coordinate 14,796, forward strand.
AAAGCACCACTTTGATGTCGAGGGGGATCGGCTCCGGCTCCAGCGACAGCGTGCTGATGGGGCTGATCAGTTGAGACAGGGTTTCCACGCTTATCCGGCCGGAGTCGAGGACGCGCTTGAGGGTCTCCCAGGCGAAGGGCTGGCTCAGCAGTTTGCGGGCATCGAGCACGAGGTAGCCGCCGTTGGCACGGTGCAGGGCGCCGGCACGGATCAGCCCGAAATACGTGACCAGGGCGCCCATCTGCGAGATGTGCTCGATGCGCCCGGTCAGGTTCTGCACCGTCGGCAGGTCCTCGTAGACCACCGGTGCGCCGGTGCAGCCGGAGTTGTCGACCACCACGTTGACGTCATAGCGATGGAAGCCGGCGGCGCCCCGCGCCGGCAGCGGGTCCGCCGCACCCTGCTCGCTGTCCGGGCGGGGCAGGAACGCCGCGACGTTCTCCATAACGTCCCGACGCACCGCATCGAGATAGACCAGCACGTCGGGCAGCCCCTCGAACTGTGCCTTGGCCTCGTCGATCGAGTGGTCGACGGCGAAGGTCGCCATCTCGCGGTTCAGTTCGCGAAGCTGGTCGCGGCGATGCTTGTCCCACGCCGGAAGCTGGCGAAGGATTCCCGTCAGCTCCTGCTGCAGCGCCTCGAGGTCGGACTGGATCCGGCTCCGCTCTTCCTCGGCCATTGCCTCCAGCGCCTCGGGCTTGATCACCTCGCCGTCCTTCAGCGGCGCCAGCGCCAGCCCCATCGGCGTGCGCATCAACACGACATTCCTGGTCCGCGCCTTTTCCTGCAGGCCCTCGAATGCCTCCTCCTGGCGCTGGCGGAAAGCGTCGTTGATGGCCTCCGCGCGGCGCGTGTACTCCTCGCCCTCGAACATCGCCGGGAGCGCCGTGCGCAGATCGTCGATCAGCGATCTCATGCGGTCGCGCAGCCGCGTAGCCGTGCCGCAGGGCAGGGGGATCGCGACCGGCTTCTGCTCGTCGCTGAAGTTGTTGACGTAGACCCAGTCGTGCGGCGTCGCCTCGCCCGAGGCACGAGCCTGCAGGTAGCGCAGCGTCAGCGCGTGCCTGCCGGTCTGCGAAGGGCCGAGGACGAAGATGTTGTAGCCCGGCTGTTCGATGCCGGTGCCGAACTCGATGGCTCGCAGGGCCCGCTCCTGACCGAGCGCGCCATGCAGGTCCTCGAGGTCGTCGGTGGTCTCGAAGGAAAGGTCGTCGCAGACGGTATAAAGCTGCGCCGGGGAAAGGGCAGGCACGGGCATCCGGAACCTCGGGGCTGACCTGATCGGGACACTGCCTCCAGTCTATGCCCGCTGCCGCAGCGGCGAAATCACTCTCTCCCGTCGTCCTCGTCGGTGCCGAGCCGTTGCGCAGGGGGGGCAAGATCCTGCGCGGGTCCCCGGTCAGGCTCGCCGAGCTGCAGGTCCTCGATCTTCTCGCTGCGGCTCGTGATCTTGCGGGAGGAAATCTCGATGTCGCCGATGTCCTTCTCGGCCTGCTGGAAATGGGTGCGCAGGTTCTGCACCCTTTTGTCGAGCCGCTCGACGTCGCCCATCATCGTCTGCACCTCGCGCTGGATGACGCTCGCCTGTTCGCGCATCTGCACGTCCTTCAGCACGGCCCGGACGGTGTTCAGGGTTGCCATCATCGTCGTCGGTGAGACGATCCAGACGCGTGCCCTGTACGAATCCTCGACCACGTCGGGCAGGCTGGCGTGCAGTTCGGCGTAAATCGCCTCGGACGGCAGGAACATCAGCGCCGACTCGGCCGTCTCTCCCGCCACGATGTAACGCTCGGCGATATGGCGGACATGCGTCCGCACCGCCGTCGCGAGCGCGCGCAGCGCCTGCCTTTCCGAGGCCTCGTCCTTGGCGGCACGAAGGGCGTGGTAGCTCTCCAGCGGGAACTTCGCGTCGATGCAGATAGGTCCGGGCGGATTGGGCAGGATGAGCAGGCAGTCGACCCGCCGGCCGTTGCCCAGCGTCGACTGGAAGGCATAGGCGGACGGCGGCAGCGCCGCGGTGACGAGGTCCTTCAGCTGTATTTCGCCGAACGCGCCCCGCGCCTGCTTGTTGGCGAGGATGTCCTGCAGGCCGACGACCTGCTCGGACAGCTGTGTGATGTTGGTCTGGGCGACGTCGATGCGGGTCAGGCGCTCCTGCAGCTCCGACATCGTCTTGTGCTGCTTTTCGGTGTTTTGCGTCAGCGTATCGCCGACCCGGCGCCCGAGGTCGGCGAGCCGGTCCTCCAGCGACTTGGTAAGGACCCGCTCTTGCGTCTGGAAGCGCTCGGTGAGCCGGTCGCGTCCCTCGTCATGGCGGCGCTCGAGCTGGTCTATCCGCTCGTGCAGCCGTTCCGCCAGCGTCTCGATCTGGTCGGCACTGGCACGCGTGCCGCCCATTTGCGCGACCAGCAGCGCCACCAGGCCAATTCCCGCGACGATGGCGACGATGATGACGACGATCAGCGGGTCCATGCCGGCGATCCCCCGTTCGATGGACGCATGGCTTTACACAACCGGCGGACGGTACGCAAACTCCCGCCACGCCGAATCGGCCCCATATCAGGGACCAGATGCTGCACTGAAAACGGACGATGCCGATGCTCCGGAATGTAACCGCTGCGCTTTGCGCCGCCGCTTCGATCCTGTCCGCCACCGTCGCCTTCGCGGAGGAAGCCGTGCCCGAGGCTGCGCGGGAGGCGCTGCGGCTGACGATTTACCGCAACGGCTTCGCGCTGGTCTCCGATCGCAGGACGCTGCCGCTCCGGGCGGGCACGACGCGCCTGCGGGTGGAGGGTGTGCCGGCCACGCTGCATCTGGACAGCGTCCTGTTGCGTGCGGACGGCACCGATCTGGCGCTGCAGGCCGTACGGTACGAGGCGGCGACCCCCACCGCCGCCACGCTGCTGCAGCAGGCGGTCGGCCGGATCGTGCGGTTGGCCCGCGTCAACCCGGCGACGGGCGAGCAGACCGAGGTCGAGGCCGAGGTGCTGTCCGCCGGGCCCGGCGGGCCGGTCTACAGGATCGACGGACGTATCGAGGTCGACTACCCGGGCCGGCTGATCCTCGACCGGCTGCCGCCTGATTTGCGGCTTCGGCCGGCGTTGCTGCTGGATGTGGACGGCGGATCCGCCCAGGCTGCGCCGGCTACGCTGCACTACCTCGCAGACGGGCTCGGCTGGGACGCCGACTACGCGGTGGTGCTGGCGCCTTCGCGCGAGAGGGTCGGTCTGACCGGCTACGTGACGCTGCGCAACGGGACGGACACGGCCTTCCGTGACGCGCAGGTGGACGTGGTCGCCGGAGACCTCAACCGGGTCTCGCCCGGGCAGGATGCGCGGGCGGAGTCGGCCGAGGCGCCGATGATGATGCGGGCAATGGCCGCCCCGGACATGCCGAAGCGGCAATCGCTCGGCGACTACCATCTCTACGGCATGCCGCGCAGTGTGACGCTGGCGCCAGGCCAGGCCGAACGGACCGCCCTGTTGTCGACAGACGACGTACCCGCCCGGGTCCACTACGCCCTGTACGACACGCCGCCGGTCGTCGGCCCGCTGTCCACCGAGGGCGCCGACCGGCGACCGGTCTCGGTCCGCCTCGTGTTCGACAATCAGGACCCCGGCCCGGACATGCCGTTGCCCGAAGGTGTCGCGCGGGTCTATGTAGCCGACGCGGCGGGGGCTCTGCGCCTGCTCGGCGAGGACAGGCTCGCCGCAACCCCTATGGGAGAGGATGTCGAACTGCAACTCGGCCGCAGCTTCGACGTGACCGCCGAGCGCCGCCAGACGAGCTTCTCCCGGGTGGGAGAGCGGATCACCGAGAGCGGCCACGAGATCGTGCTGGCGAATGCCCGCGACCGGTCCGTCACGGTGGAGGTGCACGAGACGATGCGCGGCGAGTGGGACATCCTGCAGTCCAGCTTGCCGCACCAGAAGGCCGATGCGACGACGGTCGTCTGGCGGGTCGAGGTCCCGGCCGGCGGCCGGACGACGCTGGGCTATCGCGTCCGCTCGCGGCTGTAGACCGCGCTCGACGCTTGCCTTCGGCGCCGCCGTCGCCGACATATTCGGACCATGACAGTTCGCGACATCATCATTGCTCCGGATCCGCGCCTGAAGGTGCGCAGCGCACCGGTGACAGAAATCGACGACAGCCTCCGTGGCCTCACCGAGGACATGCTGGAGACGATGTACGCCGCTCCCGGCATCGGCCTCGCTGCGCCGCAGATTGGCATCCATCGCAGGATCGTGGTCATCGACGCCGCGAAGGACGAGCAGGCGCCGCGCGAGCCACTGCGGCTGATCAATCCCCATGTGCTGTGGAATTCGGACGAGCGTGCAGTGGCCGAGGAAGGGTGCCTTTCGGTCCCCGGCCACTACGCCGACGTCGAACGACCGAAGGCGGTTCGGGTGAAATACCTCGATATCGAGGGCGCCGGGCGGGAGATCGAGGCGGAAGGCCTGCTGGCGCGCTGCCTGCTGCACGAGATCGACCATCTCGACGGCATCCTGTTCCTGGACCATCTCTCGGCGCTCAAGCGCAACATGATCTTGCGCAAGATGCGGAAGGGCCGCCGCGACGACAGGCCCGGCGAACGCCGTTCGGCGTGACGCCCCGGAGCGTCCGGGCATGAGTCTCCGCCTCGCCTTCATGGGCACGCCGGATTTCTCCGTCTCCGCGCTCGACGCGATCGTGTCGGCCGGGCACGAGGCCGTTTGTGTCTACAGCCAGCCGCCCCGCGCCGCGGGCCGGGGGCACAAAACGCGTCCTTCGCCCGTACAGGCCCGGGCGGAAGCGCTCGGCCTGCCCGTCCGCTGTCCGCTCAGCCTGAAAAAGGACGCCGCCGCGCGCGATGCGTTCGCGGCCCTGAATCCCGACGTCGCGGTGGTCGTGGCGTATGGCCTGATCCTGCCGGCCGAGGTGCTGTCGGCGCCGCGTCTCGGCTGCGTCAACATCCATGCCTCGCTGCTTCCGCGCTGGCGCGGCGCCGCACCGATCCAGCATGCCATCCTCGCCGGTGACAGCGAGACTGGCATCACCATCATGCAGATGGATGAGGGCCTGGACACGGGGCCGATGCTGTTGCGCGAGGCGGTGCCGATTTTGCCGGATACCACGGCAGCCGGCCTGCACGACACGTTGGCGGAGCTGGGGGCGAAGCTGATCGTCGAGGCGCTGGCCGGCCTCGAAGCCGGAACGCTGACGGCGCGGCCCCAGCCTGCGGAAGGTGCGACCTATGCATCGAAGCTGACCCGCGCCGACGGAGTCCTCGACTGGACCCGCGCGGCCGGGGAACTGGAACGGCAGGTTCGCGCCCTGACGCCCTGGCCCGGTACTTGGACGACCCTTGCCGGCGAGCCGCTGAAGGTGTTGCGGGCGGAACGGCGGGAACGAAACGTGGCCGCGCTGCCCGGCGCCGTACTCGACGACCGGCTGACGGTGGCCTGCGGCGATGGGGCGCTCGGGCTGATCGAGGTGCAGCGCGCCGGCAAACGCCCGGTGGCGGCGGCGGATTTCCTGCGGGGGCAAGCGGTACCGCAGGGCACCGTCCTCGGGACCGTCGCATGAAGTACAAGCTGACGATCGAGTACGACGGCACGCCGTTCGTCGGCTGGCAGCGCCAGGCCAACGGCCCCTCGGTCCAGCAGGCGCTAGAAGACGCGGTGACGGCCTTCTGCGGGGAAAGCGCGACAGTGATGGGCGCCGGCCGTACGGATGCCGGCGTGCATGCGTTGGCGCAGGTAGCCGATCTGACCCTTTCCCGTGAGCATCCTGCCGAAACGGTGATGAATGCGGTGAACTTCCACCTGAAGCCCGCGCCGGTCTCCGTGCTCTCGGTCGAGACGGTGGCGGACGACTTCCAGGCGCGGTTCTCCGCTGTCGAGCGGCAGTACCTGTACCGCATCCTCAACCGCCGGACGCCCCCGGCGCTCGAACGGAACCGCGTATGGTTCCTGCCCCGCCTCCTCGACACGGCGGCGATGCATGAGGCCGCGCAGGGGCTGGTCGGACGGCATGACTTCACCAGTTTCCGTGCCGCCCACTGCCAGGCCACGTCACCCGAGAAGACGCTCGACGCCGTGACGGTCGAACGCCACGAGGAGGAAATCCAGGTCGGGGCGCGCGCCAGATCGTTCCTGCACCACCAGGTGCGGAACATCGTCGGCACGCTGGCCCTGGTCGGCGAAGGCAAGTGGTCGGTTGAGGATGTGTCCGCTGCCCTCGCGGCGCGTGACCGCTCCGCCGCAGGGCCGACCGCGCCCGCCTGCGGCCTCTACCTGGTGGCGGTACGCTACTAACTCATACCATCGCGGTGGCGATGCCGGCGATGGCGATGCCGAGGATCACGTCGGCGATCACAACGACCGCCGCCTGGCTGCCGTCTACATGCAGCGAGACCGTGGCGATGTACCACTCGTACCAGAGCACGGCGATGGTGGCGGCCAGCATGGCGAGCGGACCCAGCGGATCCGGAAGCACGCTCCCTGCCGCCAGCACCGCGACGGTCGTCAGCAGCGCCACCTGCAGGACATTCGACCAGTTGAACGCCACCAGGAAACGGAACAGCCGGTCTTCGCGGTCAAGGACCTCGGTCAGCAGCACCATCGCCAGGGGGAACAGGGTCCAGCCGACGACATAGGCGATGCTGTGGATGGCGAAGAAGCGGAACGGATCGACGGGCTCGCCCGTCGCCGGGTGTCCGAGCAGCTTCAGCAGCAGGAAAGGCGGATAGGCGATCGCCGCGGCGAAGAACGACCGCCATACGCCGGGCAGGCTGGTATCGAAGAAGCGCATCGCCGAAGCGTCGCGCCTCGCCAGCCGCCAGCAGGCGAAGAGGGCGGTCGAGATCTCCTGCTTGGTCACCATCGACATGGACAGGCGGCTCCGAGAATGTCGCCGATGCTACCCCGCGAAATAGCGGTCCAACAATTCCGCGTAGATATCGGTGAGGGTCGCCATGTCGCCGATCGCTACCCGCTCGTTCGCCGCGTGCATCGTCGCGCCCACCAGGCCGAACTCCGCCACCGGGCAGTGCGCCTGGATGAAACGGGCATCCGATGATCCGCCGCCGGTGTCGAAGGCCGGCCGGCGCCCGGTCACCGTTTCGACCGCGTCGGCCAGCGTATCGGCAATGCCGCCCGGCGGGGAGAGGAAGGATTCACCGGAAACCTGGATCTCCAGATCGTAGCGGTCGGCGAAGCTGGCGCAGACGCGGTGCAGCCTGTCGGTCAGGCCGGCACTGCTGTGGCGGTCGTTGAACCGGATGTTGAAACGCGCCGTGGCCTTCGCCGGAATGACGTTCGTCACCGGATTGCCGATGTCGATCGAGGTGATGGCGAGGGTGGAGGCCTCGAAGTGCTCGCTGCCCTCGTCCAGGGGCTCGGCGACCAGTGCCCCGAGCAGGCGGACCAGCCGGTGCGCCGGATTGTCGGCCCGGTGCGGATAGGCGGTGTGTCCCTGGTTCCCGTGCACCGTCAGCCGCGCGTTCATGCTGCCGCGGCGGCCTACCTTGATGGCGTCGCCGATGGCGCCGGGATTGGTCGGTTCGCCGACGATGCAGGCATCGGGCGTTTCTCCGCGGCCGGCCAGCCAGTGCAGGACCTTGACGGTCCCGTTCACGGCATCCGCTTCCTCGTCCCCGGTGATCAGCAGGCTGATCGAGCCGCGAGGAGCACCAGAAGCGGCTAGATGCCGGCTTGCGGCGGCCGCGAAGCAGGCGATGGCGCCCTTCATGTCGGCCGCGCCTCGGCCGCGCAGCATGCCGTCGCGAAGCACGCCGCCGAAGGGGTCGTCGCTCCAGAGTTCCGGGTCGCCCGGAGGGACCACATCGGTATGGCCGGCGAAGCAGAGATGCGGCGCGCCGTCGCCGATGCGCGCGAAGAGGTTGTCGATCGGTGCGTGCCCGGGTTCCTCGAACCGCAGCCGTTCACAGCGAAAGCCGAGCGGCTGCAGATGCCGGGCGAGCGTTTCGAGCGCCCCGCTGTCCTCCGGGGTGACGCTGCGGCAGCGGATCAGCGCCTGGGCGAGCGCGACCGCGTCGAGCGCGCCGGGATGCGCCGTCGCCACCTCAAGTCCGCAGCAACTCGTTGATGCTGGTGCGGGCGCGGGTCTTCTCGTCGACGCGCTTCACGATGACCGCACAGTACAGCGAAGGCCCCGGAGAGCCGTCCGGCAGCGGCTTGCCGGGAAGGTTGCCCGGCACCACGACCGAGAACGACGGCACCCGGCCAGTGAAGACCTCGCCCGTGGCGCGGTCGATGATCTTGGTCGACGCGCCGAGGTAGACACCCATCGCCAGCACCGCGCCGTCCTCGACGATCACGCCCTCGGCGACCTCGCTCCGGGCGCCGACGAAGCAGTTGTCGCCGATGATCACCGGCTCGGCCTGCAGCGGTTCCAGCACGCCGCCGATGCCGGCGCCGCCGGAGATGTGGCAGTTTTTCCCTACCTGCGCGCAGGAGCCGACCGTGGCCCAGGTGTCGATCATCGTCCCCTCGTCGACATAGGCGCCGACGTTGACGAAGCTTGGCATCAGCACCACTCCGGGGGCGATGTAGGCCGAGTGCCGCACGACGCAGTTCGGTACCGCCCTGAAGCCGGCCGTGCGGAAGCGGGCGTCGTCCCAGCCGTTGAACTTCGAAGGCACCTTGTCGAACCAGGGCGCATTCTCGTCGGGGCCACCCGAAATCGGGTGCGAATCGTTCAGCCGGAATGACAGGAGGACTGCCTTCTTCAGCCACTGGTTGACGTGCCATGCGCCATCACGCTTCTCGGCGACGCGCATTTCGCCCGAATCCAGCAATTCGAGCGCGCGGACCACGGCTTCCCGCGGCTCTCCGCGCGTCGCCGGTCCGATTTCGGAACGGCGCTCCCACGTGTCATCGATGATCTTCTCGAGATTACCGTCGCTCATCGGGCGTTTCCTGGCAGGATCTGTCGGGCGGGACCGGCAAGATGGGCCAGCCCCAAGGGGGTGTCAACCGAGCCCCGGCCGGTGGCGGTGCGGACGTTGCTGCTGGCCAGTGCCCGTCGCCGCGTGGCAAAATTGCCTCAAGGATGCGCCCTTCCGGCGACGGTTGGGGGGAACGGGCGGACCGGAGGCATAGTGCTGTCCCGAAAAGATAGCGGTGGCGACGGAGCCGGCGCGCCGAAGGTCGATCTCGGCAGCGACATGTTGTCGGGATTCCCCGGCGCGGCGGTGATCGTCGGTCTGTCCGGCGACGTGGAGCCGGCAAACCCGGCCGCGGAGCCGATGATGCCGGCCCTGCGGGAGCAGATGCCTGCCGCGCTGACCGATCTCGTGCGACAGGCGGTGGCCGGGTCGGTGGTGCGTCAGGGCGCAATGCAATTCGGCAACCGCCAGCCGCCGCCGTTTCTCGATGCCATCGTCATGCCGATCGCCGGCCAAGAGGCGGCCCTCGTGCTGTTGCGCGACCAGTCGCTGGAAGGAAGGTTGCGGGCAGCACTCGTCGAGTCGCGGCAGCGCTACAAGGACCTCGTCGAGGTTTCCAGCGACTTTGCCTGGGAGACTTCGGTCGACGGCAGTTTCGCGTTCGTCTCGCCGCGCGGCGCGCTGGGCAGGCAGCCGGATGGCCTCGTCCGTCGGGCGGCGGAGGCGTTCGTGGTCGGCGGCGCAGGCAACCAAGGATTT
>JBBDQX010000192.1:0-21602 GCA_040905765.1 Acetobacterales bacterium
CGCCGCCGGCATCACCACCGGCGCGCGCGCGTCGCCGGCGTAGGTATCGCGCAAGGCGACGGCGTCCTCGTCGATGCCGTCCATCAGCGCCTGCGCCACGGCGGTCAGGCGCGCCTCGGTGTATCGCATCGCCGCCGGGTTATCGCCGTCGACGTTGCCGAAGTTGCCCTGTCCGTCGACCAGCGGATAGCGCAGCGAGAAGTCCTGCGCCAGGCGCACCAGCGCGTCGTACACCGCGACGTCGCCGTGCGGGTGGTACTTGCCGATCACGTCGCCGACGACGCGGGCGCACTTCTTGAATCCCGACTGCGGGTCCAGGCGGAGCTGCCGCATCGCGTACAGCAGCCGTCGGTGCACCGGCTTCAGGCCGTCACGCACGTCCGGCAGCGACCGCGACATGATCGTCGACAGCGCATAGGCGAGATAGCGCTCGCTCAGCGCGTCGGTGAACGGGGTCGGGCGGATGTCGTCTTCCGCTACGGAGTCGCGCTTTGCCATGGTTGCCCGTCGATCGGCTCAGGTGGGAGGGCCAGATATAGTAGTTTTACGGTGCAGCGCGTCAACCAGTCGTGTTCGGGCCGCCGGCACCGGCTTCGCCGTTAGCGCCGCGGCATGGTGCTCCAGAAAGTGCCCGGTGAGGCGCAGCGCCTCCGATACCTCCGCCGCGGATGCCCGGCGGCCGGCATCCAGCAGGAATGCGGGCAGCGGCAGCAGCTTCTCGCGCCATGGCCCCGCGCCTTCGGCCGAGACCGCCCTGCCCGTGCGCGGCGAGACGTAGGCGAGCCCTTCGGTGACGCCGGTCGCGGCACAGGCCTCCATATCGAGGCCGAAGCCAAGTTCGGCCAGCAGCGTCAGCTCCCAGCGCGCATAGTGCTCCGCCCAGTCCTCTCCGGGCATGGCGGCGAGCAACGCGGCGAACGTCTCGTAGACCGCCGGCACCGGCGCTCGCTCCGGCGTGGCGAACTCGACGGTGGCGCAGGCCGCGCTCAGCCCCGCGAGGCGCAGCGGATCGTCCATCACCGCCGCCGCATGGCTGCGCACCAGATCGCAGGCGAAGCTGCCGAGATGCTCCTCCAGCCGCGCCCGCCAGCGCACCGCCACCTCGTTGCCCGGCTGCAGTACGCCGGCCGCCCGTCGGCTGCCGCCGCCATGCACCAGCCCGAGGTGCCGTCCGTGCTCCGGCGTCAGGACGGTGACTACGGCCGCCGTCTCGCCGTGCAGCCGGGCGGAGAGGACGATGCCGCGGTCCTGCCACTCCATGGCGGCCGCTCAGACGTCGTAGTCGAGACCGAGATCGCGGTAGAATCCACGCTCCTCGGCCCACTTCTTCTTCACCTTGACGAACAGGAACAGGTGCACGCGGCATTCGAAGATCGCCTCGAGCTCGTGCCGCGCCGCGGCGCCGATCGCCTTCACCTGCGCTCCGCCCTTGCCCAGCACGATGCTGCGCTGCGACGAACGCTCGACATAGACCACCTGCTCGATGCGCAGGCTGCCGTCGCGCCGCTCCTGCCAGCCCTCTGTCTCGACCGCGGTGGCGTATGGCAGTTCCTCGTGCAGCTGCCGGAACAGTTGCTCCCGCGTGATCTCGGCCGCGAGGAACCTGTCCGCCACGTCCGTCAGCTGGTCGGCGGGGTACAGCCAGATCCCCTCCGGCACCGCCTGGGCGAGGTTGCGCACCACGTCGCGGACCCCGTCGCCGGTCAGCGCCGAGACCATGAATACGTTTTCGAACCGGCCCGCCGCGGTCAGCCGCTCGGTCAGCGCCAGCAGGACCGGCGGCTTGACCAGATCGACCTTGTTCAATACCAGGTCCGCCTTGCGCCCCGTCTCCTGGAGCCGCTCCAGTATGCCGGCGGTGTCGTCGTCGACACCGCGCGCGGCATCGACGACCAGCAGCACGCGGTCGGCGTCGGTCGCCCCGCTCCAGGCTGCCGCGACCATCGCCCGGTCGAGGCGCCGGCGCGGGCGGAAGATACCCGGCGTGTCGACGAAGATGAGCTGCGCCGCGCCCTCTGCCAGGATACCCAGCACGCGCGTCCGCGTCGTCTGTACCTTCGGCGAGACGATCGACACCTTCGCCCCGACCATCTGGTTCAGCAGGGTCGACTTGCCGACGTTCGGCGCACCCACGATGGCGACGAAGCCGCAGCGCGGCTCGGCCGGAACAGCCACCTCAGCCATCCGTCAGCCCCCTGCCGCCGTCTGCGAGCCGTTGCATCAGCGCGCGTGCCGCGCCGCGCTCGGCGTCGCGCTTGGAGGGCCCCTCGGCGGTCGCCGACGGGTATCCCGCCACCTCCACCTCGATCCGGAACATCGGCTTGTGGGCCGGGCCCGCGGCGCTCAGCATCCGGTAGACGGGCAGCGCCAGCCCCCTGCCCTGCGCCCATTCCTGCAGCTGCGTCTTCGGGTCCTTGGGCGGCTCGTTCCAGGCCTGCATCATCGGCGTCCAGTGCTTGCGCACGAACGCGCGTGCCGGCTCCAGTCCGCCGTCGAGGTACATCGCGCCGAGGATCGCCTCGCAGGCGTCCGCCAGCACCCCCGGATTGTTGCGCCCGCCGGTCGCGGCCTCGCCCGCGGAGAGATGCAGCACGCCGCCGAGTTGCAGATCGCCGGCCACCCGCGCCAGAGACTCCCGCTTCACCAGGTCCGCATAGCGGCGCGCGATGGCGCCTTCCGCCTCGTCCGGGAACGCTTCCAGCAGCAGTTCCGCGACCAGCAGGCCGAGCACCCGGTCGCCGAGGAACTCCAGCCGCTCGTTGGTCTCGGTATGGCGCCGCGTATCGGACAGGCTGGCGTGCGTCAGGGCGACGTCGAGCAGCCGCGTCTTGCGGAACTTGTATCCGAGCTTACCGCCAAGTTCGTCGAGGGTAACGGGGCCCGTCATGGACGCCCTCAGTTGATAGTGTCGAACAGCCTGTCGAAGCGAACCGCCCACGGCCAGTTCCAGACCTGCCACCAGGCGGCGCGCCCATTCACCGAGAAGAAGAGAACTTCCGCGCGCCCGACAAGGTTCTCGGCCGGAACGAACCCGACGCTGCCCACGACCCGGCTGTCGAGCGAACTGTCGCGGTTGTCGCCCATCATGAAGAAGTGCCCCTCGGGCACCTCGTATACCGGCGTGTTGTCGAGCGGCCCTGCCTGCGTCAACTCGATGATTGGATGCGTGCGGCCGTTCGGCAGCGTCTCCAGGTACTGCGACACCAAGCGGACGCCGCCGTCGGGCTCGTGCAGCGGATAGTCGTCGATGCGCTCGCGCTTCACCGACTCGCCGTTGATATGCAGCAAGCCATCCCTGACCTGGATCCTGTCGCCGGGCAGGCCGACCACGCGCTTGATATAATCCGTCTGTCCGTCGCGCGGCAGCTTGAATACCGCCACGTCGCCCCGCTCCGGCATCGAGTAGGCGATGCGGCCCGGAAACAGCGGGACGCTGAACGGCAGCGAATGCTTGCTGTAGCCGTACGAGAACTTGGAGACGAACAGATAGTCGCCCACCAGCAGGGTCGGGATCATCGAGCCCGACGGAATGTTGAAGGGTTCATAGGCGACGGTGCGGATGACCAAGGCGATGAGCACCGCGTAGATGACGGTGCGGATCGTCTCGAACAGACCGGCCCCGGTCTTTTCACGAGACATTCGGACGGATCCTGAGCCTGTTGCCAGTGGGATAAAGGTTCGGCAGGAACGGATTCACGCGGAGGCACCGTCCGCATCGGCCGCGGAAACGGCGCTGATGACCACGACGGCCTGTGCGATCGGATACTCGTCGGTCAGCGTCAGGTCAACCTGCGCCGCATGTCCCGCCGGGGTGATCGCCCGCAGCCGCTCCAGCGCGCCCCCCGTCAGGACCATCGTCGGCTTGCCGGACGGCAGGTTGGCGACACCGAGGTCGCGCCAGAACACGCCGCGCCGGAAACCCGTGCCGAGCGCCTTGGCGCAGGCCTCCTTGGCGGCATAACGCATGGCGTAGCTGTTGGCCCGGTTGGCCCGGCGCTCGGACCGTTTCCGCTCCGTCGCGGTATAGATCCGGTCGAGGAAGCGCTCGCCGAAGCGATCCAGCGTCTTCTCGATCCGACGGATGTCGATCAGGTCGGTGCCGACGCCGATGATCACGCGGGCGACGCTCCGTTCACGCCGAACGCTGGCCGCTGAGGTCGGCGCGCGACCGGTCCATCAGCAGGCGCATCCGCTTGATCGCGCTGTCCAGGCCGCTGAAGATCGACTCGCCGATGAGGAAGTGACCGATGTTCAGCTCGGCCAGTTCCGCGATCGCCGCGACGTCGCCGACGGTGTCGAAGCTCAGCCCATGTCCCGCGTGCACCTCCAGGCCGGCGGTGTGCGCGAGCGCCGCCGCCTCGCGAAGGCGGTCCAGTTCCCGCGCCCGCTCCGAGCCCTCGGCCTCGCAATAGGCGCCGGTATGCAGCTCGACGACCGGTGCGCCGGTACGCGCCGCGGCCTCGATCTGCACCGCGACGGGGTCGACGAACAGCGAGACCCTGATCCCCGCGCCGGACAGCCGTGCGACGAACGGCGTCAGCGCCGCCTCGATGCCGGATGCGTCGAGGCCGCCCTCGGTGGTCAGTTCCTGTCGGCGCTCCGGCACCAGGCAGACGGCATGCGGGCGATGCCTCAGGGCGATCCGCTGCATCTCCTCGGTCGTCGCCATCTCGAGGTTGAGCGGCAGGTCGATCTCACGCGACAGGCGCTCGATGTCGTCGTCTGAAATGTGGCGCCGATCCTCGCGCAGATGCGCGGTGATGCCGTCGGCACCGGCCTGCGCCGCCATGCGCGCGGCGCGAACCGGGTCCGGATGCAGGCCGCCGCGGGCGTTGCGGATGGTGGCGACGTGGTCGATGTTGACGCCGAGCCGCAGCGTCGCCGGACTTTCCTTCATCGCGGTATCCCCGTGGTTCGCGCTCAGTGCCGGGCCAGCAGCTGCGGCGCCTGCCGCCGCATACGGCTCCGATGATAGGCAGCCGCAATGTAGCGTGTCGGCCAGTAGGACAGGAACCACACGGCCGTGCCGGTGACAAGGCCGCCCAGAGTCATCGGCAGCAGCAATGCCCAGGGGTTGTCCAGCAGCACGCGGACGCTGATCTCCGGCAGCGGATCCTCGCGCATGGCCGCGCCGATCAGCGTCTCGCCCAGCCACAGGTTCCACCAGGCGAACAGCGGGTAGGTCCAGGGGTTTGACACGAAAGTGCAGAGCAGCGCCGCGAGGATGTTGCCGCGGCACGCCCACGCCAGCGTCGCCGACAGCAGGAACTGCAGTCCGAAGAAAGGCGTCGCGCCCAGCGCGAAGCCGGACGCCACGCCCGCGCCGATGTTGTGCGGCGAGCCCTGGATGCGGGCGACCCGCAGCCACAGCAACCGCAGGAAGCGCCGCCAGCCCATCGACGGCCACAGCAGGTCGCGCGCGTAAACGCCGACGCCGCGCCGGCGGCGGCGCTGGAACAGCCTCAGCATGTCAGATGGTTCCCGCCCGGCCTTCGCACATCATCCGCGCGCCCTGTCGACCCAGTTGATCTCGGGGGTCGCCCGCAGTGCCGCGATGATATTGGTGAGGTGCCGGACACTCTCGACCTCGATATCGACCAGCATGTCGAAGAAGTCCGCCGACCGGCCGGTGATCTTCAGGTTGGTGATGTTGCCGTTGTTGCGCGCGATGACGGTGGTCATGCTGCTCAACGCGCCCTGCGCGTTGGTCAGCACCAGCTTGAGCCGGCCCACCCGCGCCTCGCCGTTCCTGTCGTCCCAGGCGACGTCGATCCAGCGCTCGGGCATCTCGGTGAAGCTGTCCAGCGTCTCGCAGTCGATGGTGTGGATGGTCACGCCCTTGCCGGTCGTGATGATGCCCACGATGCGGTCCCCGGGCAGCGGGTGGCAGCAGCCGGCGAAGTGCACCGCCATGCCGGGAATCAGGCCGCGGATCGGCACGGCGTCGTCGCGGCTGCGACGCGTCCGCGCCTCCGACAGCGGCAGCACCTTGCCGACCGGCTCCTGAGGCTGGCGTTCGTCCCGCGGGTAGATCAGGCCGTAGACCTCGCGGCAGGTGATCTTCCCTTCGCCGATCGCGGAGTACAGGTCCTGCACGTTGCTCTGGCGCAGAGGTTCCAGCACGGCATGCAGCCGCTTTTCCGAGAAACGGTGTCCGACCTGCCGTACCGCCTTCTGCAGCATCGACTTGCCCAGGCTGGCGTACTGCTGGCGCTGCTGGGTACGGACGAAGCGGCGGATACGCGCGCGCGCCTTGCCGGTGACGACGAACTGCTCCCAGGTCGGCGACGGCGTCTGTCCCTTGGAGGTGACGATCTCGACCTGGTCGCCATTCTCCAGCATGCTGCGCAGCGGCACCAGCCGGCCGTTCACCTTGGCGCCGACGCAGGTGTCGCCGATCTCCGAATGCACCGCGAAGGCGAAGTCGACCGGGGTGGAGCCGCGCGGCAGCGCGATCAGGTCGCCCTTGGGGCTGAAGCAGAACACCTGATCCTGGAACATCGCCAGCTTGGTGTGCTCCAGGAAGTCGTCCGGCCCCTCGGCCGTCTCGAGGATGTCGAGCAGTTCGCGCAGCCAGCGGTACTGCGCACCCTCCACCTTCTCGTCGCCCTGCTTGTAGACCCAGTGCGCGGCGACGCCCTTCTCGGCGATCTCGTGCATCTCGGGGGTGCGGATCTGCAGCTCGATGCGCTGCTTTTCCGGTCCGATCACGCAGGTATGGATGGACCGGTAGCCGTTCGGCTTCGGTGTCGAGATGTAGTCCTTGAAGCGTCCGGGCACGAGCGGGTAGGTGCTGTGCACCAGCCCGAGCACGCGGTAGCAGTCCTCGATCGTGTCGACGATCACGCGGAACGCGACGATGTCCGAGACCTGCTCCAGCTCGATGTTCTTGCGCTGCATCTTCAACCAGATCGAATACAGCGTCTTGTCGCGGCCGCTGATGACGGCGTGCACGCCGTTGTCTTCCAGCAGCCCGCGCAGCGCCTTGATGATCCGGCCGGTCAGGTCGGCGCCGGTCTGGCGCAGGAATTCCAGTCGCCGCTGGATGGAGTTGCGGGCGTCCGGATTGATCTCGGCGAAGGCGAGATCCTCGAGCTCCTGCTTGATATCCTGCATGCCCATGCGCTCGGACAGCGGCGCATAGATCTCCAGGGTCTCGCGCGCGGTGCGGCGGCGCTTCTCGGGGTCCTCGATGTAGTGCAGCGTTCGCATGTTGTGCAGCCGGTCGGCGAGCTTGACCAGCAGTACGCGGATATCCTCCGACGTGGCCAGCACCAGCTTGCGGAAGTTCTCCGCCTGCTTGCTGCGGTCCGACTGCAGCTCGATCTGCGACAGCTTGGTGACGCCGTCGACCAGCCGGGCGATCTCGCTGCCGAACAGCTTCTCGACGTCCTCGAGGCCGTATTCCGTGTCCTCGATGACGTCGTGCAGCAGCGCGGTGACGATCGACGCCGTGTCGAGGCGGTACTGCGTCAGGATGCGCGCCACTTCCAGCGGATGCAGGAAGTACAGCTCGCCCGAGGCCCGCACCTGCTTCTGGTGCGCCCGCATGGCGTAGGCATAGGCGCGCTCGATCGCGCCGGCGTCGCAGCGCGGATCATAGCTGCGGACCCGTTCTACGAGATCTGCGGGCGTGATCGGCCGGGGCCGGCTTGCCGACGCCGGCCTATCCAGTTCTTCCTGTGTCGGCGTCGCCGTGGCGGGGCTGACGCGAGGCGGCATCAGTGCCGCCCCGGCAGGTGCGGCAGGGTGCGGGCGCGCGCCGCGGGCCGCGCGATCGCTGTCAGGGCTGCTCTTCGCCGGCGTCCTCGCCACCTGATTCCTCTGCGGCCTCATTGTCGTCGGCCGCTTCCGCCTCGTCGTCGCCCTCATCGGCGACGGCGGCAGGCACGCTTTCGGCAACCGCGCCCAGGAGCTCGTGCTCGCTGGTCAGCAGATCCAGTTCCTCGTCCGCCGGCTCGTCGAACTCGACGTGCTTGCGCATGCTCTGGATGAGCGACTCCCCGATCTGGTCGGTGTCGATCGTCTCGTCCGCGATCTCGCGCAGCGCGACCACCGGGTTCTTGTCGTTGTCGCGCTCGACCGTGAGCGCGGCCCCGGACGACAGCTGCCGCGCACGGTGCGACGCGACCATCACCAGGTCGAAGCGGTTCGGAATCTTCTGGACGCAGTCCTCGACGGTAACGCGCGCCATCGACAATCCTCGTTTCGGTAAGGGGTCGTGTGAACCGCACTGTATATATCGCCGGCCCGCGGCACTGCAAGGGCGCGGCGCGGCGCGTGTCCTTGCCGCGCCGCCTATATCCGCTCCGTCGCCTGCCCCTCGGGCAGCCGTGCCAGCAGCACGGAAAGCGGTTTTCCCGTCACCGGGTGCCGCCAGTCCGGCGCCACGTCGGCCAGCGGCACCAGCACGAAGGCCCGCTCCGCCATCCGCGGATGCGGCAGGACCAGCGCCGCGCCCTCGTGCCGCTCGCCGTGATAGTCGAGCAGGTCGAGGTCGATGCCGCGCGGCGCGTTGCGGGAGGTGCGGACCCGACCGATCGCGCCCTCGACGCCGAGCAGCGCCGCCAGCAGGGCTTCCGCCGGCAGGTCGGTCGCCACGGCGGCCACGCCGTTCACGTACCAGGGCTGGTCGGAGGCCGGAACCGGCGCGCTGCGATACCAGGGCGAGCGCGCCTGCACGCGCACCGGGACCCGGTCCGCCAGCAGCGACAGCGCCGCCTCGCAGGTCGCCTGCGGGGACCCGTATGCGGTTGCCAGGTTCGATCCAATCCCGATATAAATCAATGCGATGCGCCGATTATTGTGAGCCGGCCAGAATTTCGACGGAAAGCTCGGCGATTCGCCTGTGCGGCGGCGCCCGGGACTCATTTTTTACCCGCGCTATAAGGACCAGTTGATGCAATTTCATACGCAGGACCGGATAGGTCTTTTCATCGACGGCGCCAACCTCTACGCGGCGGCCCGCGCCCTCGGCTTCGACATCGACTACAAGCGGCTGCTCGAGCATTTCGCCCAGAGCGGCCGGCTGATCCGCGCCTTCTACTATACCGCCCTCGTCGAGGACCAAGAGTACTCCCCGATCCGGCCGCTGATCGACTGGCTGGACTACAATGGCTACACCATGGTGACCAAGCCCACCAAGGAGTTCACCGACGCCGCCGGCCGGCGCAAGATCAAGGGCAACATGGATATCGAGCTGGCCGTCGACATGCTCGAGATGGCCGGCAACCTGGACCATGCGATCCTGTTCTCCGGCGACGGCGACTTCCGCCGTCTCGTCGAATCGGTGCAGCGCCGGGGCGTCCGCGTCACCGTGGTAAGCACCATCAGCACCAGCCCGCCGATGATCGCCGACGAACTGCGCCGCCAGGCCGACATCTTCATCGAATTGCAGCAGCTTCGCGCCGAGATCGCGCGCGATCCGATGGCGCGCAACCAGCGGACCCGATCCTACGGCTACGACAACGAGGACGACGAGGACGACTACACCTCGTCCGACTACGAACCGGCGTGACCGTCCCGGTGCGGGAGGAGGCTCCCGCCCCCGACTGCCCGCTCTGCCCCCGGCTCGTTGCCTTCCGCACCGCCAGTCGCGAAGCCCGGCCCGACTGGCACAACGCGCCGGTGCCGAGCTTCGGGGGCGCGGACGTGCGCTTGCTGATCGTGGGCCTCGCGCCGGGGCTGCGCGGGGCGAACCGCACCGGGCGGCCGTTCACCGGCGACTATGCCGGAGACCTGCTCTATCCGAGCCTGATCGAACACGGCTTCGCCGAAGGAAGCTATGGGGCCGCGCCGGAAGACGGCTTGCGACTGCGTGACTGTCGCGTGACCAACGCGGTGAGGTGCGTGCCGCCGGCCAACAAGCCTGAAACCGCCGAGATCGCCGCCTGCAGGCCGTTCCTCGCCGGCGAGATCGGCGCCCTGCCGCGGCTCCGCGCCATCCTCGCGCTCGGGGTTGTCGCCCACAAGTCGACGCTGGCCGCACTCGGCCTGCGGCAGAGCGCCTTGCCCTTCGTCCACGGCGCCCGGCACGAGGTGCGGCCCGGCCTGACACTGGCCGACAGCTATCACTGCTCCCGCTACAACACGAATACCGGCCGCCTGACCCCGGCGATGTTCGCCTCGGTGCTCGCCGGACTGCGCGCCCTGCTCGACGCGGCCTGATCAGCCCTTCTCGCGCATCAGCCGTTCCTTCTGGCGCTTCCAGTCGCGCGCCTTCTCCGACTCGCGCTTGTCGACCTTGCTCTTGCCGCGCGCCAGGCCCAGCCGCACCTTGGCGATACCGCGCGGGTTGAAGTACAGCGTCAGCGGCACCAGGGTCATGCCGCCCTGCTTGAGCTGCCCCGCCAGGCTGTCGATCTCTCGGCGGTGCAGCAGCAGCTTGCGCGGCCGGCGCGTGTCGTGCTGCTGCGAGCTGTGCGCCGGCGGGTACTCCGGGATGTAGACGTTGACAAGGATCACCTCGTCGCCGGCGATATGGGCATAGGACTCGGCGATGTTCGCCCGACCGCCGCGCAGCGACTTCACCTCGGTCCCGGTCAGCATGATGCCGACCTCGAGCGTCTCCTCGATCAGGTAGTTGTGACGCGCCTTGCGGTTCTGCGCGACGAGGCGGCCCGCAGGCTCCTTCAGGTCTGCCATCGGCTGTCGGCTCTTGCGATGCGCGGGCTCAGTTGAGCAGGCCGGCGCCGCGCATGGCGCCCTCGACGCGGCGCTTCGATGCCTCCGAGATCTCGCACAGCGGCAGCCGCGTATGCGCCGACGACCGGCCGAGCAGGCTCGCCGCGTACTTCACCGGCCCCGGGCTGGTCTCGCAGAACATCGCGTCGTGCACCGGCATCAGCCGGCGGTGGACCTCCATCGCCTTCGCGGCGTCGCCGCCCATCCATGCCTCGTGCACGTCGGCGCACATCCGCGGCGCGATGTTGGCGGTGACCGAGATGCAGCCCTGCCCGCCCGCGGCCAGGAAGGCGACCGCCGTCGCGTCCTCGCCGGACATCTGGCAGAAGTCGTCGCCGCAGGCGAGGCCGGTCCGCAGCGGCCGCGCGAGATCCGCCGTCGCGTCCTTCACGCCGACGATGTTCCCGTGGCTGGCGAGCCGCGCCATGGTGTCGACCGTCATGTCGACGACGCTGCGCCCGGGGATGTTGTAGATCACGATCGGCAGGTCGACGGCATCGGCGATCGCCGCGAAGTGCTGGTACAGCCCCTCCTGCGTGGGCTTGTTGTAGTAGGGCGTGACCACCAGCGCCGCATCGGCGCCGGCTTCCTTGGCATGCGCGGTGAAGTCGACCGCCTCGGCGGTCGAGTTGGAGCCCGCGCCGGCGATCACCGGCACGCGCCCGCCCGCCACCTCGACGCAGATCTCGACGACGCGCTTGTGCTCCTCGTGCGACAGGGTCGGCGATTCGCCGGTGGTGCCGCACGGCACCAGTCCGTGCGTCCCTTCCCCGATCTGCCATTCGACCAGTCGCCGGTAGGCGGACTCGTCCACCGATCCGTTGGCGAACGGCGTGATGAGGGCGACGTACGAGCCCTTGAACATGGCGGCCTCCCTGGAGCGCGATATGACCGGACCCGTCCGGCCCGGCTGGATTGGCTCCTGCCGACATATAAATGCCGCCCCGGAAGCCTTGCAAGCCGCGGCGGCCCACTCCGCTACCCGATCTTCACAAACATTCACCGCCGCTGCCGTCACCGCTGTTGTGCCGGGCGGCGCGGATTCATAGAATGCGCGCACGCTGCGGCACCGGCAGGAGGCCGGCACGCGGCCCCGTCGGTGCAACACACGGGCAGTCCTTGCTGCGACCTTTCTTCGGAATTCTCGTAGCGGCGGCCAGCCTCGCCGGCATGTACGCCGCGAGCGCCGCCGGGCTCTCCGATTCGGAGGCCGAAGCCGTCCGTGCGGCCCTTTCCGCCTCGAACGAGGCGAAGTGGAACCGCGCCCGCGAGGCGGCCGACCGCACCCACAGCGCACCCTTCCGCAAGTACGTCCGCTGGCTCTACCTCGGTGGTGCCGACTCCCGCGCCTCGTTCGAGGAGATCGTCGCCTTCCTCGAGGAGAACCCCGACTGGCCCGGCCGCGCACAGTTGCTGCAGCGCGCCGAGGAAGCGCTGTCGACGGCCGATCCCGCCCGCGTGGCGGGCTGGTTCCGCAGCCATCCGCCGCGCACCACCCAGGGCCGCGTCAAGCAGGCCGACGCGCTGATCGGGCTCGGCGAGAAGCAGCACGGCGAGGCGCTGCTGCGCGGCGTCTGGCTCGACGGCGTCTTCTCCCCCACCGAGGAGCGGGACTTCCTGCGCCGCTACGGCCGCCTTTTCGAGCGCGCCGATCACGAGGCGCGGCTCGACCACCTGATCTGGGATCGCCAGCTTTCGGCGGCCGACCGGATGCTCCCGCACGTCGGCGAGGCCGAGCGCGCCCTCGGCGTTGCCCGCCTGCGCCTTGCCCGCCTGCAGCCCGGCGTCGACGCCGCCATCGGCCGCGTGCCCGACAGCCTGCAGGCCGACCCCGGCCTGGTGTTCGAGCGGGTGAAGTGGCGCAGGCGCAAGAACCGCTACGACGAGGCCATGGCACTGCTGCTGGAGCCGGGCGCGGAGCAGGGACAGGCCGAGTCCTGGTGGACCGAACGCGACATCCTGTCGCGCTGGGCGCTTCGGCAGGGCTACGTGTCCGAGGCATACCGCCTCGCCAGTCACCACGGCCTGCAGCACGGGGCCGACTATGTGGAGGCGGAATGGCTCGCGGGCTGGATCGCGCTGCGCTTCCTCGCCGAGCCGGACACCGCCTTCCGCCACTTCATCAACGTCTACGAATCGTCGTTCTACCCGGTAAGCCGGGCGCGCGGCGCCTACTGGGCCGGACGCGCGTCCGAGGCACGCGGCAGCAAGGTGGCGGGGCAGTCCTGGTACCGGACGGCGGCCAACTATGCCACCACCTACTATGGCCAGCTTGCTGCGGAGCATCTGTCCGGTGATGCGAGACCGCTGCCTCCGGACGCCGCCGAACCCGCCATCGATGCCGCCGTCCACGCCGAATTCCGCCAGCGCGAACTGGTGCGGCTGATCGAGGTGCTGGTCGGGATCGGCGCGCGCGACCGGCTGGCCGACCTGCTGCTGCACCTCGACGACATCGCCCGGACGACGGCCGAGCGCCACATGATCGGCGCGCTCGCGCGCGAGAGTGGCCGCGCCGATCTTACGCTCCAGGTCGGCAAGCGCGCGCTGCGCGACAATCTGTTCATCCCCGCCGCGAGCTTCCCGATAGTGCAGGCCGACATGTCCGGCGACCCGGAGCCGGCGCTGCTGATGGCGATGATCCGGCAGGAGAGCGCCTTTCACCCCGGCGCGATCAGCATCGCCGGCGCCAGCGGCATGATGCAGTTGATGCCGGCGACCGCCCGCGCCGTCGCCCGGCGGGAGGGCTTGCCCTATTCCCGCGACCGCCTGCTGCAGGACCCCGACTACAACATCCGTCTCGGCGCCAGCTACATGCAGGGCCTGCTCTCGCGCTTCGACGGTTCGTATCCGCTGTCGCTGGCCGGCTACAATGCCGGTCCGAACCGGGTTGCCCAGTGGGTGCGCGCCTACGGCGACCCGCGTTTGCCGGACACCGACGAGATCGACTGGATCGAGATGATCCCGTTCTCCGAGACCCGGAACTACGTCCAGCGCGTGCTCGAAAACCTGACCGTCTACCGCTACCTCATCGATACGCGGAAGCTGGCCGGGCAGCCGGTAGCTGGCCAATGAGCGCCGGCCAATGACCGTCGCTCCGGTCGTGCGGATGGTCTCCGTCGGCGACGGGCTGCGCCTCTATACGGAGGACTTCGCGCCACGCGGGGCGGAAACCGCCCTGCTCTGCCTGCCTGGGCTGACCCGCAACTGCAAGGACTTCGCCAACTTCGCGGCACGCCACGCAGGCCGGCACCGGGTCATCTGCCTCGAATACCGCGGCCGCGGCCGCTCCGACTACGACACCGACTGGCGCAACTACGTCGGCGAGGTCTACGTCGCCGACATCCTGCATGTCCTCGATGCGCTCGGCGCGCACCGTGTCGTCGTCGTCGGAACGTCGCTCGGCGGCCTGCTGGCGATGGGCCTTGCGGTGGCGCGGCCGTCGGCACTGGCGGGGGTGATCCTCAACGACGTCGGGCCGACGGTCGAGGCCGACGCCATCGCGCAGATCATCCGCCACGTCGAGAACCCGCCGGTGCTCGACGACTGGGAACAGGTGGCCCGCGCGCTGAAGAAGGCGTTCCCGGACCTGCCCGCCGAGTCGCCCGATCAGTGGATGCGCCTCGCCCGCAACACCTACCGCGAGGGCGACGACGGGCGGCTGCACGCCGACTGGGATCCCGCCATCGTCCGGCCGGCGCGGAACGCCGGGGCGATGCCGGACTACTGGCGCCTGTTCCGGGCGATGCGGAGCATCCCCGTGCTGGCGCTGCGTGGCGCCCTCTCGGGCGTGCTGAGCGCGCAGACGCTGGAGCGGATGCGCGCGACGCACCCGGACCTGGAGGCGGTCACGGTAGAGGGAGTCGGCCACCCGGCGTCTCTCGACGAGCCGGCGGCGGTGTCCGCCGTCGAGGCCTTCCTGCGGCGGATCGACTCCACGGAGCGCGCGGCGGCCTGAGGCCCAAGGCGCGGCAGCCTCGCCGGCGGGGCGGTCTACCTTCGGCCCTCGTATAGTCTGTTCAGGAACTCCTCCAGCGTCTCCTCCTGGAGCATCGCCATCGCGTCCGGGTCGTGCTCCAGCGGCCCCGCTACCGGCGCCAGCGGCTGTTGCACCATCGCCGTCAGGATGTCGCTGTATTCCACCAGGATCTCGCCCGCCGTCTCCGGCCGGCTGGCCACGTCCAGACCCTCGGCCTCCTCGACCACCCGCAGCAGGCGCGCCGCCCGCTCCTTCGGTTCCTTCGCCACCAGCCGGTCGATCCGGCCGATCAGGGCGAAACGGTACTGTGCCGGTGTCAGGCTGTTGCGTCCCGGCGCTGCCGGCAGCAGCACCGCCCCCAGGCCGCTTTTGCTGTCCGGAGGTGACCAGGCTATCTGATCCATCGAGCTTTCCTTTCAACGCCTCCCAACTGTCGGATATGGTTGGTAGATTCGCAACCGGCAGGGACGGCAAGATTCCCCGATTCTGTCCACGGTGCTGACGGGCGCGATCAGTCGCTCTGGCCGGCCTGTGCCGCGTACGGGGCGCCGGGCGTAAGCCGCGGTGTCGGGGCAACATGGCCTGGCTGGGCCGTGTCCGCCTTCGGCGCGACCGGGGCGGTGCTGTTGCCGGCGACGACGTTGAACTTGCCCTCGGCCGGAGCCTCGAGTCCCCCCGGGCGCTGCGGCTGCAGCGCGGCCTTGTTGCCGTCGAACCGGCGGACATGGCCCTCCATATAGGCCCCCGGCTCGATCGCCAGCGTCTCATGCACGACGTCGCCCTTAACGTGCGAGCTCTTGGCGAGGAAGATCGAGCGCGAACGGATCTGCCCGGTCACGGAGCCGTGCACGTGGACCGACTCGGCGACGACCTCGCCATCGATCCGAGCCTGCTCGCCGATGGTGAGCTGCTCGCACTTGATGTCGCCCTCGACCACGCCGTCGACCTGGATCTCTCCGTCGCTGACGACGTCACCGGTGATCCGCATGTCGGCGCTGAGGATGGACGGGCTGGCGTTCTTCGCGGCGCCAGCCTTGCCGGTCTGCGGCGGAGTCTTGGCCTTGTCATTTTTTGAAAACATACCTGCCCGCCTTCATGAAATTGCTGGGGTCAACAGCCTCGTTGTCGATCCGCACCTCATAGTGGACGTGGTTGCCGGTGCTGCGGCCGGTGCTGCCCAGCAGCCCGATCTTGTGTCGGAAGTCGATCTCCTCTCCGCGCCGCACCAGTACCTTGTTGAGATGCCCGTAACGGGTGCGGATACCCATGCCGTGGTCGATCTCGACCATGCGGCCGTAGGCGCTTTTCCAGCCGGCGAAGGTGACGCGGCCGGCGGCGGTGCTCCAGACGGGCTGGTTGGACGGGCCGGCGAGATCGAGGCCGGAGTGCACCGCCCAGCGCCCGTTGATCGGGTCCTTGCGTTTGCCGAAGATGCTGGAGATGTAGAAGTTGTCGACCGGCGTGGCCAGCGGCATCACGCTGACGAGTTGCTGCAGACGGTCCCAGCGGCTGAGCTGGCTGTCCAGTTGCTCCAGGCTGGCGTGGAGCGGCCCGTCGCTCTCGACCTCGGGCAGCCAGACGACGAAGGGACCGCCCTGGCCGTTATCCTTTTCCTCGGCCCGCTCCAGGAACGTGTCCGGGTCGATGCCGGCCATGCGTACGACATCCTCCACCTGGCCGATGCTCAGCTCGGTGCGCTGCGACAGCCGCTGCACGACATCGAGCTGCGCCAGCTTCAGCGTCGCCAGCCGCCCCTCTAGGTCCGTCACCTGACCGCGCAGGTGCTGCCGGTCGGCGACCGATTCGGCGTGTAGCAAGGCCATCCGCTGGATGCGCGCCTCGATCGAGTCGAGGCTGAGGCCCAGGTTGTCCTTGCGCGCGCCGACCCCCGCCGCCTCGATCTCGAGGTGGTCGAGCCGGCTCATCAGCGTGCGGCGGCCGGCGATGATCTCGTCCTCGCGCAGCTGCAGGCTGGCGATCTGGCCGCGGATCTCCTCCGCCTTGCGGCCGAGGTCGCCGGCCCCGTCGCCGTTGCCGATCCCGACCAGTTGGCCCTCGATGCCGTTCAGGCGGTTCTGCAGCTTGCCGCGGTCCTGCTGCAGCGAGGCGAGCTGGTCCTCGGAGACGTTGAGCTGGCTCGACAGCGTGCTGATGTTGTCCTGCAGCGTGAAGTTCTCGTCGAGCACGCCGCGTAGCCGATGCTCGAGGTTCGCCAGCCGGTCGCGCAGGTCCTCTCCGACCTGGTGCATGCGGGCACGCTGCGCGCGCGTTTCCTCGAGCTGTCCCTCGGTGACCTCGAGGTTTTCGCGCAGGCTGGCATTCTGCTCGACCAGCGACAGCAGGAAGCTGTGGTTCTGCTCCAGCGTGCCGGCGATGCGGCTGAAGCGGTCCTGCGCGTCGGTGAACTCGCCGAGCAGGTCACGGTAGGCCATCTTGGCCTGCGTGATCTCGGCGTCCTTGCGCAGCACGATATCCTGCTGCGCGAAATACATCGCGCTGGAGAAGCCGAGCCACCCGGAAAGCAGCGCCGCGCCGACCAGCGTGACCACCTGCGTGCGACGGGTCAGCGCGACATAACTGACCTTGCCCTGGGACCGGACCAGTATCTGCCGCTCGGCGAGCAGTCGATCGAGTAGTTTCTTGCGGAAGCTCTTGACGACAATCGTCGACCGGTTGAAGGCCGGCATGCAATCTCCCCCTGGGTTGCACAGTCCGCACCGGCCCCATACCGGCAGCGGGTGTCCTACGTGTCCACCCTCTCCCCCACTTCTGCGCCGGCCGTTCCGGATATCCCCAACCCGCTTCCGGCCGTTCGGCGCTTGCAAATCCGGGCCGATTCATGAATGAAGGCGCGCAATCCGGACTGCGGTTCATTTGTACACGAATTTTCTCGGTGCCAACAACCGGATATGAAGATTCCACGGTCACTTCAAAAGGTTCCGCCGGCTCCTTTACTGTCGCTGGTCTTCCTTGAGGGAGATCGCGAATGGCCGTGAAGCAGCCGTCCGGCGCGCTTGCCGGGGCCGGCCGCCGGCCGACGCTGTGGCGGCCGTCGATGCTCGTCGGGACCTTTTTCGGCGTCGGCCTGATGCCCGTCGCGCCGGCCACATGGGGCTCGCTCGCCACCCTGCCCCTGGCATGGCTGCTGATGCGGTGGGGCGGTCCCGCCGCGATCCTCCTGGCCGCCGCGCTGCTTTTCCTGCTCGCCATGTGGGCGATCCCGCATGTCTGCGCCGCGGTCGGCAAGCCCGACCCGGGGCGCGTCGTGATCGACGAGGTGATCGGGCAGCTGCTCGCCGTGGCGGCGGTCCCCGCCGACCTGACCGTCTACGCCGTTGCCTTCTTCCTGTTCCGGGCCGTCGATATCGCCAAGCCGTGGCCGGCCGACTGGGCCGACAGCGAAGTGCCCGGCGCGCTCGGCGTCCTGCTCGACGATGTGATCGCCGGCCTCTACGTCTGCCCGCTCGCGGCCCTCGCCGCGTGGCTGCTCGGGGTGTGGTGGTGAATCTCCGCGACCGCGCCGAGGCCGTGCTGGCCGCCTGCCGCCGCCAAGGCCTCATGCTGGCGACCGCGGAGTCGTGCACCGGGGGCATGATCGCGGCGGCGCTGACGGAGATAGCCGGCTCCTCTGCCGTCGTCGAGCGGGGCTTCGTCACCTACTCCAACGAGGCGAAGAGCGAACTGCTCGGCGTGCCCGCCGGCCTGATCGTCAGCCACGGGGCGGTCAGCGAGCCGGTCGCCCGCGCGATGGCCGAGGGTGCCCTGGCGCATTCCCGGGCCGGGATCGCTGTTTCCGTCACCGGAATCGCCGGCCCCGACGGCGGCTCGGCCGAAAAGCCGGTCGGCCTCGTCCACATCGCCGCGGCGCGGCGCGGCGGCCCGACGGTGCACGCCCGGCACGTCTTCGCCGGCGACCGTGCGAAGGTGCGCACCGACTCCGTCGCCGCCGCCTTCGACCTGGTGGAGAGCTTGCTTCAGCCGCGCCGCGGCAGCGCGTCTTCCTCGCGCCCGTAGACCGCGTCGGCGCGTCTGGTGAACGCCGTCACCATGCGGCGCACCGCCTCCTCGAACAGCATCCCC
This sequence comes from Acetobacterales bacterium, assembly GCA_040905765.1. Classification (GTDB taxonomy): domain Bacteria; phylum Pseudomonadota; class Alphaproteobacteria; order JBBDQX01; family JBBDQX01; genus JBBDQX01. Next base: position 18,740 of record JBBDQX010000192.1, read on the forward strand.
ATCGCCGCCTGCAGGACGCGCGAGCGGAACTCGAAGTCGAGGTAGAAGTCGACCTCGCAGCCCTCGGAGTGCGGCTGGAAGCGCCAGTTGTTGCTGAGGTGACGGAACGGCCCCTTCTCGTAGGCGACGTCGATGCCGTCGGGGCGGTTCAGCGTGACCCGCGAGGTGTAGGTCTCGCGGTAGATCTTGAAGCCGATCACCAGGTCGGCGATGACCACGTTGCCCTCGCGGCGGCGGATTCGCGCGCCGCGGCACCAGGGCAGGAACTCCGGGTAGCGCTCGATGTCGGCGACGAGGTCGAACAGTTCCTCGGGCGTATGCGGAAGGACCCGCCGTTCCTTGTGGGTCGGCATGGTCGCGCCCTATCCCGCAGCGTGCTGCGCCTCTCGCGCCGCGCGCAACTGCAGGAAGTCCTCGTCCGCGTGGTAGGACGAGCGCGTCAGCGGCGATGACGACACCATCAGGAAACCCTTGGCGCGGGCGATGCGGGCGTATTCCGCGAACTCGGCCGGCTCGACGAAGCGGTCGATGGCGGCGTGGTGCGCGGTCGGCTGCAGGTACTGCCCGATGGTCAGGAAATCGACGCGGGCGGAGCGCAGGTCGTCCATCACCTGCATCACCTCCTCGCGCGTCTCGCCGAGCCCGACCATCAGCCCGGACTTGGTGAACGACGCCGGGTCGTTGTCCTTCACCCGGTCGAGCAGCTTCAGCGACAGGTAGTAGCGCGCGCCCGGCCGGATGCGCGGATACAGCCGCGGCACCGTCTCGAGGTTGTGGTTGAACACGTCGGGGCGTGCCTGTGCGACCAGATCGATGGCCCCGTCCTTGCGCTTGAAGTCCGGCGTCAGGATCTCGATCGTCGTCTCGGGCGACCGCTTGCGGATCTGCTCGATGGTGCGCACGAAGTGCTCGGCGCCGCCGTCGTCCAGGTCGTCGCGGTCGACCGAGGTAATGACGACATGGCGCAGACCCAGCTTCGCCACCGCCTGCGCCACCTTCGCCGGCTCGAACGGGTCGAGCGCATCGGGCATGCCGGTGCGCACGTTACAGAAGGCACAGGCGCGCGTGCAGGTGTCGCCCATGATCATCATCGTCGCGTGCTTCTGGCTCCAGCACTCGCCGATGTTCGGGCAGGCGGCTTCCTCGCACACCGTCACGAGGTTGAGCCCGCGCATGATCTCGCGCGTTTCCTTGTAGCCTTGCGAGGTCGGCGCCTTGACGCGGATCCACTCGGGTTTGCGCTTGATCTCGGAGGCGGGCCGGTGGGCCTTCTCCGGATGGCGCAGCGTCGAGCGGCGCTTGCCGTCCGCCCGGGGTTCCGGTGTCTTTGTGGGGGTGTCCATCGGTGCGCTAGATGTGGAGGGTGCGTCCGTAGGCGTCAAGCACGGCCTCGTGCATCATCTCCGACAGCGTCGGATGCGGGAAGATCGATTCCATCAGCTCGACCTCGGTGGTCTCCAGCGTCTTGGCGATGCTGTAGCCCTGGATTAGCTCGGTCACTTCCGCGCCCACCATGTGCGCGCCGAGCAACTCGCCCGTCTCGGCGTCGAACACCGTCTTGACGAAGCCTTCCGGCTCGCCGAGCGCGATCGCCTTGCCGTTGCCGACGAACGGGAAACGCCCGACCTTCACCTTGCGGCCGTTCGCCTTGGCCTTCTCCTCGGTCAGGCCGACGCTGGCGACCTGCGGCGTGCAGTAGGTGCAGCCCGGCACGTTGGCGGTGTCGAGCGGGTGCGGCTTGAGCCCGGCGATCTTCTCGACGCAGATCACCGCCTCGTGCATCGCCTTGTGCGCTAGCCAGGGCGGGCCGACCACGTCGCCAATGGCGTAGACGCCCTTCTCTCCGGTCCGCAGCCACTCGTCGGCGACGATGTGTCCCTTCTCGACCTTGATGCCCTGGCAGCTATCGAGGCCGACGTCTTCGACGTTGCCGGTGATGCCGACAGCCAGGATCACCCGGTCGACCGTCAGCTCCTGCTTCTTGCCGCCGGCTTCGATGGTGGCGGTGACGTTGTTCTTGCCCTTCTTCAGCGCCGAGACCTTGGCATCGGTTTGGATCTTCATCCCCTGCTTCTCGAACTGCTTGCGCGCGAAGGCCGAGATCTCGGGGTCCTCGACCGGCAGGATGCGGTCGAGTACCTCGACCACCGTCACCTCGGCGCCGAGCGTGCGGTAGAAGCTGGCGAACTCGATGCCGATGGCACCGGACCCGACGACCAGCAGCGACTTCGGCATGCCGTCCGGCACCATCGCGTCGCGGTAGGTCCAGATCAGCTTGCCGTCGGCCTCCAGCCCCGGCAGCTCGCGCGCCCGCGCGCCGGAGGCGACGATGATGTGCTTCGCGGTGACGTCGGTGTTCTTGCCGTCCTTCTCGACCTTAATCCTGCCGGGGCCGTTGAGGCGACCGTGGCCGTCGATGACGGTGATCTTGTGCTTCTTCATCAGGTAGCCGACGCCCTTCGAGAGCTGCCCGGCGACGCCGCGCGAACGTTCGACTATTTTCTTAATGTCGAACTTTATGTCCTTGGCGGAAAGGCCGAATTTATCCAGATTCTGGAGCAGATGGTAGATTTCCGAGGAACGCAGCAGCGCCTTCGTCGGGATGCAGCCCCAGTTCAGGCAGATGCCGCCGAGGTTCTCGCGCTCCACCACCGCGGTCTTCATGCCGAGCTGCGAGGCGCGGATCGCCGCGACGTAGCCGCCGGGGCCGGTGCCGACGACGACGAGGTCGTACGCGTTGTCTGCCAAGGTCTCTCTCCTTGCCCGGGGAAGCCGCCGCCTACAGCAGCATGCTGACGGGGTTCTCGATCAGCTTCTTGAACTCGGCGAGGAACTCCGCGCCGAGCGCGGCCGGGGCCCCCCC
>JBBDQX010000192.1:21612-24261 GCA_040905765.1 Acetobacterales bacterium
CGGCAAGGGTGCAGCTCATCACCGTCCGCACCACCACCTCGCCGTCGCGTACCACCGGCCGCTGCTCGCCGGCGCCGACCGCGAGGATGCAGCCCTGCGGCGGGTTGATGATCGCCGCGAACTCGCGGATGCCGTACATCCCGAGGTTGGAGATCGAGAATCCCCCGCCCTGGTACTCCTCGGGCTTCAGCTTGTTGTCCCGCGCCCGCTTCGCGAGGTCCTTCATCTCGTTGGAGATCTGCGCCAGTCCCTTGAGGTCGGCGTTGTGGATGATCGGCGTGATCAGGCCGCCCGGAGTCGCCACAGCGATAGAGATGTCGACCGCCTGGTACTGGCGCACCGCGGTGTCGGTCCACGAGGCATTGGCCCCCGGCACGCGGCGCAGGCCGACGGCGACCGCCTTGATGATGAAGTCGTTGACCGAGAGCTTGTAGGCGCCTTCGCCTTCCGGGCTCATGTCGTTGATCTGCTTGCGCGCCGTCAGCAGCGCGTCGATCTCGCAGTCCACCGTCAGGTAGAAGTGCGGCACCGTCTGCTTCGACTCGGTCAGCCGCCGCGCGATCACCTTGCGGACGTTCGAGTGCTTGACCTCGACGAACGCCGGCTCGATGCCGCGCTCGGTCTGCACCGGCTTCAGGCCGCCGGCCGGCATCAACGCCGGCGCCGCACCGGGCATCGCGCCGGGCGCGGTCGTGGGGCCCTGCGTCGCCGCAGCCTCGACATCGGCCTTGACGACGCGGCCGTGCGGGCCGCTGCCCTTGAGCTGCGACAGGTCGAGGCCGTACTGCGCCGCCAGCCGGCGGGCCAGCGGGCTCGACATCACGCGGCCGCCGTCGGCCTCGGGCGCCGGCGGCGCCTTGCCGCCGGGATCGGCCTTCTGCGGCGGGGACTTGGACGGCGGGGACTCGGGCGCCGACGGCTTCTCTGGGGCGGGTGCCGGCTTCTCGGCCTTCGCCTCCTGCTTCGGCGCCTCGTCCTGCTTGTCCTGCTTCGGCGCCGGCGCACCGCCGCCCTTCTTCGCCGCGGCGTCGATGGCGGAGTCGTCGTCGCCCTCTTCCTTGATGATAGCGATCACCTGGTTGACCTGCACGTTATCGGTCCCGTCAGGCACCAGGATCTTGCCGAGGGTCCCTTCCTCGACCGCCTCGACCTCCATGGTCGCCTTGTCGGTCTCGATCTCGGCGATCACGTCGCCGGCGGCGATCTCGTCGCCTTCCTTCTTCAGCCACCGTGCGAGCGTGCCTTCCGTCATGGTCGGCGACAGCGCGGGCATCAGGATGTTGATCGGCATTGTCGCTCTCTCCCTCGCCGGCGCTAGCGGTAGCAGACGGCCTTGGCCGCCGCCACGACATCATCGACCTGCGGAATCGTCATCCGTTCCAGGTTGGCGGCGTAGGGCATCGGCACGTCCTTGCCAGCGACCCGCGCCACCGGCGCGTCGAGGTAGTCGAACGCCTGCTCCATCGCCACCGCGGCCAGTTCGGAGCCGATGCCCGAGAACGCCCAGCCCTCCTCGACGGTGACCAGCCGGTTGGTCTTCTTCACCGACTCGACGATCGTTCCGGTATCCAGCGGGCGCAGCGTGCGCAGGTTGATGACCTCGGCATCGATGCCTTCCTCGGCCAGCTTCTCCGCCGCCTCCAGCGCCCGCGCCACCATCAGGGAGAACGCGGTAATGGTGACGTCGGCGCCCTCGCGCTCGATCTTGGCACGGCCGATCGGCAGGACGAAGTCCTCGTCCTCCGGCACTTCGAAGCTCTGGCCGTAGAGGATCTCGTTCTCGAGGAAGATCACCGGGTTCGGGTCGCGGATCGCCGCCTTCAGCAGGCCCTTGTGGTCGGCCCCCGAATAGGGCGCGATCACCTTCAGGCCGGGCACGTGCACGAACCAGCGCGCGTAGCACTGGCTGTGCTGCGCGGCGACGCGCGCGGCGGCGCCGTTCGGGCCGCGGAAGACCATCGGGCAGCCCATCTGGCCGCCCGACATGTACAGCGTCTTGGCGGCCGAGTTGATGATCTGGTCGATCGCCTGCATGGCGAAGTTGAAGGTCATGAACTCGACGATCGGCTTCAGCTTGCCGAACGCCGCGCCGACGCCGAGGCCGGCGAAGCCGTGCTCGGTGATCGGCGTGTCGATCACCCGCCTGGCGCCGAATTCGGCCAGCAGCCCCTGCGTGATTTTGTAGGCGCCTTCGTACTCGGCGACCTCCTCACCCATGATGAACACGGACTTGTCGCGCCGCATCTCCTCGGCGACGGCGTCGCGCAGCGCCTCGCGCACCGTCATCTGCCGGGTCTTGCCGACGTCGGGCTCCGGCGCCGCCTCGGGCGTGTTCGGATTCACCAGCGAGGAGACCTCGGCTTTCGCCTTGCCTGAGTCTGTGCCTGAGTCGGCGCCGGACTTCTCCTGCCCGGTCTCCTTCGGCGCCTCGGCGTCGGCCTCGTCGCCGTCATCGTCCTCGGCCTTCTCCTGCCGCCCGGAGGCGGCCTTGCCGCTGCCGTTGCCGCCCTTGTAGCCGTCGAGCGCACCGGCGTCCTCGCCCTCCTCCAGCAGCAGGGCGATTACCTGGTTTACCTGCACGTCCTCGGTGCCGTCCGGCACCAGAATCTTGCCCAGCGTGCCCTCGTCGACCGCCTCGACCTCCATAGT
>JBBDQX010000193.1:0-23939 GCA_040905765.1 Acetobacterales bacterium
CCCGCCGCCGCCGAGGCGGAGGGGCAGGCGCTGCAGCAGCTTCCGGAAGACGTCGCGCGGAAGCTGGAGGCACCGGACTTGAGCGATATCGGCTATAGTCTGGTCGAGCGCTTGATGGTGGCGGACGGTTCCAGGCCCATGGTCGCACTGGTCTACCGGCGCCAGGACGGTAAATCCTTCAGCCTGTATCTCCGGCCGCGCTGGGCGGATGGCATGCCGGTCTATCGCGAAGCCAGGGAAGGCGACCTGTCGATCGTGTTCTGGAACGGCGGCTCCCTCGAATCCGCCGTGGTATCGACGATGACGCCGAAGGAAAACCGCTGGCTCGCCGAAGCGGTCAACGCCGAGTTGAAGGCACCGGGGCCAGCGTCCCGGCCTTCGCCGGCCATCACCTTGCCCGCGCCGGACCCGCGTCCGCTGGAGCCGGCAAATGGATTCCGCGATCCGGCCGGGCAGATGCCGGGGCGGCCGCTGCCGGTGGTCGAAAGCAGCGGCGCCGGCGCGGCGACGATGCCGGGGGTAACGCAGTGACGCGAGCGCGCCGGCGGACATAGCCGGGAGGTCCCGCCGGGCGGGCATCTGCTACAGTGGGTATCGACCGCCTTTCCGTCGTGCCGCGATGCCCGCCTCATGCCTGCATTCCTGGGACCGTCCTTCAAGTCGCTGCATTTCGCGGCGCGGCCGGCCGTGGTCATCCGCTATCTGGGGATCATGCTCGGCGTGTTCGCGGCCCTGTACTCGATGCCCGCGGCTTTCGCGCTGTGGGAAGATGGAGCCGGGCGACCATACTCTTGTGCTCGACTGCGAGGGGCGGCTCGACGAGTCCGAGGCCCGAGACGGCCAGCGACGGCCCGAGAAGTGACGATCAGACATAGCATCCCGGGGGCACGGAGCCGAAGCCGATGGCGCTGAGGCTGCCGGTCGCCGTCCTGTCGCTGTGCACCGGTCTGCTGCTGGTGGCTGCGACGCTGCCTCTGGAGACGCCTCAGGGATTCGTTGCGCTGCTGCGCTGGTCGGTGACGGCCACCGGGATATTGCTGGCGGTCCATGCGTTGACGCTTCGCAACTATCGCATGGCAACTGCCCTCGCGTTGATCGCCATCGTCTACAACCCCTTCCTGGGTGCGGGAGAGGGCTCGGCGATATGGCAGCTCATCAACCTGTTCGCCGCGGCACCGTTCCTCATCTACCCCCTCGTGCTGCCCCGTCCGCGGCGGGCGCAGGTCCGGCTGCGTTCGGCCGCGGGCGCGAAGGGGAAGGAGAACGAGAAGGCGGCCCTCGCGCCGCCGGCGGAGCCGGGTCGTTCGGCGTCCTCCGACGAGGTTGCCGCCTCGGCGCGCGAGATGTACGAGCGTTACGGACCGAAGGCTCTGGAACTCGCGCGCAACCGCCAGCGCCAGCTCATGGAGACCGGCCGCACGCGGATGGCCGAGGAATGGCGCAAGCTGGTCGCGGCGCTGGAGCCGCTCGTCGCCGCCGGTGCGCCGGACGCTGCCCCCGCTCCGGTAGACCTGGAGTTCGAGGAGATCGATCCGCGGCGGCCCGGAGTACCTGCCGGCGACCATTGACCGTCGCGGGTAGGCCCGTCGGGGATGACGGGCTATCCTGACCCTCAGGGGTGACCGGGCCGGCAGGGCCCGGCACAAGCGACAACCGGCGCGATGCCGCAATCAGGGGGACGATCCGTTGAAAGCTTCCGATCTCTTCGTGCAGTGCTTGGAGGCCGAGGGTGTCACGCACATCTTCGGTGTTCCGGGAGAGGAGAATGCCGACTTCATGATCTCGCTGCTCGACAGCAGGATCGAATTCGTGCTCTGCCGGCACGAGCAGGCGGCCGCCTTCATGGCCGACGCCTTCGGCCGGCTGACCGGCGAGGCCGGTGTCTGCCTGGGCACCCTGGGGCCGGGTGCGACGAACCTCGTCACCGGGGTCGCCGACGCCAACATGGACCGCGCGCCGATGGTGGTGCTGCTGGGGCAGGGCGGCACCTACCGCCTGCACAAGGAAAGCCACCAGGCGATGGATTCCATCGCCATGTACCGGCCGATCAGCAAATGGGCGCACTCGCTGAACAACGCGCGCAACATCCCCGAGGTCGTTCGCAAGGCGTTCAAGCTGGCGGCGCAGGAGAAGCCGGGCGCGACCGTGGTGGAGCTGCCCGAGGATATCGCCAAGGAGAGCGTGCGCAGCAAGCCGATGGCGTGGCACAAGACGCGCCGCGCGGCCGCCGATCACAAGGCGGTGAAGCAGGCGGTCGATGTCATCGCGAAGGCGAAGAACCCCCTGATCCTCGCCGGCAACGGCGCGGTCCGGAAGCGCGCCGCGAACCAGCTCCGCCGCCTCGCGCACAAGACCGGCATCGGCGTCGTCAACACCTTCATGGGCAAGGGCGCGGTGCCGCGCGGCGACGAGCACTGCCTGTTCACCCTCGGCCTGCAGGGGCGCGACCATATCAACGCCGCCATCGACCTCGCCGACGTCGTCGTCTCGGTCGGCTACGACCTGGTCGAATACGCATCTGAGCACTGGAACAAGACCGGCAAGCCGAAGATCGTCCACATCGACTTCCTGCCGGCGGAGATCGACGAGGCCTATCCGGTCGCTGTCGAGGTGGTGTCGGATGTCGCCGATGCGTTGTGGCAGATCAACGAGGAGCTGAACCGGCGCTTCGAGGGCAAGCTGCCGCTGTTCGACATCGGTAAGCGCGCGAAGCTGCGCCAGCGCATAGACGACGACTTCGCAATGGAGAAGGACGACAAGTCTTTCCCGATGAAGCCGCAGAAGATCCTGTGGGACGTGCGCGAGTTCATGGGCCCCGAGGACATCCTGCTGTCCGACGTCGGCGCCCACAAGATGTGGATCTCGCGCTACTACCAGTGCGACGAGGCCAATACCTGCCTGATCTCCAACGGTTTCTGCTCGATGGGATTCGCGTTCCCGGGCTCGATCGGCGCGAAGATCGCCTATCCGGATCGCAAGGTGCTGTCGATCAACGGCGACGCCGGCTTCATGATGAACGTGCAGGACCTCGAAACGGCGGTGCGCAAGAAGCTCAACGTCGTCGCCATGGTCTGGCTCGATGGAGAATACGGCCTGATCAAGTGGAAGCAGCAGAACCACTTCAAGGGCCGCCATTCCGAACTCGCCTTCGGCAACCCGGACTTCGAGCTGCTGGCGAAGTCGTTCGGCGCCTGGGGCAAGACCATCACGAAGCCCGGCCAGCTCAAGCCGGCGCTCAAGCAGGCCTTCGCGCAGGAGGGGCCGGCGATCATCGCCGTGCCCGTCGACTACGGCGAGAACCTCAAGCTCACCAGGCGGCTCGGCGAGCTGGAGGCGACGATCTGACGGGCCGCCAACCTACGACTTCCCTCCGGTACGGGAGGGCATGCGCGCCGGAAGCTGATCCCGTCAGACGTCCAGTCCGAGCTCGTCGCGGGCGATTTCCGCGACCGCGGGGTCGAGCGATGGCGTCGAGATATCGACTCCCCGGGAGAGTGTCCCGGCGATGATTCTCAGGGCCGCGATGCGCGCCAGCTTCTTGTCGTTTCCGGGGATGACATGCCATGGCGCGCGCTTCGTCGTGGTCTGCCGGATCATGTCTTCGGTAGCGTCCTCGTAGTCGTCCCAGCGCGCGCGGTTGCGGAAGTCCTCCGCCGTAACCTTCCAGCGCTTGACCGGGTCGGTGATGCGCTTGAGCAGCCGGTTGAGCTGCTCGTCCGGCGTAATGTGCAGGAACAGTTTCACCAGCCGGACGCCGTCGTCGACCAGCATCCGCTCGAACTCGTTGATCTCCCGGTAGGCGCGCTTCCACTGCTTCGGCGTTGCCAGTTCCTCGACCCGCTCGACCAGCACCCGGCCGTACCACGAGCGGTCGAACACCGCGATGCCGCCCGGGTCGGGCAGGCGGGTCCAGAACCTGTAGAGGAAGTGGTGGCCGTTCTCGTGCGGCGTCGGCGCCGCGATCGGCCATACATGGAAGCCGCGCGGGTCCATCACGAAACTGAAGCGCCGGATCGTCCCGCCCTTGCCGGCCGCGTCCCAGCCCTCGAAGACCACCACCGCCCTGTCGCCGCTCCGGCGATACGCGATCTGGATGTGGCGCAGCGTTTCCTGCACCTCCCGTAGCTGCCGCTCGTAGGCGACGCGCCTGAGCGGAGGCGGCATCTCCACTTCCGACAGCCGGAAGTGCTTCCGGTCGCGCGGAACGCTATATTTCGACATGGCTTGTCTCGTCCCCTTCCCGGCTTTTCACCCGGGCACGTGACTGCACCGGCGATCTTCATCGGCGGCGCCGGCCGTTCCGGCACGACGCTGCTCGTCGACCTGCTCGGCGTGCATCCCCGGCTGTCGCCGATCTACGAGACCGACTTCGTGGTCGACATCGGCCGCATCCTGTTCGTCGACGGTGTCGCCTCGCTCGAAGCTGCCGCCGCCTTCGTGGAACAGTACATGGAGAAGTGGTCGGCGTCGCTGCCGCACCGGCCACACAACAAGCGGTCGCACGAGCGGTACGTGCACGGCCCGCACCACGTCCTGTTCGGCCGCGACGTCGCGATGGCGGCGGCCCGGCGCTTCGCCGAGGCCCTGCGCCGCCAGGCGGGCCCGGAAGCGTTTCGCGCCTTCATCGACGGCCTGTTCGAGGCCCATGCCCGTCTCGACGGCAAGCCGCTCTGGGTCAACAAGACACCGGCCAACATCTCGCTCCTGCCGGTGCTGAACGGGCTCTATCCGGACATGCTCTTCGTGCACTGCGTGCGCGACGGACGGGCGGTGGCGGCTTCCGTGATGACGCGGCCCTGGGGCCCGAAAAGCTATGACGAGGCGGGCCGCTGGTGGGTCGGGCAGCTGGCGCAAGCGGCGGAGTTCGCGGCAGCGCATCCCGAGCGCTATGTCGAGGTCCGATACGAGGACCTGCTGGCGACGCCGGAGGAGACGATGGCCAGTCTGGTTTCACGTCTCGGCGAACCCGAAGATGCGGCCTCGCTGTGCGTTGCCTACCGCGATGCGGGCGGCCTGCTGGATCCGGGCCGGGGGCACGCCTGGCGCGAAACGATTTCCGGGGCGGACAGGGCGGCGTTCGAGGCCGTGGCCGGCGAGGCGCTCGCCCGCTACGGCTATCGCTAGCGGCGATCTCTGAAGGGTTGTTCATCCTGCTCGTCCACAGCCGCTGAAGCTGGCGACGCTTTAGCGATCCGAGGGGATCGACCTTACGTCCCGCTCATTAACGGAACGTGAAGGAAATTCGTCGACGATGCCTTCGGGAAAACGGCTCGGACGGGACGATGGCGGTCGATTGCGGCATCCTGATTTGCACCTGCTACAAGGACCGGGAGTGGCTGCGCTACTGCCGTTGGTCCGATCGCAGGTTCCGCGAGGGCTTCTCCGAGACGCTCCTTGCCTTGGCCCGAGGACTTCAGGCCAGCGAGTCTTCGGACGACGCCAGGGCGCTGGCGAGTTGATCGACGATGGCGCTGTCGCGGCTCCGGAAAACCTCATGATGCGGCGCTTCTTCCCTGATCGCCTTTACCACAGGCCTGATGCCGATCAGGCTGTTGGTCAGGAACATTGCGTCCGCCGTGGCGAGTTCGGACCACTCGACGGGTCGCTGTTCCACAGGGATTCCGAGGGCGTGCGCCAGCGCGATCACGGTGGCCCGGGTGATGCCTGGCAGAATGCCTTCCGTCTCTGCCGGCGTGACCAGGGTGCCTCCGCGCACGATGAACAGGTTGCCCGCTGTCGCACAGGCCAGCCGGCCGGCGTCGTTCGTCAGTACCGCCTCGTCGCAGCCGAGGGCGTCCGCCCGCATCCGCGCGACAATGCTGTCGGCGTAAGCGAGGCACTTGATGCCGGCGGTCGGGGAATGCCGGTTACGTGCGACGTTACTGAGGGTCACGCGTGCCGGCCTGTCGGCCGGCGGCGGCGCTGGCGTGCTGGCGATCAGCAATGTCGGTTGGGGGGCAGGCGGCGGCACTACGCCTCGACCGCCCGGACCTCGGGTAAGGGTCACGCGTACCACGGCTCGGCCATGGCCCAGCCGGTTGGTGGCCAGCACGGTTCCGATGGCGGCTGCGATTTGTTCGGCCGGCAACGGCACGGGAATACCAAGAACCGCCGCGCCGCGCGACAGACGGGCGAGGTGGGCGGCGACCCGCAGCGGCTCGCCGTCGCGCGCGGCCATCGTCTCGAAGACGCCGTCCCCGAGCAGGAAGCCGCGATCGCGAGGGTCGATTCGGCCCTCGTCCGCCGGCACCAGCCGGCCGTCGAGCCAGATCTGCGGCTTCCCGGCCGCCTTGTCGGGAGCGATCATGCGGCGACAATGCCGCAATTCCGGCAGGCCGTCCAAGGGCCGACGGTGCGGAGGCATCGATGACGGTGGGGACGGCGATGGCGGGGGGGCGGCGCGCCCGGCGGGCGGTCCGGGCGAGGCAGCGGCCCGATTCTCTCCATCGCGCGCTCGAGGCGCACCGGGCCGGGCGGCTCGACCATGCCGAGCGGGACTATCGCCGAGCCCTGAAAGCCGACCCGGACGATGCCGACGCGCTGCATCTGCTTGGCGTGCTGCTGCACCAGCTGGGCAGAACCGGTGAGGGAGTGCCGCTACTGGAGCGATCTGTCGAGCAGGCGCCTGAGAACCCGACATTCGCCGCCGATCTCGCACAGGTACTCCTCGACGTAGGCAAGCGCAGCCGCAGCCGCGAGACCCTGGAGCGCGCCCGCAAGGCGCTTGAGCGGGCCTGCAAGCAGCGGCCAGCCCATCTGCCCTTGCTCGCCGGTCTGGGCGAGTGCCTGGTGCTGCTGCAGGATTGGGCGGACGCCGAGCGGCGCTTCCGCGCGGCCCTGCGCGTTTCGCCCGACGAGCCGCAGATCCTCAACAACCTCGGCTACGTGCTCTACGAACTCGACGAGCTTGACGAGGCGCATGCCGTGCTCGAACGGGTGCTTACCCGTATGCCGTCGCTGGCCGCGGCGCATGCCAACCTCGGCCGCATCGCAGAGCGGCGGCGCGACCGACGCGGCGCCATTGCGCATTACCGCCGCGCCATCGAAGTCTCTCCCGGCTATCTGGTGGGGCGGCAGCTTCTGGGCGCCGCGCTGCTGGCGGATGGCGATACGGACGGCGCGCGGGCGGCGCTGGAACCGGCGGTTGCCGCGTCCGGCGCGTGCGTGGACATCGTCGCCGCTCTCGGGATGGTCGAGTTCCGTGCCGGGCGCCTGGAACTTGCAGCCGATCTTCTGCGCCGCGCCCTCGACCTGGAACAGCGCGACACGTCGCTGCACGCCGGTCTCGCTTCGGTGCTGCGCGCGTCAGGCGTCGTCAGCGAGGCACGCCGCCGGTACGACGTCGCTGCAGATTGGGGCCATCTCGCGCGCGATGCCCGCATGGGGGCTGCCGCCTCGCTGCTCGACGGAGGGGATGCCGATGGCGCCGTGGCGCGTTACCGCTCGGTCGCATCCCTGCACGCCGACGATCCGGCCGTGGCCTCAGCCTTGCTTATGGCCGAGCAGTACCTGCCGGATATCGACCGCGCGACGCTGTTTCGGCATCACAGCTACTGGCGGCAGCGGTTCGCACCCCGCGTAGCCGGGACGCGGTACGCGAACCCGCCGGATCCCGATCGGCGCCTGCGGATCGGCTATCTCTCGCCCGATTTCCGGCGGCACTCGGTGCCGTTCTTCGTAGAGAGCGTCTTCGCCGCTCATGATCGTGAAGCCGTGGAGATCGTCGCCTATTCGACCGCAGAGGGCTCGGACGCGGTGACAGACACTCTGCGGGGCCGGTGCGACCTCTGGCGCGCCGCAGCCGGTCTCGTGCCCGCCGACCTCGCCGCGATGGTCGAGGCCGACGGCATCGACATCGCCGTCGACCTCGCCGGACATACGCCGGGCAACGCCCTGCTGGCGCTGGCGCGCAGGCCGGCACCGGTGCAGATGACGTGGATCGGCTATCCGGACACGACGGGCCTCGACGCGATCGATTGGCGCATCACGGACGGCATCTGCGATCCGGCGCCGCAGGCGGACGACTACCACGCCGAATGCGTTCTGCGGCTCGATCCTTGTTTTCTGTGCTACGCGCCGCCGGCGGCAGCTCCTGCGGTCGCCGTCCGCGATCCGTCAGGCCCGCCCGTTTTCGGCTGCTTCAGCAATTTCGCCAAGGTGGGTAGCGGCTTGATCGACCTGTGGGCACACGTGCTCCGGTCCGTGCCGGACGCCCGGCTGGTGCTCAAGTCCCGGCCGTTGGCGGACGCCGAACTTCGCGCCGTCGTCACCGAGCGCTTCGAGGCCGCCGGCGTCGCAGCGGATCGGGTGGAGCTGCGTACCCAGGCACCCGGCCTCATTGCGCATCTGGCGCAGTACGCAGATATCGACATCGCGCTCGACACGCATCCCTACAGCGGCACCACCACTACCTGCGAGGCACTGTGGATGGGGGTGCCGGTGGTGACACTGGCCGGCGAACGCCACGCCTCGCGTGTCGGCGCGAGCCTGCTCGGCGTGCTCGGCCTCGATGAGCTGGTTGCGGGATCCCCGGAATCCTATGTGGCGACGGCAGTTGCGCTGGTGCGGGACCGCAAACGCCTGGCGACGCTGCGCGCGGGGCTCCGTGCGCGCATGGCAACTTCGCCGCTGGTCGATGCGCCGGGGTTCACGCGCCGGCTCGAAGCCGCCTACCGCATGGCGTGGGGGCGCTACTGTAAGGACCCGGCAGCCGGGAGGGAGAGGCAGTGAGCGGCATCGTCATCGGCACCAGCATTGCGCCGCGCGGAATCGGGAAGCAACTCGACGCCGTCGAGAGCTGGCTCGGCCTCGGCTTCGAGGTGCTTTCGCTCAATACCCCGGTCGAAATCGACTCCCTGGCGCCGCAGTTCCCGGAAGTGAGTTTCCGGCCCGTGCACCGCACTGCGGAGTCGCTCACCGGCCGGCCACTGGTGTTCTTCGACGACCTGCTGGGGGCGCTGCACGCGACACGCGCGCCGGTGGTCGGCATCGTCAATTCCGACGTGACGTTGCGCGGCGTGCCGTCGGTGCCGGCGTTCCTGAGGCAGGAGGCAGCCGGCGGCTTCCTGTTCGGCTCGCGCCGCGACACGGTGACGTTCGAGCAGGAGAGCGCACGCGTGTATGCTGAGGGATATGATTTCTTCTTCTTCGCGCGTGATGCCGCGACGGTCTATCCACGCACCGATCTCTGCCTGGGCATGCCCTGGTGGGACTACTGGGCCCCTCTGGTGGCCCTGATGCGCGGGCTGCCTGTGAAGCGGCTGGAGTCGCCGCTGGCGTTTCATCCCCATCACGATACCGCGTGGGACAATGACAACTGGATTCGCTTCGGTGCACTGTTCGCACGCGAATTGCACATGCTGGTGCAGTCGGCCATCGTCGAGCGCCGCATGACCGCCGAACCGTCGGAATCCGAGCGCTGGATGTCGCTGGGCGGCGAACTGGCCTTCGAGAGCTACCTGTGGCGGGCCACGGAGTACAACACGCTGGTCGACCGGCTGCAGGAGGCCGCGCGCACGGGCAAGCCCGATCCCCGCCTGGCGGCGCAGCGCGACCAGCTCGTGGCGTGGTACCGCGGCATCTGCACCTTCACCAACCGATACGTCAACCAGCACGCCCGGCCCGTTGCCTTCGAGCCGGCCGCCGCGCTCGCGGAGGCGGTATCGTGAGTACGCCGCTCGTCATAGGCACCAGCATCGCGCCGAAGGGCATCGACAGCCAGCGCCGCGCGGTGGAGAGCTGGCTGGCGCTGGGCTTCGAGGTGCTGTCGCTGAACGTGGGCGAGGAGATCGCGACGCTGCGGCCGGAGTTCCCCGGCGTCCGGTTCGTCGCAGCCGAACGCACCGCATCGGCGCGGGCGGGGCGGCCGCTGGTCTATTTCGACGATCTGCTCGGGGCGCTTGCCGCCACTGGCCGGCCGGTAATCGGCATCGTCAATTCCGACGTGTTGCTGCGCGCGGATCGGGCGCTCGCGGATTATGTGGCGCGCGAGGCCCGCGGCGCCTTTCTGTTCGGCAGCCGCGTGGATGTCGACACGCCGGAGTCCGAGGCCGGCGCGATGTTCGAAGGCGGCTACGACTTCTTCTTCTTCGACCGCAGCCTCGTCGGCCTCTATCCGAAGACCGACTACAGCATCGGCCTGCCCTGGTGGGATTACTGGGCGCCGATGGTGCCGGCGCTGAACGGCGTGCCGCTCAAGCGATTGACCACACCGATCGCCTTCCACGTGCGCCATGACCTGAACTGGCAGTCGGACACCTGGCTCTACTACGCCTCGATCTTCGCCCGCTACGTCACCCTCGGCTTCGAGGAGGCGGCGAAGCGTCAGCAGGAGAGGGGGCGCAACGATGCCGATCTGCGCTGGATGCACTTTGTCGCCAGCCTTTGGACGCAGCTCTATCGAGACCGCGTGCAGCAGTACCAGTTCACCCGGCAGATCGTCGAAAAGGGCAGCGAGGCCGAGCGCGCCCGCTTCAAGGACGACATCGGCGCCGCCGAGTTCCTGCTGGTGAAGCACTACGGCAATCTCGCCGAGTCGAGCTGCGCCTTCATCAAGACGGTGGCGGAGGAGGTTGTCTTCGTTCCCGAGCCGGCCTCTCAAGCCGGTTCCACGTAGCCACGCCCGATCAGCACGTAGCCGCTGCCGCTGTCGTCCGCCGCCGGTGGCGTCAGCCGGAATTCGCAGTCGTCGCCTGACGGATCGAGGCGCGCATCCTCCACGCCCGGGTCGTCCGCGTGGTTCTCGACCGGATCGCGTAGCTCCCACCCGGTCTCGGCCCGTTTCCAGATATCCTGATTGCGGTGCCGGTCGACCTGCGACCAGAGCTCGGCCTCGTCGATGCCGAGCCACTCGGTCATCAGGCTCGTGTCCGCCGGTTCGACGTCGCGGTACCGCGACGCCAGCGCCATGCCCTGCTCGCGGGTCATCCGGCGCAGGCGGATCTCGCGCGTCGCGTGGTCGGTCGCCTTGCCGTAGCCGTGCTTGCGGAACTTGATGGCGTCGTGCAGCCCCGCATAGTGAAAGCAGTCGACATCGTTGTAGGTGTCGAAGGTCCGCTGCTGTGGCGCGGTCTCGTAGCCGAAGCGGTCGATCATCGCCTCGTGCTGTGCCTTGCTGTCCCAGCGGATGTAGTTTCCGAGATGGATGCCGCGTACGCCGATCGCCTCGATCTCCTCGTCGAACGGGTAGTCCCAGGGGTCGAGGTTGTAGTGCTCCAGTTCCGGATGGGCCTTCGCCAGGTCCTCGATCTCCAGCCCCATCAGGTCGTGCTCGTGGCGGTAGCGACGGGTCATCTCGACCTCGTCGAGATGCGAGAACATGCCGACCTGGTCGAGCCCCTGGTGCGCGCCCCAGATCACCAGCGGGATCTTGTGGCGCACCGCGCACTGCGCCGCGAACGCGGACTGTCCCGCCAGCACGTGCCAGTAGACCGAGCCGCGCTCGGCCAGCGCCGCCCGCGTCACCGCCTTCGTGGCCTCCGGCGCTGCCGTGCGGGCCAGCAGGTCGCAGTTGAAGATGGTGCGCAGGTTCGCGAGGTTGCGGATGCCGACCGGTGTGTTGAACTGCCTGTTGTAGCTGACAAGCTGCGGGTTTAGGCCGAGCAGGTTCTTCACCACATGTACGGTGAACCAGCTGTCGCGCGCGCCCGTCACCGGAACGATGCAGTCGTGGGTGTCGCGGCTGCCCGCCCGGAACCGCTCGGCGAGCTTCTTTAGCGCGTCGAACCGCTCGTCCCAGTCTAGGCTGTCTTTTTCCTCGTGCACGCGGCAGCCGCTGCACACGCCGGCGTCGTCGATCACCAGCCCGAGCGGATGGCTTTCCGGATAGAGGCAGCGGACGCAGTACCTCATATCACGTCCTGCTCGATCTCCTGGTAGAAGCGCTCGGCGAGCACCGCGTCGGGTAGCCGCGCGATGCGGCCGGCCTCGTCGTGGTCGAACTCCGCGTAAGTGAAGGCCGTATCGATGCGCACCGGCACGCCGGCGCGGCGCAGCCAGGCCTTCAGCACGGCGACGCTGTGCTCGCCGTGGTTCAGCATGTTGCCGACGCCGGCCGCCGCGGCCGGGGTATCGGCCAGCACGGCGCGGACGTGATCGGGATGCCCGGCGCCGCCGACGGCGATCAGCGGTACGGAGATTGCCCCGCACACCCGCCCGATGAGTCGCAGGTCGTAGCCACCCCGCGCGCCATCGCGCGGTACCGAGTTGAGCAGGATTTCGCCGGCACCGCGCTCGGCGCAGGCGGCGGCGTGTGCAGCCGCATCGAGGCCCTTCGGCGCATCCGGATGCCGCGAAAACACCGTGCCGTCGCTGTCCGTGTCGATGGACGCCACGATGCACTGGCGGCCAAACTCCGCTGCGCCCTCGGCGACCATCTGCGGCGTCAGCAGCGCCGCGCTATTGACCGCGACCTTGTCTGCGCCGTGCCGCAGCACCGCCCGCATGTCGTCCACCGAGCGGATGCCGCCGCCCACGGTCAGCGGCACCCGGCACCCGGCGGCGACACGGGAGACCATGTCGCGATCGGGGCCGTTGCCCCGCGCTGTCGCGTCTATGTCGAGCACGACGATCTCGTCGATGCCCCAGCGGTCGAGATAGCGGGCGGCGATCTGCGGCCGTCCGAGCGGCAGCCAGCGGTGGAAGCCGAGGCTCTGCACCGCGCGGCCGTCCTTGACGGCGATGCAGCCGACGATGCGTTTAAGCTGCATCGCGCCGCGTGTCGCCCGCTGCCTCGAGGAAGCGCCGCAGCAGCTTGAGGCCCGCGCGCTGGCTCTTTTCGGGGTGGAACTGCACGGCGAACAGGTTACCCCGTTCGATGGCGGCGCAGAAGGTTGCGCCATAGCGGCAGGTGGCAGCCGTCGCGGCCCCCGCGTCGGCGATGGCATATTCGTGGTCGAAGTACAGCGTCGCGTCCTCTGGCTGCCCGACGAACAGTCCGCTTTTCGGCGAGAGTGAGACGCGGTTCCAGCCGACATGGGGCACCGGCAGGCGCTGCGTCATCAGGCTTGCCAGCGGTACGACATCCGCGTCGATCCAGCCCAGTCCGTCCGTCACGCCGCCCTCCGGCGAGCGGCGGGCGAGGAGCTGCATGCCGAGGCAGATGCCGAGGAAAGGCACGCCGCGGCGTATCACGCGGTCGGTCAGCGAATCGGCGAAGCCGCGTGCCGTCAGGTTCGCCATGGCACGCGCGAAGGAACCCACGCCCGGCAGCACAATGGCATCGGCGCCCGTCAGGCCCGACGGGGTGGCGGCGACGGCAGGCGCTGCGCCGAGCGTCGCGAAGGCCTGGGAGACCGAGGCGAGGTTGCCCATCCCGTAGTCGACGATGGCGACGCGCATACTCATTCCGCCGCCGTGGCGTAGCCGTCGGGGTCGTCCACCTGCTTGCGCAGCCGCCATTCACCATGGTTATCGCGCATCCAGATATCGTGGTTGCGATAGCGCTCGGCGATCTCCTGGAAGGTCTCCGGGGTGATGCGCAGGAAGCGGCAGAACCTGTCGATGAAGCGCGGATGGACGCGGCCATCGTACCGCTTCACCAGATCGATCGCCTCGTCGCGCGTCATCCGGCCGTGGCGGATCTGCATGCTTGTCTGCTGGCTGACCAGCGCCGAGCCCATCTTGAAGTACTTCAGCATCTGGTTGATGAAGATGAAGTCCTCGTCCAGCGCGCAGTAGTCGTAGAGGCAGCCGGTCTCGGCGATATCGGCGTCGCGACCGGTGCGGATCTCGAGGCCGACCTGCTTCGCGTACTCCGCGTTGTTCTGGTCCTCGTAGTGCTCGATGTAGTGCGCGAGGAAGATCATCTTCACGCCCGCGCGCTCAAGCTCCTCCGGGCGCGGGAACTTGTACCAGTTGAGCAGCTTCGACGGCGTGTCCGGCGTGATGAACGGCGTGATGTCGCCGCCGCCGAGCGTGTTCATCGACAGCAGGGCCGAGGCGTCGGCATCGTTCGACCCGCAGCCGGTGCCGACGGTTACGAACGGGTTCTCGCCGAGGCACACCAGTTTGATGCCGTAGGCCACCGCGATGCGCGGGATCGAGGCGTAGAGCGCGATTTCCGTGGCCCGGCAGTAGTTTCCGAAGTCGCGGAAGCCGGTCAACATCAGCTTCCGGTAAGTCTCTGGCGCGATGTTGACGGTAACCAGGTCGAAACCGAGCGAGACCAGGTTCGACAGGTTCCGGGCGCCGCGGTCGGTCATCATCTCGGGCGGGCAGGTGCAGGAGACCAGTAGCGGGTTCATCCCCGCCTCGCGCGCGAACATCGCCAGCCGCGTGCTGTCCTTGCCGCCGCTGACGCCGAGCGCGCAGTCGTAGCCCCGGGTCCGGCGCTGCCGCGCCCAGCCAACCACCTCGTCCAGCTCCCGCTGTCGCGCGTCCCAGTCGACTTCCGGCGCCTCGGCATGGAAGCGGCAGGGGGCGCAGAGCCCCGACTCGTCGAACTGCTGCCCCGGCCGCGTATCCGGCTCGACGCACTGGCGACAGTGGCGCACGGTCAGTCCCCCGCAGTCACGACGGCATGTATCTCCGACACCGCCGGCGGCAGGTAGAGGGTGCGCGAGACCTTGCTCGCTTCGTCGAACACCACCACGCCGCTGTCGATCGAGATGTTGTTCGACAGGCCGACGGAGTAGCCGAGGTTCCGGTTGCGGCTCTGGCCGACGTAGAAGAACCGGCCGTCGTGCGACAAACCGCGCATGAAGCCGGGGAAGCGGCCGATCTCCTGCAGGTTGTTCTTCAGCAGCGCGCCGCGCAGCGAATCCAGGACCGCCATGCTGTCGCCGACCAGCTCGATGCTGTGCGGCATCCACAGTCCGCTGGCGACCGGACCGACCGGCTGCAGCGTTTCGGCGTCGAACTCGAGGATGCCGCCGTCGTAGATGCCGCGCTTCCAGTTGCCGGTCAGCGAGAACATCGAGACGTAAACGCTGCCGCCGACCGCCAGCACATCGTTGATGTGGTGCGCCGGCTCACCGTCGCGCTGCCGCTTCTGCGAGATCGAGAATTCGCCGACGGTGCGGAAATCACGGTCGAGCAGCAGCACCGTGTCCGAGAACGAGCATGACACCGCGAATCGCCGCGCCGCTTCGCTGTAGCTGACGCCGTGCGCGCGGCTGCCGGTCGGCAGCGGCTGGTGGCGCAGCACGGAGAAGTCGCGCCCGAACTCGACGATGCCGAGGTCGTCGTCGATGCCGACGAATCCTTCGCCGAGGCGGATCAGGCCGTGGCAGTTGCCGCGATGCACCTGGCGCCATTCGTGCGAACCCTCGACCGCGACCTCGTAGATGCCG
The DNA here is from genome assembly GCA_040905765.1 of Acetobacterales bacterium. Classification (GTDB taxonomy): domain Bacteria; phylum Pseudomonadota; class Alphaproteobacteria; order JBBDQX01; family JBBDQX01; genus JBBDQX01. The sequence continues at coordinate 15,291 of JBBDQX010000193.1, forward strand.
CCGCCGCCCGCGCCCTCGCGGGGCGGCAGGCCGCTGGTCAGGTAGATCCGGGTCGACAGGCGCTCCAGCGCCGCGACAACCCGCTGGTTTTCGAGGATCGGGCTGACCGCATAGTCCTCCGCCGGCATGAAGCCGAGCGAGGAAAGCTGGTCGCTGATGTCGCCGAACGAGGTGCTGCAGATCACCACATAGGGTTTCGATTCGTCTGGCGAGGCAAGGGCGTCGGGGCCGGCGACCGGGACGCCCATCTGGGTTGTACCCCAGACATTCGGGTTGTTGTCGAGCACCACGGCCGGCTTGATGCCGACCAGTCCGGCGGTGCGCTCGGCATTGTTGCCGCGGCCGAAGAAATGCAGCGGCCGGCGGCTGGCCCGCTGGCGGATCTCGGCGATGGTGGCGAAGGGGATCTCGGCGCTCATGTCTGTTCCTAGACGGCGGCCTGCCGGCGCTCGGCCATGGCCATACGGCCCCGGTACAGCGCTTCGGCAAGGGCGAAGTCGTCCTCGTCGTTGATATCGACGACGCGGCTCGCCGGCAGCACATGTGGCAGGAAGGCGAGGGGAGGCGACGAGTCGGAGGCCATCACCTGCGCGCGGGTGAACCAGCAGAAGGCGCCGGCGTCGTAATAGGCGGGGCCGCAGTCCTGCGAATGCGTCAGCCGGCTGTCGGGCGCGTTCCAGCGCACCAGCCCGTCGTCCCCGCCGCGCAGCGCTCGCTCCGGGGCGCTGGGAAACTTCGCTATGGCCAGGGTGATTGCCCGGAAACCCGCGCTCTTGAAAGCCGCTTGCGCCTCGATCAGGTCGGAAGGCTCCAGCAACGGCGCGGTGGCGTAGATCAGGCAGATTTCGTCGAACGTCTCGCCGGTCTCCGCGTAGCGCTGCACCGTCATGCGCAGCACGTCGGTGAGCGACGCCCGGTTGTCGGCTAGTGGCGCCGGGCGCAGGAACGGCGGGCGCGCGCCCGCCAGCGCAGCCAGTTAGGCGTAGAGCGCGCTGTCGGTGGAGACGTGAATCTCGTCGAACAGGCCGCTATTGCGGGCCGTGTCTATGGCGCGCAGCAGCAGCGGCCGGCCGCAGAACGGGCGGATGTTCTTGTCCGCGATGCGCGAGCTTCCGCTGCGGGCGGGGATGACGGCGAGACGGCGGGACATCTGCCGTCTCCTCAGGCGGCTACCGGCACGTCGTACAGCCGCCCCAGCATGCGCCGCATGTCGATTTCAGACAGCCACTCTTCGTTGCTGTCGCTGGAGTAGACGAAGCTGTCGTCGACCGCCCGGTTGCCCTCGTCCTGGTAGCGGTTGCCCTTCCACCACGACAGCGCCGGCTGGATCACGTAGCGGTCGCCCATGTCGAGGGTGGTGCGCGCCTCGTACTCGCCGATCAGCGTCTCGTGCAGTTTCTCGCCAGGGCGGATACCGACGATCTTCTGCTCGAAGTCGGGTGCCATCCAGCGCGCCAGGTCGCCGATGCGCACGCTCGGGATCTTCGGCACGAACACCTCGCCGCCCTCCATCTTGTCGAGGCAGGACAGCACGAAGGCCGAACCCTGGCGGATCTCGATGAAGAAACGGGTCATGCGCGGGTCGGTGATCGGTAGCACGCCGGTGTTCTCGGCGATCAGCTTGCGAAAGATCGACACCACGCTGCCGCGCGAGCCCATGACGTTACCGTAGCGCACGACCGAGAAGCGGGTGCCGCCGCGGCCGCTCATGTTGTTGGCGGCGATGAAGATCTTGTCGGAGGCGAGCTTGCTGGCGCCGTACAGGTTGATCGGGCTCGCGGCCTTGTCGGTCGACAGCGCGATGACGCGCTTCACGCCGGCCTGCATCGCCGCGGTCGCCACCGCCTCGGCGCCGTAGATGTTGGTGCGGATGCACTCGAACGGGTTGTACTCCGCCGTCGGCACCTGCTTCATCGCGGCCGCGTGGACGACATAGTCGACGTCGCGCATCGCCATGCGCACGCGCTCGGCATCGCGCACGTCGCCGATGAAGAAGCGGACGCAGTCGTGCTCCGCGAATCGCGGATCCTGCTGCATCTCCCACTGCTTCAACTCGTCGCGCGAGAAGATGATCAGGCGCCGCGGGTTGAAGCGCTTCAGCACCTGCAAGGTAAACTCGCGGCCGAACGACCCGGTGCCCCCGGTCACTAGGATCGAGGAACCGTCGAGGTTCATTGCGGCCTTGTCGTCGAGAAACTCTCTGATCATGCCAGGCTCTCTCTCTGCCGAGCGGCGTGCCCCTTACGCCTTCCGTCCGGTCAGCGTGGCCAACGCATCCACCACGCCCCGAAGCCGCTCTTCACCGAGGGCAGTGTGCAGGGGGAGAGTTAATATTTCCTTGAAGTAGCGGTCGGCTCCGGGCAGGTGCGTTGGCCCGTACCGGTCCTGCCAGTAGGCCTGCCGGTGCACCGGCACGTAGTGGACCTGGGTGCCGACGCCCCGTTCCGCGAGGAAACGCATCGCCGCCTGCCGTGTCGTCCCGATCGCCGCGAAGTCGATCCGCACCGGGTAGATGTGGGGGCAGGGGTCCTGCGTCGCCTCCGGCCCGCCGGCCGGCAGCACGGGCGTCACGGCGGGCGCGAGCGGCGCCAGAAGCTCCGTGTACAGCGCAGTCAGCCGCCGTCGCTCGGCGGCGAAGCGCGGCAGCTTGCCGAGCTGCGACAGTCCCAGCGCGCACTGCATGTCGCTGATGCGGTAGTTGTGCCCGATTACCTGCTGTTCGTAGTACCAGGGCAGCGGCTCGCCGTTCCCGTCGAAGGCGAGCGGGCGGTTGGCGAACTTCCCCGGGTCGCGTTCCAGGCCGTGCGCGCCCAGCAGGCGCAGCCGGTGCGCCAGCATCGGGTCGTTGGTCGTCACCGCGCCGCCTTCGCCGGTGGCGATGGTCTTCACCGGGTGGAACGAGAACACGCTCATCGACGAGCGGGCGCAGTCGCCGACGAGGTGCCACGCGCCGCCCCCGTCGCGCCAGCGGGTACCCAGCGCATGGCAGGCGTCCTCGATCACCGGGAGGTCATGCGCTGCCGCCACCTCGGCTATGCCGTCCATGTCGGCGACGGCGCCGTTGAGCTGCGTTACGTAGACCGCCCTCGGAGCTCCCGGTCCCGTACGGGCCAGTGCCTCCTCGAGCGTCTCCGGTGTCATCAGCCCGGTGCGGGGGTCGACATCCGCGAAGCGCACCTCCGCCCCGGTCATCGCCGGTCCGTTGGCGGTAGCGACGAAGGTCAGCGCAGGCACCACCACCGCGTCGCCCGGGCCGAGGCCGAGGCCGAGCGCGGTGAGGTGCAGCGCCGCCGTGCCGTTGGCGACGGCGATGACGTGTTCGGCGCCCGTTACCTCCGCTAGCGCCGCCTCGAATCGCGGCACCATCGGTCCCGCGGTCAGTCGCGGGCTACGCAGCACCGCCACGACCGCGGCGATGTCGTCCTCGTCTATTTCGTGGAAGCCGTAGGGGACCGGCCCGTCGCCCCAGGATGGCGTGCTCATCGCGTCGGTGCCTCCAGCGCCAGGCCGATGCCGCCCGCGCCGTAGTCGTTGCCGTTGTACAGCATCGCCTTGCGGCCCTCGTGCTCGAACACGAAGGCGTAGCAGATCATCTGCGAGTCCCAGCCGTCCTCCGACGGCCCGATGCCGGCGAGGTCGTCACGGCGGTGCCAGGCGACGCCGTCCGCCGATTCGGCGTAGCCGACGCGGTAGCCGCCGGTGCCCTTGCAGGCGAACCACATGCGGTAGATGTCGCCGTCGCGCAGCACCATCGGGCGGGCCAGAGCGTTCTCGTTCTCGTCGGCGTAGTCGATGGCGACCGCCCCCTCGCGCCGCCAGCGGTAGCCGTCCGCCGAGGTCGCCGTGCGGATGTGGTAGCGCGGCAGGTCCGGCGACAGCCAGCCGGTGCAGGAGACGTAGTACATCCGCCAGCCCTCGGGCTGCCGGATCACATAGGGCGCTGTATTGAGGAATGGCTCGATGCGGATACGCTCCAGGATCGGCGCCCGCGACCAGCGGGTGAAGGTGGCGCCGCCGTCCTCACTGTGCGCCAGCCCGCCGTACAGATGCATCCGCACGTTGGTGCCCTGGTTCCAGCCGATGTAGTAGAGCAGGCTGCGCTCGCCGCTCCGCACCACGCAGGACGGCGTCACCCCGTTGTCGTCGAATGTGCCGAGCTCGCCCAGCGTCAGCACCGGCTCCTCCGCGAACGCGGCGACGCGGGGCTCCCCCGACAGGTCGATCTCCGCCCAACCGATGTGCGAGCGGTTGCGGTCGTCCCGGCCGGAGAAGTAGACGCGGTACAGTCCGCCGCCGCGCGGCTCGACCGTCGGCACCATCGCGTGGCTGCGCATCCACCACAGGTCGCGGCGCGGCTCGATCAGCAGGCCGTGTTTCGCCCAGGTCACGGGCCGCTGGAACAGTGGCTCGGGCGCCCTCATTCGCCGGCTCCGATGCTGAAGTACTTCTTGCGCAGGGCCGCCGCACGGCGGTCGTCGGGCGGCAGTACCTCGCCGCCGGCGGCCAGAGCCACCGATCCGTCCGGCAGGTCGCGCGTCACCGGTGCGCCCATTGTCACGAAGCACTCCGCGCCGATGGTGCAGAAGTCCCGCACCGTCGCGTTGACGCCAAAAAAGCTGCCGCGCCCGAGCCGGCAGTGTCCGGAAACCACCACGTGCGACGCCACGTAGACGTCGTCCTCGATCACCGTGCCGTGTCCGATGTGGTTGCCGCTCCACAGATACACGTTGTTGCCGATCGTCACCGTCGGCTGGATCGTCTGGTTCTCCAGGACGAAGCAGTTGTCGCCGATGACGAGGTCCGGCCAGGTGACGCTGCGGCTGCAGACGTAGCTCGCGAGGAGGTAGCCGGCGTCCCGCATCTGCGCCGCCTTGGCCGCGCGCAACCGGTTGAGCCGGTTGTACGAAAGCGCGACGAAGCCGTCATGGCTGACCGCCGGAAAGCGCATCGTCGCTTCGCTGAACGGCACCAGCGGCAGGCCGTCGAGCGTCCCGGCATCGACGTAGTCGTCGTCGACGGTGTATGCCGCGACGCGTCGCCCCCCGTCCTGCTCGAAGTAGAAGCGGGCCAGCGTCGCCATCTCGGCGCTGCCAAAGATCAGCAGCGGCTTCGTGCTCATTTTCCGAGGTCTTCCCAGCGCACCGGCTCGCCCTTCGCCACGGCGCGGCCGAGGCGTGCGCCGACCGCGGCCTGCCGATGCCGGGCCCGCACCCCGACCGCCGGCCGCGCCTCGATCATGTCGGCCTCCGCCAGCACGGTGCCGGCCGGCAGGTCGCGTGCGGCGTGCAGCCCCTCGCGCCGGCCGTGCGCGCGCTCCTGCGGCAGCATCCGCTTGAAGTCGCCGCCGAGCGCCGCGTGCGCCTCGCGGATCATGTCCACCATCCGGCCGAAATCGTCCGGTTCGAGGGCGTAGCTGTGGTCCGGCCCTTCGTCCGTGCGGTCCAGCGTGATGTGCTTCTCGATCACGCTGGCGCCGCGCGCCACCGCCGCCACCGGCGCTGCGATGCCGAGCGTATGATCGGAGAATCCCACCGGCACGCCGAAGCTGGCGACGTACTGGTCCAGGACGCGCAGGTTGCAATCCTCGGGAGGCAGGGGATAGACCGCGCCGCACTGCATCAGGCAGATCGCGTTGTTGCCTGCGCCCCGGGACACCGTCACCGCGTCGTCGACATCGCCGAGCTCGCACATCCCGGTAGAGATCAGCAGAGGCACCCCGCTCGCCGCCATCGCCCGCAGCAACGGCAGGTTGGTCGTCTCCGACGACGCCACCTTGAGCAGCGGCACGCCGACGTCGAGCAGCGCCCGCAGGCTGTCCGCGTCGAACACCGAGGCGGAGAACAGCACCCCGCGCTGCCTGGCATGCTCGGCGAACACCGGCAGCGAATCCGGGTTCAGCTCGACGCTCTTGAACAGCGCGTTCAGTTCGGTCCCGGGCGGGTAGAGCGCGTCGGCGCGGAACAGCTGGAACTTGACGCAATCGGCGCCGGCCTCGGCGGCGGCATCGATCAGCCGGCGCGCCTTGTCTTCGGACTGGTCGTAATTGGAACCGATCTCGGCGATCACGAACGGCGCGTGGCGCGCGCCGACCGGTCGTCCGGCGATGGTGATCTCGGGGTCATGCATGCGTCAGGTCCTCCAGCGCGGCGGCGATGCGGGCGGCGCCCCGGCCGTCGACCAGCGCGCGGCCGCGCCGGGCCATCCGCTCGCACCGTTCGGTATCGGCGGCCAGCGCGGCGAGCGCGCGGCCGATCATTCCCGTCGATACGCGCGAGCCGGGGCCGAGATGCACCGCCGTGTCCTCCGCCTCGAACGGCCTGTTGACGGCCGCCGCGTCGGCGTCCAGCGACACCTGCACGGAAGGTAGCCCTGCCGCCGCCAGTTCGTATTTCGTCAGGCCGGTGCCGGCGATGGCGAGGTCGGCCCAGCCGTATTGCGCCGTCAGGTTCTCCGGGCTGTCGATCAGCGCCACGCCGTCATGAGTGACGGCGAGCCGGCGCACCGCGGACCGCAGCTCCGGCGCGAACGAGGGGCCGAGCACCACGCGGATCGTCAGGTTGCGGTCGTGCAGCGCAAGCGCCGCTTCCAGCGCGCGCAGCGTGGTCCCGTCCGGGTCCGCGCCGCCGAAAGTGATCAGCAGCCGCAGCGGCCCGGCGGCCTGGCGCTCTCGCGATTTCCGGAGAGGCGGCACGATCGCGTAGGACGGCCCGCACAGCGTCCGGGCGGGGGACATGTCCGGCGGCGCCGAGGCACCGCAATAGGGCGCGACGTACAGGTCGAGCGCCCATCCACCCTGCGCCGCCAGCGCCAGCGGCGGCAGCCCGTCGATCAGCGCGGTACGGCATCCGGCCGCCTGCCACTCCCGTACCTGAGCCTCCAGTTCCTCGGGAGTCCCGAGGTGCGGCATGTGCGCCATGTCGAGCAGGACGAGGGCGGGCGGCCCGCCGGCCAGGCCGGCTACCGTCAGGGGATCGTCTTCACAGTGTACGCGATGCCCCCGTGCGGCCAGCCAGCGCGCGGCCTCGGCGGACTGCCCGGACAGCACGAATACCGGCGATAGCGTGGGCGGCAGCGCTGCGGCGATGGCGAGGCAGCGTTGCAGATGGCCCCAGCCAACCGCGGCGTCCGCCTCCACGCGAAAGCAGCAAAGCTGCGTCGCGTGGACTTCCGGCGGCTGTGGTGACAGGCTTTCCAAGGTGCGCTCTCGCGACGGTGAGGTCATGACGTCGATTGCCATCATGCAGCCGACCTATCTGCCCTGGCTCGGGTATTTTTCCCTGATCGCCAGCGCCGACATGTTCGTGTTCCTCGACACGGTGCAGTTCGAGAAGCGGTCATGGCAGCAGCGCAATCGCATCAAGGGGCCGAACGGGCCGCTCTGGCTGACCGTCCCGGTCTTGTCGAAAGGCCGCTACGAGCAGCGGATCGACGAGGTGGAGATCGATCCCGACGCCCGCTTCGCCGAAAAGCACGCCGCGAGCCTGACCAATGCCTACGGCAAGGCGCCGCAATTCCAGGTCTGGGCCAGCCGGCTTTTCCCGGTACTGCGCGCCGGCCACCGGCGCCTCGCGGACCTGGATGTCGCACTCGTCGAAGCCGTCTGCGCGGGACTCGACATCAGCACGCCCGTTCTGCGCAGCTCCGCGCTCGCCGCGACCGGCCGCCGCGACGAGCTGCTGGCAGCGATTTGCGTCGAACTGGGCGCGACCCGCTACCTGTCCGCCGCCGGCTCGGCCGGATACCTCATGCCCGGCAACGCACTCGAGCGCGCGGGCATCGACGTCGCGTTCAGCGATTTCCGTCATCCGGTCTACCCGCAGCGGCACGGTGACTTCCTGTCGCACCTTTCGGTGGTCGATGCCCTGTTCATGGCGGGCGACGAGACCGCTTCCCTGATCCGCGATGGCAGCCTGTTCATGCCGGCACCGGCGTGACCAGGGCGCCCGGCCCGCCTGCGCTCTCGACGTTGCGGTACCAGGAGACGTACTCCGCGGCGCCCTCCGTCAGCCTGATGCGCGGCCGGAAGCCGAACGCGTCCAGCGCGGCGATATCGGCGACCAGGTGGGCGGGATCGCCGGGCCGGCGGCGCCGGTTGAACGACAGGGGCGCGCGGCTGTCCATCATGCGGATGATCATCGTGGCGACGTCGCGCACTGTTGTGGCGAGGCCGGTGCCGCCGTTCAGCAGGCGGAATCCCGCCGGAGCCTTCGCCAGCGCGGCGACCAGCTCGGCTGCGTCGGACACGTGCATCCAGTCGCGCGACTCCGCGCCGGTTCCGAACAGGGTGACCTCACGCTCCAGCCGGTTGAGGCGGCAGCACAGGTCCCACAGCAGCTGCTTGCGGAGGCCCGAGCCGTACAGCGAGAAGAAGCGCACGATGCTGACCGGAATGCCGGCGTCGGCATGGGCCTGCTCGCACAGTTCCTCACACAGCGCCTTGTGCATCCCGTACGGGGATACCGGTGCCCGCGGCTGCGCCTCGTCGACGGACGAGGGGCTGACATCGCCGTAGACCGCTGCGCTCGACGGCAGGATCAGATGGGCGCCGGGCGCGGCCCGGGTGAGGACGCGAATCAGGGCCAGGGTAGCGTCGACGGTGCGGATGCGGTCCGCTTCCGGATCGTCGACGGAACGCCCGACCGAGGCGCC
>JBBDQX010000194.1:0-23614 GCA_040905765.1 Acetobacterales bacterium
CGGCCAGCGCCGCGGCGACCAGTCCGTCACGGGCACCGCAGCCGGCATGCAGGGCGTATTCGAACGTGCCCGCTTCCTGGAACTCGCGCAGGCCGCTGCCCATGTTCGCGGAAAGCGAGATCGCGCGGGCGGTGGCGTCGCCGTCCATCCCGTGCGCGCGCGCCGCCGCGACGGCGGCGCCCATCGCCCCGTAGATCGGCGTCGTGCGGAAGCCGCGCCCGCTAAGCGAGGCTGCGTGGTCGCGGCCGATGCGCAGCGACACCTCGAAACCGGCGGTAACGGCGCACAGCAGGTCGGCGCCGGACGCGCCCGCCTGCTCGGCCGCGGCGATCGCCGCCGGGATCACCGCAACTCCAACGTGGCCTGCCGGGTGCGCGTCCTCCTGCATGCGTACATGAACCAGCGCACCGTTGCTCAGCGCGGCGCCCTGCACGCCGATGCGCTCGCCGTCCATGAACCGGGTCGCCTGCGGCGCGGCGCCCGGCTCCAGCGCCTCCACAGCCTTGTCGACCTGGGGCATCAGCGGCGCTTCGGCCGAGGCGGTGCCGACTGCGAGGCCATAAAGCGTCGCGGCGCGTGCCGCGGCCTTGGTGTCGGCCGGGATATCCGGCCATTTCAGTCCTGCGGCAAAGCTCGCCAGTTCGGCGAGACGCCGCTTGTCTTCTGCGGAATCGGGCACGGGACGAATCTCTCTTTATTGTGCGGTGCCGAAAAGCCTGCGCCGCTGCAGCGGCGTGCCCACGGCAGTTGTGGACGGGGCCTGAAGGGTTGGCATAGCATCCTTTTCAAGAAGCGACGACGACTATGCTCCAGATGTCGAACGGGCACGCGGCGGATACCGCGACAGGCCGGGTAGGCTCGTTACCGGATCGACATCGCCGAGATGGACGTCGCGCTTCACGGGCGGGGGCTCCGGATAGCGATTCGTGCGCTTCGCCCGGAACAACGAAAGCAGAAGCAGGACAACGGGGCTCCCATCACGCATCTGGAGGCATTGATGAAAAAGACATACAGACTCGCAGCGGCGACCGCCGCCGCATTCGCACTCGGGCTCACCTTCGGCGGTTCGGCGTCCGCGCAGGACATCATGACCAAGAACTTCAAGGTCATCGGCCCGCCGACCAACGCGCCGAACTACAGGGCGTCGTTCCTCCCGTTCTGGCAGGAACACATGCCGAAGGCCAGCAACGGCAAGATCACCGCGGACGTCACCAACGTCACCGAGACCGGCCTCAAGGGCGACGAGGTGTACCGCCTGACCAAGCTGGGCGTCGCCGACTTCGTCACCGGCTCCGCCGGCTACGCCTCGGGCGATGTGGCTGAGATCGACGGCATGGACATGACCGGCGTCGCCCAGGACACCGAGACGCTGGCCAAGATGATCGACGCCTACTGGCCGGTGATCGAGGACAAGTTCCGCAACAAGGCGGGGGTCGAGCCGATCGGTTCCTTCCCGATCGTCGGCCAGATCTTCTGGTGCGCCGTGCCAATCAGCGGCCCGAAGGACCTCGCGGGCAAGAAGGTGCGCGTGCACGGCGCCGGCTGGGCTGCGTTCGTCAGCGGCCTCGGCGCCACCACCGTCACCATGGCCTTCGGCGAAGTCGTGCCGGCGATGCAGCGCAAGGTCGTCGATTGCGCGGTTACCGGCGCGACCTCGGGTAACACCGCCAAGTGGACCGAGGTGGCGACGCATGTGATGCCGATGACCATCGGCTGGTCCGTCAATATCACGGCGGCGAACCCGCGGTCGTGGAACAACCTCGACAAGCCGACCCAGGCCTTCATGAGGAAGTCGGTCAAGGAGCTGATGGACGATCCGACCTGGGAACTGGCTAAGGAGTCGACCGACCACGGCGTATGGTGCTCGACCGGCGATTCCCGCTGCAAGACCGAGCTGTCGCCGCACCTCAAGCTCGACAAGACCGACCTTACCCTCGTGAAGCTGTCGGACGCGGACTCGGAGTTGCGCAAGAAGGTGATCTCGGAGCATGTGCTGCCGGATTACACCAAGCGCTGCGGCGTCGAGTGCGCCCAGAAGTGGAACGAGACGGTCGGCAAGGTGGTCGGGCTCCAGGCCCCGACTAACTGATCCCGCGACGCTGAGCGGCACCCGGGCGGACTGCGTTCCGCCCGGATTCGCTTCTCTGTTGCGGAATCCGTTCCCTATTCCATACGGGGGTACAGATGGTCGATGCTGCGGCATTGCGGTCGTTCGACCGCAGGCTGGAGGGCGTTCAGGTCGTTGCCGAGGGAGTCGCGAGGGTAGCGGCATATATCGGTGGCGCCTTCCTCGTCGTTTCCGCGCTTATCGTCACGTTCGATGTGGTGACGCGAAAGCTGTTCCTGTTCTCGATCGCCGGAGCCGATGAACTGTCGGGCTATGCGCTGGCCGCCAGCATGAGTTGGGGCTACGCCTATGCCTTGTTCTGCCGCGCGCATATCCGCGTCGACGCCCTGTACGTCAGGCTTCCTATCCGGATCGCAAGCGTCCTCGACGTGCTGTCACTGCTGCTGTTCGCCGGCGTCATCGGGCTTGCCAACTGGCACGCCTGGTTCGTGCTGTCGGAGAGCATTCGTATGGATGCGGTCTCCGGAACGCCGCTGACCACACCGATGTGGATCCCGCAGTCGGTCTGGCTGGCTGGTATGCTTTTCTTCTTGCTGTGCATCCTGCTGGTGATGCTGCGCTCCATCGCGCTGCTCGTCGCCGGGGACCTGGACAACCTGCGGCGCATCGCCGGCGCCCCTTCGGTCCAGGACGAGATCGAGAGCGAGATCCAGCACGCCCCCGCATCGCCGTCGCCGGTTGTCGCGGAAAGGAGTAACCACTGATGCTTGCCGCGACCACGGTCGTTCTGCTGATCCTCATCGCACTGGCATTGCCGATCGCGGTGGTGCTGGGCATCCTCGCCCTGTTCCTCGACGTGGTCTACACGCCCATGCCGTTGCAGAACGCGATGGGGGAGGTGCTGTGGACCCACAGCAACAATGTCATCCTCGTCGCGATCCCGCTGTTCATCCTGATGGGCGAACTGATGCTCCGCTCCGGCATCGCCGACAAGATGTACGGGGCGATGGTGCAGTGGCTCGCCTGGCTGCCGGGCGGGCTGATGCACGCCAACATCGGTACCTGCGCCCTGTTCGCGGCAACCTCGGGGTCCAGCACCGCCACCGCCGCCACGATCGGTGTGACCGCGCTGCCGCAGGTCTACAAGCGCGGCTACAACGAACGCCTGTTCCTGGGCTCGCTCGCCGCCGGCGGCACGCTCGGCATCCTGATACCGCCGTCGATCAACATGATCTTCTACGGTTTCCTCACGGACACGTCGGTGCCGCAGCTTTTCCTCGCCGGTGTCATTCCCGGCCTCATGCTGTCTGCCCTTTACATGCTGGTGATCTTCACCTGCTGCGTGCTGCGGCGCGACTGGGACGGCGACCCAGAGCACACCAGCTGGGAACTCCGTTTCCGCACCCTGATCGACCTGCTCCCCCCGATCCTGATCTTCATCGTCGTCGTCGGGTCGATCTACGCCGGCTGGGCTACCCCGACGGAGGCGGCGGCGCTCGGCGTCTTCTCGGCGATGGCGCTGGCCGCGGCCAACAGGCGCCTGAGCTGGCCGACCATGGGCGACTCCATCCTCGGCACGATTCGTACCTCGGCCATGATCATCCTGATCACGGTGATTGCGCTGTACCTCAACTTCGTGCTGGCCGCAGTGGGTCTCGTGCAGGAAGTGAACCAGTTCATCCTCGGCCTCGGCTGGACGCCGCTGCAGACGATGCTGTTCATCATCGGCATCTATATCGTCATGGGCATGGTGATGGACACACTGGCCATGGTCGTGCTGACCGTGCCGGTGATCACGCCGGTGGTGGTGTCGCTTGGCTATGACCCGGTGTGGTTTGGGATCCTGATCGTCATCCTCAGCGAAACGGCTGTGCTCACACCGCCGGTCGGCATGCTGTGCTACGTCATCCAGGGTATCCGCAACCGGGGCTCGCTGAACGACGTATTCATCGGCATCGCGCCGTTCATGCTGGCGCTGGCGGCGATGATCGGCCTGATGCTGGCGTTCCCGCAGATCGCGCTCTGGCTGCCGACCTACTTCTACCGATGAGCGCGGTCGGGCGTTCCGCCGAGGTGTGTGCGGCGGTCGAGGACGGCCGGGTCCTCGAACTAGAGCAGGCGGTGCTGCGCATACCGAGCCCGGTGTTCGAGGAGCACGACCTCGCGGACTACCTCGCCGAACGGATGACGGGGATGGGGCTCGACGTCCGCATGATGGACGTCACCCATCCCGGTCGCCCGGGGCAAAAGACCCGTCAGCCGATCGGCCTGCTGCGCGGTACGGGCGGCGGCCCGACGCTGATGCTCAACGGCCATATGGATCCCGCGTTCATGATGAGCGGCTGGACCGTCGATCCGCATGGCGGCCATTTCGCCGACGGCTGGGTCTGGGGTGCCGGCGCGCATGACGACAAGGGCGGGGTGGTTGCCGCGCTGTCCGCGCTCGACGCCATCCAGCGGGCCGGAACCCGCCTGAAGGGCGACGTGCTGATGTGCTGCGTCGCCGCCCACAAGGCCGGCGGCGTCGGGACGCGCGTGCTGCTGCAGGAGGGCGTGCGCGCCGACGCCTGCATCAACATGGAGCACTCCGCCAACACCATCGCGACGACGATCACCGGCTCCGTCCGCATCGGGCTGACGACGCGCAGCACGGGGCTATTCTTCCGCTATACGCCAGAGGCCAAGGCGGCATACTGGAATGCCATAGAACAGCAGGGCGAGATCATGCGCCGGCTCGGCCCCAGCCTCGATCCGGCCGACCCGGCGACCAGCTGGATGGACTTCGCGCCGCACCCGGACCTGCCGGGCTTCCCGCTGCACCGCTTCGATCGCATCGGCAAGGAGCATTACCTGCGTGACTGCAAGATGGTGATGCAGGTGCGCACGGTGCCCGGCCAGACCGCGGCCGGCATCGCCGCCGAGACGCAGCGCGTGCTCGACGGCATCAAGGCCGATTTCCCGGCCTTCGACTGCGAGATGACGGTTCCGGAAGGCGGTGCCGACGATCCGTTCATCGCCGAGCCGTCCGAGATCGCGAAGAACCATCCGCTGGTCGTCGCACTGGCCGAGGGCCAGCGGCGTGCCTCGGGACGGGAGCCCGAGGTGGGCGGCGTGCTGCGCGTCGGCAACTACGGCGACGGAAACATCCTCGCCGCCGCTGGCATCCCGTCGCTCCAGTATGGCCCCGGCGATGTCCGCATCTACCCCGAATGGCCGGCGCCCGACGAGCGGGTGGAGCTGCGCGAACTGGTCGAGGCGAGCCGTGCGATCGCGCATGCGGTGCTCGCCTACTGCGGGTGAGCCGTGACGGCGCTCGCCGCGACGATGGCCGGATGGGCTGCGGGCCTGCGCTTCGAGGACCTGCCTGACGCGGTCGTCGCCGACACCCGGCGTCGCATCCTCGACACCCTCGGCATCATGGTCGCCGCCTCCACCACGCCGCAGACCCGCGCCGTGCGCGAGGCAGCCGCGGCGCTGGGGCAGGGGGACGAGGCCGGGCTGGTCGGCTTCGGCGGGCGCACCACGGCGGCGCTGGCGGCGCTGGTCAACGGCAGCGGCGCACACGGCCTCAACTTCGACGACACCCATCCCGAGACGCTGATCCACACCAGCGTCAGCACGGTGCCCGCGGCGCTGGCGCTCGGCGAGGCGACGGGCGCCGGCGGTCGCGACGCCATGCTCGCCGTCGCGCTCGGCAACGAGATCAACTGCCGCATCGGCATCGTCGCGCCGGGACAGATGCACCGCAGCGGGTTCCACCCGACCAGCGTCTGCGGCACCCTCGCCGCGGCGTTGATGGCCGGCAGGATGCTCGCCCTCGATCCGGCCAGACTTTGCCATGCCATGGGCATCGCCGGCAGCCAGGCCGCCGGCATCCTCGAATCCTTCGCCGACGGAACCTGGGTCAAGACCATGCACGCCGGCTGGTCGGCACAGGCCGGCATCGTCGCGGCGCGCCTCGCGGCCGCCGACTTCACCGGTCCGGCGACGGTGCTGGAGGGCCGCTTCGGCGTCTTCAACAGTTTCTGCAGGTCGCCGGCGGACTTCGCGCCGGATCGGCTTCTCGATGGTCTCGGTAGCGAATGGGAGGTGCTGAAGACCGCCTTCAAGCCGTGGCCGTGCGGGCACCCGACCCACGGCTATGTCGATGCGGCACTGCGGCTGCGTCAGGAGCACGGTGTTGTGCCGGACGATATCGCTCGCGTCGTGCTGCTGGTGCGCGAGGCGCACATCCCCATCATCTGCGAGCCGCGCGCCGTGAAGATCCGCCCGCTCACCGCCTACCAGGCAGGCGATGCGCTGCCCTTCGTCGTCGCTGCCGCGCTGCGCTTCGGCACCATCGACTACACGGCGCTCGACGACGACGCGATCCGCGACCCGGTAGTCCTGTCGCTTGCCGAGCGGGTGTTTCCCGAGCCGGACCCGGATCCCGCCCCGCCGGCCCAATTCAGGGGCCGACTGCGCATCGAGACGCGCGATGGCCGGGTGCTGGAGGGTGTGCAGGAACACAGCCGGGGCAGCGCCGCCAACCCGATGAGCGATGCGGAACTGGAGGACAAGTTCCGAGCCAACGCCGCGATGGTGCTGCCGGACGCCCGGGTCGAACGAGCGGTGGAACTGGCGCGCGACCTGCCCGCACTGCCGCGCATCGCCGATCTCGTCGCCGCGTGCATGCCGTAGGCAGTCGCTGCGTGACCGGGCGGCGGCGCCGCCGTTATGATGCGCGACACACCACAACGCCCATCGCAGAACCGGAGGGGGAAATGGCAGCGGACGAGAAGCCGACGCGCGCCGAGATCGAGAAATATGCCCGCGAGGCCGGCATGACCAACCTCACGTCCGAGCAGATGGACGAGTTCCTCAACGCCGCGATCTACCTGCGCGGCCTGCTCAAGGCGCTGCCGCGCGACTTCGCCCTCGACGAGGAGCCTGCGCATGTCTTCCGCGCCGGCCCGGAGGCCTGAGAGATGACCGACCTGCACTGGCTCTCCCTCGCCGAGGCGGCTGCGCTGATCCGCGGCGGCAAGCTTTCTCCCGTCGAATACGCGCAGGCGCTGATCGACCGTGCCGAGCGCTACGACGGCCTGTTCGATTCCTTCCTCCGCAAGACACCAGAGATCGCGCTGGAGGAGGCGAAGCGTGCCGAGGCGGAAATCGCCGGGGGCACTTACCGCGGCCCCCTGCACGGCATCCCGTACGGCCTCAAGGACATCATGGACTACGCCGGCCTGCCGACGACGGGCCACTCGAAGATCCTGATCGACAACGTCGCCAAGCGCGATGCGACGGTGACGGCGAAGCTGCGCGAGGCCGGCGGCGCCCTGATGGGCAAGATGGCGACACACGAGTTCGCGCTCGGCGGTCCGTCCTTCGACCTGCCGTGGCCGCCGGCGCGCAACCCGTGGAACCGCGACCACTTTACCGGCGGCTCGTCGAGCGGCTCCGGCGCGGCACTGGCGGCGGGCTTCCTGCCGGCGGCGCTCGGCTCCGACACCGGCGGTTCGGTGCGCAATCCGGCCTCGCTGTGCGGCATCGTCGGCCTGAAGCCGACCTACGGCCGCGTCAGCCGCGCCGGCGTGCTGCCTCTGTCCTACTCCCTCGACAATGTCGGACCGATGACCCGCACCGTCGAGGATAACGCGCTGCTGCTCAACGTCATTGCCGGTTACGACGAACGGGATCCGGCGAGCGCGCGGGTGGCGGTGCCCGACTTCACGCACGACCTGCGCAAGGGCGTGAAAGGTCTTCGGGTCGCCGTCATCCGCCATTTCTACGCCGAGGATATGGAACCGCATCCGGAGGTCGGCGCCGGTGTCGAGGCCGCGGCGAAGTTGTTCGAGGACCTCGGCGCCTCGGTCGGAGAAATCCGTCTTGCACCGCTGTCGGCCTACGCCTCGTGCAACCGTAACATCCTGCTGTCCGAGGCTTTCGCGGTGCATGAGAAGTGGCTGCAGGAGCGGCCGGGGGACTACGCCGAGTCGACGCGCCGCCGCCTGATGCCCGGCGCCTTCCTGCGCGCCGTCGACTACGTCCAGGCGCTGCGCCTGCGTGGCCGCCTGACGCGCCAGTTCAACGAGGCGATGCGCGATTTCGACATCGCCGTCACCGTGTCCGGCATGGACCCGGCGGCGCCGATCGAGGATATCGACGAGGTCGAGCGCACTTACCCGCGGCAGGCCCGCAACGCCTTCAACGTCATCGGCGCGCCGGCGCTCGCGGTGCCGGTCGGGTTCACCCAGAGCCGGCTGCCGCTGTCGATGCAGATCATCGGCAGGGCGTTCGACGAGGCGACGGTCTATCGCGCCGCCTGGGCCTACGAGCAGGAGGCCGGCTGGTCGACGCAGCGTCCGCCGATCGAGGAAATGGCAGCCTGACGGAGGAGGGGCTAGCTCGTCATCTGCACGGCGAGTTCGGGATACTTCTTGCGCATCTCCTGTTCGAGCCTGGCGTGCTCCTTGTCGAACAGGAAAGCGAACATCCCGAACCGCCGGCCCTTCGTGACCGGCCGCGCCTCGTGCAGCAGGTTGCAGTTGAACACCACGGCGCCGCCGGCGCCGGGCTGGAACAGCTGCCGCCCGTATTCCGGGAACCACAACTCGCCGCCCTCATACTCGCCGGTATTGAGGTTGATCGTCAGCGCGAACTGGCGGTGGCTGGTCACCGGTGACGTGTTGTCGCGATGGCGCTTGAACTCGCCCTTCTCGGCGGCGTCGTAGCAGCCGATGCGGAACGGCTCGAAGTTGGACAGGGCGATGCCGAAGGCGCGGTGGATCTCGCCGATCACCCTTTTTCCGACGCGCTCGCGCACCTCGTTGAACAATGCGCTGTCGGTGATCACGACGTCGGCGCGCCGTTTCGCCCTGGCGTCGGCGCGTACCCCCTGGGCGGTGGCGATGGCGTCGCTCTTCTTGGTGCCGCTTTCCCAGTAGCCGATCAGCTTGCGGCAGACTTCGGGCTCCAGCACCTGCTCGAGCACGATGACAGGGGCATGGGGTGCGGTCAGGCCGGCCGGCGTGCGCTCATGGAGCGCGCGGCAGGCGGCGACCGCCTCGTCCAGCGCATCGGATGGCAGCACCCGGTGCAGCCGGCGGCACGGGTCGATCACGGCGATGCCGTGCCGGCCGGCGGTCAGGCCGCCGGCGAAGCGGTCGTCGGGATCGTAGAGCAGCCATGGCGTCGCTTCGCCGCCGGCCGGATCGGCACCGACGGCCACCGCGAACGCCAGCGCGTCGCAGTCGTCCAGTTCGGCGCGGCGCGCGTCGAGGGCGGTGAGGGCCGCGGCGGTGTCGGTGGCGAACCAGAGGATCATCGGCCGCCCGGCCCGGTCCAGCGTCGTCAGGTCAACCAGTGTCCGCGAGCCGTCCGGCATCGCCATTCGCGGCAGGAAATCGCCGATCTCAAAGGCCGGCGAACCGGCGGTCTGCTGGCTTGGTGTCATCGTCGCCGCCCGAACTGGTCTGCCTCCCGGCACTGAGGCCGAGAGACTGTCACCAAGCCGCGGCGATGTCGAGCGGACCCGCTACGGGCGCCGGTAGTCGATGAAGTCGGTCCACACTCTCTCGAGACGGCGCAGCGACGCGCAGGCGTCGTTCATCTCCCGCGGCGTCCCGCCGGGAGCATCGGCCAGCCGCCCGGCGAGGCTCTGCTGCAGGTCGCAGACCTGCCCGTACAGCGCCAGTCCCTTCCCGGTCAGGCGGATGCACACCGCGCGGCGGTCGTGCTCCGACCGTTGCTGTTCGAGGTAGCCGCCCTCCACCAGCTTCTTGATGTTGTAGGCGGCGTTGGAGCCGAGATAGTAGCCGCGCTCCATCAGCTCGCGCATCGAGCACTCCTCGGTGCCGATGTTGACCAGCAGCAGCGCCTGCACCGCGGTGACGTCGCTGTTGCCCATCTGCACGAGACCGGCCCGCAGTACGTCGAGGAATCGGCGATGCAGGCGCTCGATCTGCCGCGTCAGTTCGTAGTAACTGCGTACGGCCGCGCCCGCCGGTCGCTCGCTGCCCTGCAGAGCGGGCTCGATGCTCTCTTCTGCCGTCGACAAGAACGTATCCATGCCGTCTGCCCGGTTTCGGATGCCCTGTGGCGAAGTCGCGATCATGCCGGCCCTTTGCCGTTCGCTTCTGTGACCCGCGTCACAGGTCGCCGTGATGCGACCGGTCGATGTGACCCCGGTCACTGTGGGGAATTTCCGCAAGAGCCTAGGATTCCGTGCTTTTCGGGGTACGAGACGGGGGTACAAGGTGGCGGCAGTCGGGATGCGGGGCGATGTCGTGCGCCGGGCGGGACTCGCACTGGTCTGCGCGATGGCGCTGGCCGGGTGCGCCACGGACCCGTTGACCGCGGCGATCGACGACATACCCGCCCGTCGGTCGGCCGATCCCGCCGGGACGGGCGAGGCGCTGCTGCGCACCGCGGACCACAGCCTCGCAGCCGGCGACGCCTCCACCGCCGCCGCTCTCTACAGCCGGGCCCGGCTGCTGCTGCCGGAATCGCCGGAGCCTCTGCTCGGGCTGGGTGAGGCGCTCGTGGCGCTCGATGCGCCCGAGGAGGCGGCGCAGGCGTTCCGTGGCGCCCTGGCCCGCGGTCCGGAACTCGCCGCCGCACGCAACGGCCTCGGCCGGTCGCTTCTGGCGCTGGACCAGCCGGTGATGGCGCAGGGGCAGTTCGAGGCGGTGCTGGAGATCGAGGGCGAGGACGTGCGCGCCCTCAGCGGCCTTGGCACCGCGCTCGACATGATCGGCGACCACCGGTCGGCCCAGCGGCTCTACCGGCGAGCCCTGGAAGTCGACGCGGGCAACCTCGGCGTGCTCAACAACCTTGGTCTTTCGTTCGCGCTCTCCGGAGACTTCGGCGCGGCGATCGAGACGTTGCGCGGCGTCGTCGCCGATCCCGCGGCGACCGCCCGGCACCGGCAGAATCTCGCCCTGGTCCTCGGGGTGGCCGGGCAACCGCAGGATGCCGCCGCGGTGGCCCGGCTCGACCTCGGCGAGCGGGAGGTGCAGCAGCAGCTCGCCTACTACGCCATTCTCAGGGATCGCATCGCATCGGGGGATACCGGCGGAGTGCTCGGCGGGCGCTGACGGCTGGATCGTCGCAGGCGGTTACGACCGATCGGATGACGATCTGGATATTCCCGTCAGGGAGCGCATAAAATGGGCGCGTGCCGCCATTTTCATGGCGCATTCCCCGTTTAATATTGAGATTGGATTTCAGGCAGGAAGTCTCTGGATGTTCAGTGACCGGCGCATTCGTGATGCACTCGCCGTCGGAAAGGTCGGCGTTTGGCGATGGGAGGTGGATTCCGCCCGTGTCGAATGGTCGCCCAACCTCGAAACGATCCACCGCATGCCTGAAGGCAGCTTCGACGGCACCTTCGAGGCATTCGTCGACGATATCCATCCTGACGACCGCGACCGCGTGATGGCGACGATCGGGAAGGTGCTGGAGGCCGGCGGTGCATATGAGGTGCAGTACCGGTTGGCATCGAGCACCACGGATGCCGAATACTGGGTCGAGGCACGGGGCACCGTGGAAGCGGACCCCGGCGGCTCCGCGGTGATGACCGGCATCTGCCACGACATCACCAAACGCAAGCACGCCGAGATGGAGCTGGCTGCCCGGCTGGCGCAGCAGCAGACCATTGCCGAACTCGGCCGGTTCGCGCTGGAGACGGACGACCTGCAGCGCCTGTTCAATCGGGCCTGCGGCCAGCTCGCCCATGTCCTGGAGGCCGACTGCACCAAGGTGCTGGAGCTCACGGCCGACCGCGACGAACTCCTGCTGCGCGCGGGGGTAGGCTGGCGGGACGGGCTGGTCGGGTGCGGCACGGTAGGCACCGAACGCGACAGCCAGGCCGGCTATACCCTGCTGTCGGAAGTGCCGGTGGTGGTCTCGGACCTCGCCCGGGAGACCCGGTTCAGCGGCCCGCAGCTGCTTTTCGATCATGGCGTCGTGAGTGGCATGAGCACCGTGATCGCGGGATCGGACGGAACACCGTACGGCGTGCTCGGGGTCCACACCCGCCGGCACCGCGAGTTCAGCCTCAACGACGTGCACTTCCTGCAGTCGGTCGCGAACATCCTCGGGGGGTCGATCCAGCGGATCAAGGCGGCCGAGAAGCAGCAGTTCCTGTTCCGGGAGCTCAGCCACCGGGTCAGCAACCTTTTCGCCCAGATGAACGCCATTCACCGGCTGTCGGCGAAGTCGAGCGAGGACATCCCGGCGCTGTGTGCGACGTTCGAAAGCCGCATGGCGGCGGCGAGCCAGGCACACGCGGTGATCAGCGGCTACGGCTGGTCGCCGACGCCGCTGAGGACCCTGCTCGAGGCACTGCTCCGCGCCTATGCCTCGGAGGTCGACATGGAAGGCCCCGCAGTGGTCATCCCGGCGGAGGTCGCGTTCCCGCTCGCGCTCGCCGTGAACGAACTCGCGACCAACGCGGCCAAGCATGGCTGCTTCGTGGATGGCACAGGCAGGCTTTCGCTGCGATGGCGCCTCGACAAGCATGACGGCCGGCATCTGGTGATTGACTGGAATGAGCGATGCTCCCGCGAGATCGCGGAGCCGGACAGGGTGAGCTTCGGTACCAATTTCCTGGAGGTCGTGATCGTCCGGCAGCTTCAGGGCGAACTGAAAAGGACGTTCGCGGCGCACGGCCTGCACCTGTCGGTACGCATTCCGCTGCCTGTCGCGGGCGCGCCCGAATCCGCAACAGCGGCGGCGGCCGGTTAACGCACGACTCCTCCGGGTCGAAGCTCCTGATCGGTCACAGGCCCCGTAGCGCGTCGATGGTACCGATGATTGCCGGGCCCAGCAGCACCACGAACAGGCAGGGCAGGATGAACACCACCAGCGGCACCGTCAGCGTCGCCGGCAGGCGCGCGGCCTTCTCCTCCGCCTTCAGCAGCCGTTCGCCGCGGTACTCCGAGACAAGCACCCGCAGCGACTGGGCCAGCGGCGTCCCGTAACGCTCGGCCTGCTGCAGCGTCGTCGCCAGTGCGCGGACGGAGGGCAGGTCGACGCGCTTCACCAGGTTGTTCAGCGCCTGGGCGCGATCCGGCAGGAAGCCCAGTTCGACCGCGGTCAGGCCAAGCTCGTCGGCGATTTCCGGACACCACTGGCGCGTCTCGCGCGCCGCCCGCGTGAGCGCCGCTTCCAGCGACAGGCCGGCCTGTGCGCATACCACCAGCAGGTCGAGCACGTCGGGCAGGGCGCGCTGGATTCTCTCTCGCCGCTTCTCCGACATGTTCTTCACCAGCAGGTCCGGCAGGTACGCGCCGGCCACCACGCCGGTCATGGCGCACAGCAGGGCCACCATGGGCTGTGCGCGGAGGGCGGGCAGGAGAATCATCGCCGCGCCCGCCGCGGCGCCGGCGACCAGCGGCATCGCCAGCTTGAAGAACAGGTAGATGACCAGCGCGTCGCGGCTGCGGAACCCTGCGCGGGCGAGGCCAAGGGTCATCGCCGCCACATGCTGGCCGCGCGTCAGGTCGAGGCGGGTCACCGCGCGTCGCATCAGGCCGACGCCGCGCACATGGCGATGGCGGCTCCGCCGTGGCGCCGCGACGGCCGACCTGAGCGCTTCCCGACGCTCGCGCAGCGCGGCGATCCGCCCGTCGAAGCTCGACGGCGGCATCAGCGCCCGCCACAGCGACAGCACCGTCACGGCGGCGGCGACGCCTGCGGTTGCAGCCAGAACGTCGAGCGGCGCCATGGTCACGCCGAAGATGTCGAGCGGCCTCATATCTCGAACTTGATCATCTTCGCCATCACCAGAATGCCGGCACCCATCACCAGCACGCCGACGACCGACATCATCTGTCCGCGCGGATCCTCGAACAGCGGCCCGATGTAGTCGGGGTTCAGCAGCATCAGGATACCGAGCATGATGAAGGGCAGGGAGCCGAGGATGTAGGCGCTGGCGCGGGCCTCCGACGACATCGCCCGTACCTTGAGCTGCATCTGCCGGCGCCGTCTCAGCAGTTCCGCGAGGTTCTCCAGCGTTTCGGTCAGGTTGCCGCCGGTCTCGCGCTGCACCGACAGGCTGATGACGAAGAACTTGAACTCCGCCACATCCATACGCCGGACGCAGGACCACAGCGCCTCCTCGATCTGCAGCCCCAGCTTCATCCCGTCGGCCGCGCGGCGGAACTCGGTGCCGACCGGATCGCCCATCTCCTGCCCGACCAGCCCGATCAGCTCGGTCACCGGCAGGCCGGACTTCACGCCCCGCACCAGAAGGTCGAGTGCCTCAGGCAGCTGGTTGATGAACGCTTCCTCGCGACGGCGGATCATCCGCGACACGGCCAGGTGGGGCAGGCCGATGCCGACCGCCACGGCGATGGTCAGCGCCAGGGCAGGGGGCTGGTTCAGCGCCAGCACGGCCGTCGCGCCGGCCATGACGAACAGGACGAGGTTGAGGATCAGGTAGCCGCCGATGCCGATCGGCCGCCCGGTGCGGAGCAGCCGGGCGCGCATCGCGGCGGGACGCGGCACCAGTCCGAGCAGCAGCTTCTCCAGCAGCGGGAAGCGCGGCTCGCCGGGCTGGTTGAGCAGCCGGGTGGGTGCCGGTGCGGTGGTGCTCCGCGCCACGCGCGTCCGGCGCACCAGGTCGATCCGGTCGTCGAAGCGCCGCGCCGCGGCGTCGCGGCCGAACAGCGCGAAGCCGAGCGCGCCGGAGGCTGCAGCCGCGCCGGCACCCAGCGCCACGAGGACCGGATCGACGGCCATCAGTCGAGTGCCTGCATCAGCGCCATGTCCAGACCGTAATATTTGGCACGCGGCAGGAAATGCGGCCGCAGCCCGCTCCACCTGAATGCGCCCTGCAGGTGGCCGTCGGAGGTCTCGCCCGTGTATTCGTAGGTGAACAGGTCCTGCGTCGTCACCACGTCGCCTTCCATGCCGACGATCTCGGTGACATGGGTGACGCGCCGCACGCCGTCGCGCATCCGCGATACCTGGATGATCAGGTTCACCGCCGCCGCGATCTGCGTCCGTACCGACTCGGCCGGCAGCTTGACGCCGGTCATCGCCACCATGTTCTCCAGCCTCGTCAACGCCTCGCGCGGCCGGTTCGCGTGGATCGTGCACATCGAGCCGTCATGGCCAGTGTTCATCGCCTGCAGCATGTCCAGCGCCTCGGCACCCCGGATCTCGCCGAGGATGATGCGGTCGGGCCGCATGCGCAGGCTGTTCTTCACCAGCTCGCGCTGGGTGATCTCACCGTCGCCCTCGAGGTTCGCCGGGCGGGTCTCCAGACGCACGACATGCGGCTGCTGGAGCTGCAGCTCGGCGGCGTCCTCGATGGTGACGATGCGCTCGCCCTGGTCGATCATCTGCGACAGCGCGTTGAGCAGCGTCGTCTTGCCCGAGCCGGTGCCGCCCGAGATCAGGATATTGAGGCGGCTGCGCGCGGCGATCTTCAGCACCGTCGCCATGTCCGGCGAGATGTTCGCCTGCCGCTCCATCACGTCGAGGGTGATCTTCTTCTTGGCGAACTTGCGGATCGAGATCGATGGGCCGTCGATGGCCAGCGGCGGGATGATGATGTTGACGCGGCTGCCGTCGGGCAGCCGGGCGTCGACCAGCGGCGTCGACTCGTCGATGCGCCGGCCGATGCGCGAGACGATGCGGCTCGCGACGTTCATCACCTGCGTATCGTCGCGGAAGGTGACGTCGGACAGTTCCAGCTTGCCGCCGCGCTCGACGTACACCTGGTGCGGGCCGTTGACCATGATGTCGGTGACGCTCTCGTCGGCCAGCAGCGGCTCCAGCGGCCCGAAGCCCAGCATGTCGTTGAGCAGCAGCGTGACCAGGTCGCGCTGCTCGATGGCGTTGAGCTGCAGCGTCATCTCCGCCAGCAGTTCGGAGACCACCTCGCCGACCTGGATCGCCAGCTCGGCGCGCGGCATCTGCGCCGCCGCGCCGGCGTCGATGCGTTCCAGCAGCACCGGCTGGATGCGCTCCTTCGCCGCGTCCACCGCCGCGCGATTGGTCCGGGGTGCCGCTGGTGCGGCTGTCGCGGCCGTCTCGGCGGCCGGCCTGGCGGGTTCGAGCGCCGGAAGGTACGCGCCCCGGCTCGATGCCGCGACCAGCCGCTGCAGCAGCTCGGTCTGCAGCTGGCGGCGGACCAGCGGGTCGAGCGCCTCCCCGGTTTCCGTCAGACGGCGCTCGACGATGCGCCCGGCGAGGTCGGCCAGTTCGTTGCGGTCGAGCTTGCGCAGGTCGCCGACCGGCACGCGCCGTCGAAGGCTGTGCTCGGCATGGCGCAGCATTTCCAGTGCCTCGGGCGCCAGCGCCAAAGGCGCATCCCGCTCGGGGGGCTGCGGCTCCGGGCGCTGGGCGCGACGCGCGTCTGCGATGGAAACGACCTGCGGACCGCTCCGTTGGCCGAGCATCGGGCACTACCTCCTGTTCCGTCTGAACCAGCCCTTCTTCGGAGGCGAAACCTTCTTCTCGTGGGCGACGACGCGGCCGATTGCCTCCACCGCCCTGGCGAACCGGCCGCGAGGCTGGAGATCGACCAGCGCGCGACCGTGTTGCGCCGCACGCGCGGCGAGCTTCGCGTCGTAGGGGACCAGCGCGTCGAAGCGCAGGTCGGTACTTTTCTCGAAGGTGGCGGGCGGCACCTCGGCGCGCGGAAACTCGCCGACCCGGTTGCCGACGAGAACACGGCGCGCCTTCGGCGCGACGCTGCCGACCAGCATCGCCAGGCGCATGCTGTCGCGCATGCCCGCCAGCGACAGGTCCGTGACCAGCACCACCGCCGCCGCCTCGGCGATCAGGTTCGGCCGCATCGCCAGCAGGTCGCGGGGCATGTCCGCGACGACGCCCTCGAAGCCGTCCTCCAGGCGCGCGACCAGCGGTTCGATGCCGGCAGCCGCCGGATCGAATCCGTCCTCCAGCGCCATCTCCGCACCGAACAGCGACAGGTTCTTCCCCGCCAAGGTGGCCGCGCGCTCGAGGAACAGCTCGTCGATCCGTCCCGGGCTCAGCAGCGCGTCGCGCAGCCCCGGCCCGGGTTCGCGGTCGAGCATCAGCGAGGCGGTACCGAAGTTGAAATCGAGGTCGAGCAGGGCGGTGCGGCGGCCGAGGCGCTCCGCTGCCATCCACGCGGCGTTGACCGCGATCAGGCTGGCGCCCGCACCGCCACGCACGCCGACCACCACGACGGTGCGGCAGCCGGCTGTCTTTTCACCTCCTGCCGCTTCCGTCTCGCGCGCGGCCAGCGCGTCGTCTATGGCCTCGCGCAGCGTGCCTTCTTCCACCGGCTTGACCAGATAGTCGTCGACGCCGGCGCGCTGCAGATCCCGGAACAGCCGCGCGTCGTTCGCCTCGCCGATCGCCAGTACGCGTGTGCCCGGCTCGCACAGGTCGGCCAGTTCGCCGATGGCGGCGACCGGGTCGGCCGACCCCGAAACGTCCAGCACCAGCAGGCGCGGCGTCGGCATGACGGCGAGTTCGTTCAGGGCGGTGGCGGTGCCGCCCTCGCGTACCGCGCGCGCCGGCCAGCCTGCCTGCCGGCCGATTCCCGCCAGCGTGGCGCGCGTCGCCTCGTCGCCGACGAACGCCAGGACCGGCGTCCGGGCCTCGTCCCCGGTGCTGCCGGGCAACAGGATGCGGGCCGCCACGTTCATTGCGATTCGTCCTGCGGGTCCGAAGAGGGCAGGGGAGGCAGATCGCCGCGGTCGTGCCGCTGCACCCCGATGTTGAGCCGCGACGCGCGGGCCGGTCCCATATCGCCCGGTGCCGTGAGGTCGCCTGGGTCGGCGAGCATGCGCGCGAGGTTGGTTTTGGTCGCGCAGCCGAAGTTGCCGTGCGGGCGGTTGTACGGATCGCCGCCGGGCGGCCGGCTCCAGTCCGGGCAGCCTGCGACATCGGCGATGTGATGGCCGGCGAACACCGCGACGGTTCCGGCCCTCGCGCCGGCGAGGTCGCTGCGCGAGACCGATGCGACCGGAACGCCCTGGCGGCGCAGGCTCTCCGCCACCAGGGCGATCCGGTCCGCATCGGCTGCGGCGGGGGCGGCGATACGGAAGCTGCCGCTCCCTCGCTGCGCCCGCACGAAAGCGGCGAGGCTGCGGGCCTCCGCCGCGCTCAGGTCGGTGCCGCTGGCCTGGACGGCGACGTCGTGGCGCCGCTCGACCCAGCGCACCGCGATCTCCTTCTCGGTGCTCGCACCAGCCCATTCCTGCGGCGGCAGCGCGCAGCCCACCTGCAGCCACGCGCTGCCGGCCACCAGCGCGATCTTCGCTGCCGCCAGTGCTGGCCGGGGCCTTTTCGCGAACAGGCGGCGTCTATGCGGCATCGACATGCTCCGTCCCCTCCCTAGGGCAGGTCGAACCCGACCGGACCGACGAGGCCCATGGCGGCCTTGCCCGGCGGCATCCGGCGGTGGCTGGTGGCGCCAAGGAACAGGCGCTCGGCATCGTGCGGCGCGACATAGCCGTCGGTCGGCGCCGCCACCTGCCGCGCCGGGACCGGACGCACGATGTAGGGCGTGACGATGATCACCAGTTCCGACTCCTGGCGCCGGAAGCGGTCGGAGCGGAACAGCGCGCCGAGCACCGGCACGTCGCCGAGGCCCGGCAGCTTGGAGATGTCCTGCGTCGCGTTGCTCTGTAGCAGCCCGGCGATGGCGAAGCTCTGGCCGCTCCCCAGTTCGACCACTGTCTCCGCGCGGCGTGTGGTGAGGGCAGGGATGTTGAACCCGGCGAAGTCGACCGCGCCGGCCGTCGAGAGCTGGCTGACTTCCGGGCGCACGTGCAGGCTGATCCGGCTGCCGACGATGGTCGGGCGGAACGAGAGGGAGATGCCGAACACCTTGAACTGCACGCCGAGCGTTCCGTCGCCCGCCGGCACCAGGATCGGGAACTCGCCGCCGGCGAGGAAGCTGGCGCCTTCGCCCGACATCGCGGTCAGGTTGGGCTCGGCCAGCACCTTGATCAGGCCCTGCGACTCAAGCGCGTCGATCACCCCGTTGAGGTCGAGGTTGCCGCTGCTCAGGCTGCCGAACAGGCTGTTGGTGTCGCCCACGCGCGTGATCGGTGTGCCGCCGCCGCCGGTCAGCCGGCCGGTGGCGATGCCGACGGCGAAGTCGCCGCCCGTCACCACCGCGTCCCAGTTGAAGCCGAACTGCTTGGTGATGTCGCGCGATACCTCGGCCACCCGCACCCGCAGGTTCACCTGGTTGCGCGCGGTCACCTGCAGCCGGTTGATCAGCGGTTGCTGCTCGCCGAGGAAGGCGGCGGCGAGCTGGCGCAGGTCATCGGCGTCGCGGGCGGTCGGCACGTCGCCGCTCAGCACCAGAGCGCCCTGCACGCTCGCCACTTCCACGTCGAGCCCCGGGTGGAAGGCGTCGATGCTCTCGCGCAGCCGCGACAGGTTGTGCGTCACCGCGACGCGGCGGCTGAGGATCTCGCGGTCGTCGTCGTCGACGGCGAACAGCGTCGTCTCGCCGGTTGCCTTGCCGAACAGGTAGACGAGCTGCGGCGACTTTACCTGCACGTCGGCGACCTTCGGGTTGGCCACGAACACCGTCCGCGCCGGCCGGTCGAGCCGGACCAGCTGCCCGCCGTTCACCTCGACGGCGAGGGATTCGGCCGGCGCGGCGTAGGCTGTCGTCGTCGCCAGCCCCGCGCCGATGGCGAAGAACAGCAGCATGTAGCCCGTAAGCAGGAGCAGGACGTTGCGCATCGCCGTCACCTCCGCTGGAAGACCATGTCCTGGGTCTCCTCGCCGCGCATCACGCTGACCGTCCGGGTATTGCGGCGGTTCGGCGGTGGCGCCAGAAGGATGCTGACCTCGCTGTCGAGGGTAAGTGTCCGCTCGCGCCTCGGCGGGCGCGGCAGCAGGCCGTCGGTGTCGCCGCCTTCGGCCAGGTCCTCGCCGACGATGCTGCGCAGCGACAGCGACAGGCGGCCGAGGTCGGTCAGCATGGCGACCATCTCGGCCTGCTTCGGTGTCACCTCCAGCGTCGCCGTCCTGGCGACCTCGGCCTGGCCGCCCTGGTCGTCGATCTTCTGGTCGACGGCGATCACGCGGACATCGTTCAGCACCGTCTCGCTGGCCCGGCGCGCGCGGCTGTCGCGGTCGCCGTTCTGCACCGCGTGGGTCAGGATCAGGTCGACCCGGTCGCCGGGGAAGACGAAGCCGGCGATGCCGGAGGTGGCGTTGACCGGCACGGTGACCGCGCGCATGCCGGGCGTCAGCACGGCGGCGAGGAAGCCGCGGTCGCCCGGCCGCACCACCAGCCGGTCGGTGATCGGCTGGCCGGTCAGCAGGCCGCTGCGCCCGACCACGCCGACGAAGTCCTCGAGTTGCTTCTCCTCCTCGGTCACGTAGGCGTCGGCGAGGGCGCCCTTCGGCCAGGGCTGCCACTTCAGGTGCCTGGGTTGCAGCAGCGTACCGACCGGGATGTCGGCGGCGGCGACCAGCACCTTCTCGGTCGGCGCCGGCACAGGTTTCGGCTTCTGGCTGTCGATGCGGGCCAGCAGGGCGGCGCGCTCGGCCGACAGCCAGTTCCGCGCCAGCACCATGGTGCCGCCGGCGACGGTCAGGGCGAGGGCGATGAGGGCGATGCGGCGCAGCATGACGCGGGTCTCCCCGATTATGGGTCAGGTGGCGAGGAAGCGGAGCGCCACGAAGGTGCCGCCCGCGGCGATCGCCGCGCCGTAGGGAATCTGGCCGTCCATCAGCATGTCGCGCGCATGGCCGACGCCGAGACGGGTGAACGCATAGATCAGGACCAGCCGGCCCGCGCCGAGCGCCAGTAGCGCCATCGCGCCGCCGACGACGGTGGTGGCGAACAGCAGCGTCACGATGTGCGCCGGGCCGGCCCACAGGGCGACCGCGGCGAACAGCTTGACGTCGCCGCCGCCCAGCCAGCCGCGCGCGAACATCGCCGCGCCGGCGGCGAAGGCGATCGCGGCGACGGCCAGCGCACCGGGCCAGTCGACTGCCACGGGCGAGGTCGCGACATGGACGGGGTAAAGCAGGGCGATCGCCAGGACCGCCCTGTTGGGTATCAGGAACCGCAGGCCGTCGCTCAGCGCCGCGGCGAAAAGCAGCGCCACGAGGGCGGCGAGCACGAGATGATGAAGCGTCAGGCTTTCCATGATCGCACGGCGTCTCGCGGTTGGCAGGTCGTCGGCGGGCGGAGCGGGGCGACCTACCTGTCACGCCCGCTCCGCACCGGTAACGTGCGTGCGATCAGGTGCCGGTATCCGTGCCACCCGTGTCGGTACCACCGGTGTCTGTACCGCCGGTGTCTGTACCGCCGGTGTCTGTACCGCCGGTCGAGGTCGAATCGACGGCCGCCTCCAGCTCGGTCGAGACCGCGCTGAACATGTCCCGCAGCGAGCCGCCCATGGCCGTGAGTGCGGTGATGGCCGCGACGGACACCAGCGCGGCGATCAGGCCGTACTCGATTGCGGTGGCGCCCGACTCGTCCTTCAGCAGTTTGCGGATGAAGGTCATCGGAATTCTCCTGGTTGATATGCCCCTCCTCCAGCCGCCGTCCCCTTTGATTGCGGTGGCAGGAGTGCAGCCATATGAATGCTGTGAGGCACAAGTAATCTGTGATCACGATCACATGTGATAAGAAAAATAGGATATTAATATTTGAAAGTATATTATTTATAAATTTCGGGAATTTTGGGATGAATCTCCCGAAATATCGTCCGATCTGCTGCCGCGAGTCGATGGATCTTTGTTAATACGATGATTTTAAACAAATATAACCGCTTTTTATGGTCGCTGCGGTGCGCACCCGGATGTGACGGGCGTCACGTTCGCCTCCAAAGTATTGGCATATTTTTATTTCCGGTTCGATTGGGGTGTTCGGTCATGGCGCACATCGTGCGCGATCGGAGTTCGCGTCCGTTCGGGGGACGATTCGCCGCGAGGCTGCTGCGCAACCGTCGCGGCGGGGCTTCGCTGGAGTTCGCGCTCATCCTGCCGATGTTCCTGCTGCTCAGCACCGCGGTGCTGGAAATGGGCGTGATGCTGTTCGTCGACACCGTGCTCGATGGCGCGGCCGCCGACGCGGCGCGGCGCATCCGCACCGGCGAGGCGCAGCTCAGCGCCGATCCGACGGCGACATTCCGCTCCCGCCTGTGCGATTCGCTCTATGTCATGGTCGACTGCGAGAGGGTGTGGATCGACGTCCGGCCCTTCGGCAGCTTCGCCGCCGTCGTCGCGCCGCTGCAGTTCGACGAGGACGGCGAGCCGGTCGACCTGGCTTTCACCCCCGGCGGCAGCGGGCAGATCACGCTGGTGCGCGCGCTCTACCGCTGGGAGTTCCTGACCCCAATCGTCGGCCGCGTGCTCGGCAGCGACGGCAGCAACGCGCTGCTGCTGGTCTCGACGAACGTCTTCCGCAACGAACCCTACGAGCTGTGAGATGGCCCGGTTCCGCGACACGCTCCGCCACATCCGCGACGACCTCCGCGGCGCGGTGTCGGCCGAGTTCGGCGTGCTGGTGCCGGTGCTGCTGTTCCTCTTCCTCGGCAGCATCGAGGTGGTCAACCTCGTGCGGGTGGAGCGCAAGCTGGTGGTCGCCGCGCAGACCGCCGCCAACCTCGCGACGCTGCAGGCGAGCATCACCGCAGCGGACGTCGCCGATGTGTTCCGTGCCGCCGAGCTCGTCATGCAGCCGTTCGACGCCGCGCCGATGGCGGGTGCGCTGGCCAGCGTGCGCTACGCGGAACCGGACGGCACGCCCTCCGTCGACTGGCAGGACTCGCTCCGCGGCGGGACGGTGCCGGAGCCCGCTGCGCAGGCGGTCGGCCTCGGTCTGCCCGGCGAGAGCGTCGTCATCGTGCGGCTGACCTATGCCTACAGGCCCTTGCTGTCGGGGCTGGTGATCGGCGAGGTCGACCTCGACGAGCGCGCGTTCGCCCGTCCGCGCCGTTCCGGCTTCGTGGCGCTGAACTGATGGCCCCGGCAACCGCTCCCGGCCGTTTCCTTTCCCGCCTGCTCGGCGACCGCTCGGGCGCGACGGCGGCGATGTTCGGCGTGCTGCTCGTACCGCTGCTGCTGTCCATCGGCGTCGCCGTCGACGGCGCCCGCGCCTATATGGTGAAGGCCCGGCTTTCGCATGCCCTGGACGCCGCCGGCCTCGCCGTCGGCGCCTCGGACGGCACCGAGGCACAGCTCAGGCAGGTGATGCGGAATTTCTTCGAGGCAAACTTCCCGCCGGAGGTCCTCGGCGCCGCCGCCGAGCCGTCTGTCGTCATCGCCGACAAGGTCATCACGCTGACTGCGACCGCCGACCTGACGCCCAGCTTCATGCGGCTGTTCGGCTACGACAGCCTGACCGTCAGCGCGATGACCGAGGTGACGCAGGAGACCAAGGGCCTCGAGGTGGTGCTGGTGCTGGACAACACCGGCTCGATGCGCGGCTCCAAGATCGCGGCGCTGCGCCAGGCGTCGCTCGACCTCGTCGACATCCTGTTCGGCGATGCGGACGAGAACGACAACCTCAAGGTCGGCATCGTCCCCTATTCCGCCGCGGTGAACGTCGGCAGCGGGGGGAAAACCGCCGGC
>JBBDQX010000195.1:0-23421 GCA_040905765.1 Acetobacterales bacterium
GGCCGACGAAGAGGACGTAGGTCGGGTGGACGACGGCGAGCGCGAGGCCGGCCGCCGCGACGGCGGCGAAGAGGGTGCGCGGGGCGTCGCGCCTCGTCAACGAGGCACGATGCCGTCAAGCGTCCTGGACGAGATATCCGTGACGCAGGTAACCGCCGTCGGCGTAGCTATACTTGGTGTACCGGTCGAGATCGACGTGGCTTAGTGCGACGCCGGACACCCGCCCGCCGGAGCGAAGGATGTTCTTGATCTCGGTCGTCACCGCGCGACGCGTGGTCTGTCCCCATTTCACGTTCATCACGAAGTGGTCGGCGATGCGGGCGAGGTACATCACCTCCGGGGTCAGCATGGTCGGCGAGGTATCGACCACGATCACGTCGTAGTGCTGCGACAGCGTGTGCAGCAGCAGCTGCAGACGCTCCAGCGGCACCGTCCTGCCCTGCATCAGGCGCGTATCGCCAGCGAACAGAACGTCGACGCCCGATGCCTTGTCGTGGTGGACGATGTCCTCCGGCGAGCCCTTGCCGGACAACAGCTCGATGACGCCGGCGCGTCGCCGCTCGCCGAACAGCCGGTGCTGCGTCGGTTGCCGCCAGTCGAGATCGAGGAGAATGACCTTCCGCCCCTCGCTGGCCAGCAGTTGCGCGAACGAGCAACTGGTGTGCGACTTGCCCTCGGCCGCCACAGCCGAAGTGAAGACCACCAGGCCGGACAGCGAGCGGATGTCGCTGTCGGACGAGAGGAAAGTAGCGAGCATCCGCAGTGAGTTGGCGTAGACCGAGTGCGGGTTGCGCAGCACATGATCCATACGCCCCGAACCGAGGCGGCGCAGGATCGGGATCAGTGCGAGCGTCGGCAGGCCCGTGAATTCCTCGATTTCGTCGGACGTGCGGAAGGTCTGGTCCAGCTTCTCGAGAACCAGGGCGATCAGCACGCCGAGACCGATACCGACCATGGTACCGAGCAGCAGGATCAGGTTGGTCGGCGGGAAGCTCGGCCAGCGCGGCACGGCCGCATTTGACAGCACATCGGCGTTCGAGGTCAGGAGACTGCTCTGACTCATCGTCTCCTTCGAGCGCTGCAACAGCGATTCCAGCAGGCTGCGATTGGCTTCGGCATCGCGCTCCAGGCGACGGAGTTCGACACTCTCGGTATTCGCCACGCCCATCTCCGCCTTGAGCTCGTCCATCCGGTTCCGGACGCTCTGGAACTGGTTCGAGGCGATCTGAACCTCGTTGCGCAGGCCGTCGATGGTCCGGTCGATCTCCGCGTTGATCTTGCTCGTCACGTCGGCGATCTGGGCGCGGATATTCCGTATACGCGGATGCCGGTCGGTATAGTTCGCCGACAGGTCCGCCGCCTCGCTCTCCAGTTCCGACTGCTGGCCCCGGAGCTGACGGATCAGGGGCGACTGCAGCACGGCGGGGAGACTGTCTGCATTGCCG
The DNA here is from genome assembly GCA_040905765.1 of Acetobacterales bacterium. Lineage (GTDB taxonomy): Bacteria > Pseudomonadota > Alphaproteobacteria > JBBDQX01 > JBBDQX01 > JBBDQX01. The sequence goes on from JBBDQX010000195.1 coordinate 1,446, forward strand.
CCATTGCCTTCCTGCGTTTCGGCCTGGGAGAGCCGTGCGCGGGCTGCCGAAAGCTCTCCTTCCGTGCGCGCCAGTTCGGCGTTCAGCGCCGCGAGTTGCTGGCCGATCACCGTGTCGGATTTCGTGGCGTAAAGATCGTGCCGCTGCCGATACTCCTCAACGGCACGCTCCGACTCGCGGACCTCGCCGCGAAGCTCGTCAATGCGCGTCTGCAGCCAGTCGTTGGCACGTCCAGTCGCCGCCCGCCGGCTGGAGAGCTTCTGCTCGACGTAGATGTTGGCAAAGGAGTTGGCGATGCGTGCCGCCACCTGCGGATCGGTAGCCTCGACGGTGAGGCTGAGCACGTTCGACCGGTTCAGCGGCTCGACGGTGATCTGGGACAGGAGCTTGCTCTCAATGTTGGTCCAGAGTTCCTCCTTCTCCGCGGCGGCCAGCTCCTCCGGCGTCATCTCGAGGCCCGTCGGCACCCGCTCCTCGCTCATGTCCAGGCCGACGAACGAAAGGCCGGCCATGATCAGGCTCTTGACCTGCTCCTTGGCGTAGCTGAGCGAGAGCTTGTCGGTCCAGCCTGGCTCGGGCCGCAGCTCGGGGTTGTACATAGGAGATTGGTCAAGCGCGAGCCGGTAAGCCACCTGCCGTGCCATCTGGCGCGACTCGATGACGTACGCCTCGCTGCGAACGGCGCCGTTGCTGGGTACAAAGCCCTCCAGCACCTGCTCCATCTTGATCACATTGGGGTCCTGCACCCCGAGAAGGATGCGCGCCTCAGTGGTGTAGTGCGGCGTCATCGTCGCCGCGCTGACCCCGGCGAGGACCGCGAACCCCGCCGCTACCCCGGCTACGAGCCATTTGCGTCGCCAGACCTTGCGGATGGAGTCCCACCCATCGCCTCCGTCGGACTCCGCGCCGCCGGCCGCTTGGGGGTAGTGCTGGGGCTCATGCCAGACCTGCGGCTGCTGCGGCCGATATGGTCCGGGGATACCGCTGCTGGAGGTACCGTCAGGCATCAGAAATACCGCTCCTTCACCGTAACAACGTCACCCGGCAGCAAGGGGGTCCCAGGCACTGCCGCTACGGCCTGGTTGGTTGCCTTGCGCTCGATGACGAACCTGTCCTGTCGCGCCCGGTAGGTGAACCCGCCGGCGATCGCCACGGCATTGATGACGGTCATCCCGTCGACATAGTCGTAGCTGCCGGGTGTCTTGACCTCGCCGACGATGTATACCGGGCGATAGGTCAGAACCTGGACATTCACTCGGGGCTCGTGGACGTACTCCGCCAGTCGCGCCTGGAGGCGCTCCTTCAATGCCTCGGCAGTCAGATCGGCGGCCTCGACACGGCCGATGAGCGGCATTGTGATCTGCCCTTGGCCGTCGATCCTGTGCTCGCCGGAAAGCGACTCGTCGCCGAAGACGGTGATCCTCAGTTCGTCGCCGGAGCCGAGGTGGTAGGCGGTCGATGCGCTGTTGCTGGCCTCGACGCTCGGCAGCGGGGTGCCGCCGCATGCCGCCAGCGACAAAGCCAGCGCCAAGGCCGGAATGCTGGCTAACCGGCGCGTCGACCTGAGAACGGTCCGCACGCTGCTGATTCGCGAAATATTCATGTTATCGCCTGCCAATATCGTCGTGGTCGGAACTTGCTTGTATTCGAGTCGTTTGCGGTAAGGTGCGAGAACAACGCCACTTAATGCTAACAGCCGCCTCCGCAAGGCTGTTGTGATCACTATGAGGCAGCCCTGCGGCAAGGCAGTGTCATGCTCGCCGCGGTGGAGAATTCGGGCTGGCGCAGGAACCAGGACCATGCGTGCGCCACCTGTGTCTCCAGGTCTGCGTACTGTTGGGTCCATCCAAGTTCGTTCCGCGCCAGCGTCGAATCCGCCACGAGCCGCGGCGGATCGCCGGGCCGGGGGGCGCATACGCGGGCGGCAATGGCCCGACCGGTTACGCACTCGGCCATTTCGATCACCTCGCGGACGCTGACGCCGCGGCCGTTGCCGAGGTTATAGGCGGACGCCCCTCGCACTTCCTCGGTCCTTCGCAGTGCCGCGACATGCGCCGCCGCCAGATCCGCGACGTGGACGTAGTCGCGCACGCAGGTCCCGTCGTCCGTCGGATACGCGTCGCCATAGACGTCGACATGCGGGCGGATGCCGGCCGCGGCCTGCAGGACCAGCGGAATCAGGTGGGTTTCCGGATCATGCGCCTCACCGAGTTCGCCGTCCGGATCAGCGCCTGCTGCATTGAAATAGCGCAGCGATACCGAACGCAGTCCGTTTCGCGCCTCGTCGCACAGGAACTGCTCGGACATGGCCTTGGTATGCCCGTAAGGGTTCATCGGTTCGATCGGCGCGTTCTCCGCGATCGGCACCTGTCGGGGCGTGCCGTAGACGGCCGCGCTCGATGAGAAGACGATCCGGTCGACCCCGGCGCCGCGCATCACCTCCAGCAGCGTCAACATGCCGCGCAGGTTATTGCGATAGTATTTGGCCGGGTTCTGCACCGACTCGCCGGCGGAGATGAAACCTGCGAGCTGCACCACGGCTGAGCATCCGTGCGCGTCGAACACCGCATGCAGGCGCTCGCGGTCGTCCAGATCGCCACGCTCGAGCGGACCCCACTGCACTGCGGCCGGATATCCGGTCACGAGGCTGTCGTAGACCACCGGGAGATAGCCGGCCATTGACAGGGCCTTGCACACATGACTGCCGATATAGCCGGCGCCTCCGGCGACAAGGATGGATTCCGCCATCGATCAGACCCGCCCGTAGACGTCTTCCAGCCTGACGATATCGTCCTCGCCGAGGTACGGCCCGATCTGGACCTCTATGAGGTGCATCGGAATGTTGCCGGGATTCTCCAGCCGGTGCGTCTCGCCTAGCGGGATGTGCACCGTCTCGTTCTCGCGGACGAGCTTCGTCTTGTCGCCGATGGTGACCGATGCGGTGCCGTTGACGACCACCCAGTGCTCCGCGCGGTGGTGATGCATCTGAAGGCTTAGCGCGGCGCCCGGCTTCACCATGATATGCTTCACCTGGAAGCGATCGCCGAGGTCGACGCTCTGGTAATAGCCCCAGGGACGCAGTGCGCGCGCATGCTGCGAAGCTTGCGGCACCCCGGCGTCCTTGAGCCGCCGCACCAGCCCGTCGATGGCACCGGTGCGCCGGGCGTCGCTGATCAGCAACGCATCCTCGGTGTCGACGATCACCAGGTTGTCGAGCCCGATCGCCGCGACCAGCCGACCGTTCGCCTGTACGAAGCAGTTGGTGACCTCGTCGACAACCACGTTGCCGTGGATGACATTGCCGGCATCGTCCGGCTTGCGGGCATCACGGAGCGCGTGCCAGGAACCGATATCGCTCCATGCCATGTCGCTCCCCACCACGGCGGCGCGATCGGTGCGCTCCATCACCGCGTAGTCGATGGATATGTCCGGTGCCTCGGCGAAAGACTCGCCATCCAGCACCAGGACGTCGCCCTTGCGCACGCCGGCGCGCATCGCGCTCTCGCATGCCCCCGCCATCGCCGGCGCATGCGCCCGGACCTCTTCTAGATAGATGTCGACCGGCAGCATGAAAATGCCGCTGTTCCAGAGGTAGCCACCCTCCTCGATCAGCCGCTCCGCCTTGTTGCGGTCCGGCTTCTCGATGAACTCGCTGACCTTGTGGACTCCGGCCACATGCTTCAGTTCGGAACCCTGCCTGATGTAACCATAGCCCGTCTCGGGACGGGTCGGCTGCACTCCGAAAGTCGCGAGCCAACCGTTGGTAGCCGCCTCGGCGGCACGCTTCACCGCCTCTTCGAAGGCCATCTGGTCGCCGATCAGGTGATCGGCCGGCATGACCAGCATGATCGCGTCCGGGTCTTGCTTCTGCAGCATCAAGGCCGCGGCGGTCAGTGCCGGCCCGGTATTGCGGGACAGCGGTTCGCACATGATCGCATGCGCGGTTTCGCCGATCTCCTCCAGGTGCTCGGCCACGATGAAGCGGTGATCGTCGCTGCAAAGCACCGTAGCGGGATGCAGATGCAGGCCAGCCGTCACACGACCAATGGTCTCCTGCAGCATGCTCCGGTCGGAACACAACCGCTGGAACTGCTTCGGGCAATCCTGGCGGGACATCGGCCAGAGCCGCTTGCCGGACCCGCCACAGAGAACGACGGGGTAGACGTGCGCAAGAGTATCGACCGGCTCGTCCAGCTCGTGCTTGGCGGAGATTACGTTCATTCCTTGCTTCCCATTCTGATCATGGCGTCCTTTTCACTGACCTCGGGATCGAGGCGCAGCGGGCCGTTCGGCGAGAGGCCGTTTCCCGATTGCAGGTTCACGCCCCGGCCGCGCTCAGCCGGCGTCCGCCAGCGGTATCCGTAACCGGGCGAGTTCTCGATCGCCTCGAACTCGCTATCGAGCCTGCGAAAGCGCTTGCGGATTTTCTTGATGAGCGACCGTACGTTCGCGCGGTGCCCTTCCGGGCCGTCGCCGGCGACGAAGTCGGCGCCGTGCACGACGTCGTATATCCGTCGGTAGGAGAAATCGCGCCCCGGATCGCCCGCCAGCAGGCAGACGATGCGGAATTCGGTAACCGTCAGCCGCACCTCGCGGCCGCGCCAGAGCGCGCCGCAGCTGTTCAGCCACAATGTGAGATCGCCGACCTCGAGCACATCGTCCGGCGTATCGCTACGCCACTGGCCGGCCCCCCTCACGCCGCCGATCAACAGCCTGAGACGCAGGGCGACGACGGTGGGGCTGGTCCTCTTGTCCAGATAGTCGGCCGCACCGACCTTGAGCGCCTGTTCCTCGGATTGGTTGTTCCTCACCCTCGCGACCAGCGCGACCGGGACCACGCCATGGGTCTCGCTCAGCCGCTCGGTCAGCGCGATTCCGTCCGACCAGAACTGCTCCACATCCACCAGCATTACCCGAAGCGTGGGATCCACGGACATTTCTTCCATGGCAGCTTCGGGATCATCGAACTCGGAGACTTCGAGTCCCCTCGCCCTCAAGCATTCCGTCATCGCGGCGCGATAGACCGTATCGCCATCGACGAACGCGATACGGCATTCCGGCGGCGTACTGCCAGCACCGCTGCGCGACTTCTCGCCAGCACCGGTGCGGCCCGACATGGCATTGGCCCGCGCCCGCGCCCTCGAAAGGTTCACCCGTGAAGGGGTCATTACGCCTCCAGCTTCGACACGGCGGAACTTCGCCCCGTCGGCGTCTTTCCATTCATTCCCGGAACCCGGGTCCGGCCTACGCGTTGCGCCGAATGCCGTCCGGTCGATCCGGTAACGGGGCTGCCCGTCGCCATGGCGCGAGTCCGTCGATCCACCGACCGGAGCACACTTGGTTTATTCCAGCCGCCGACGGGCCGGCGCGGGGCCTCGCGGGCGGAATAGACCGCGCAGGGATGGAGTCTTCGATGGAGTCAGACACGTCCCGCGTGCGCGCAATCCGTCAGGCGGGAAATCATTGAGGGCGGAGGTCCATGATTATTTTCGGCATATGCCTGATGGCGCTCTGTATAGGCAGCGCCGTCGGCTACGTGGCAACGACGCGGGGGCGCTCGTTCGTGCCATGGGCCATCTACGGGACCGTGCTTGGACCGGTTGCCCTTCCCCATCTGCTGCTCTCGAGGAACCTCTCTGCCGAGCAGGTATGGTCACCGATCCGTTTCGGACTGCCCTCGGGTCACCGGACGTGCCCCTATTGCGAGGCGCCGGTCCATGACGACGCCATCGCCTGCCGCCGGTGTCGGCGCCCCTTCTATGGGGCTGGCGGCGATGCGCACGGCTTCGTCGGCATGCGCGACGCGCAGGAAAGCGGCATCGACGAGAATCTGCCGGAGGTTACCGGCGCCTTCGCTGCCCTTGAAAGGGCGATAGAGAAAAGGCATGCCTCCGCCGCGGCAGCCGAGAGGCGGCGGGAAAACCCCCGCAATCAGGAGATGAGCGATACTGGAGAGGCGCAGCCGCGGCAGCCGGAGACGCCGAGGCAGCAACAGGCCGGCGCAGATACTGATGAGCCTCACCGATCGACCATGCGGGGGCGCCCGCGGCCCGAGGAACCGGCCGCCCCGGTCGCGGAGCCGGACGGCCCCGTGCCGGATTCGACCGGAGTTCCGGAAGCTGCAGGCGATGGGGCGGACGAGCGGGTCGAGCCGTCCTTCGAAGATGACTGGCCGCTCGAGGACGAGAAGACCCCCGGCAGGTCGGAGCCGATGCCGGCTTCCTCTGCCGAGCCGGCTCGCCGCAGGGCCGGCAGGGCACCTGCCGGGCGCCAGTCGCCTCAATTCGTACAGTTCAGAATCGCCCCCGCAGCACAGCCGCGGCGGAATATCACGGTGGCGGAAGACCGTGAACATGCACCCGGTCCCGAGCGGCCGAAAGAGCCCGCCGGCCGATCGCGCAGCCGGTGGACACCCATCGGGGTCGCTTCCTCCCCGGCGGTAGACGCCGGGCGTGACAGCCAGCCCACTCCGGACGGAGGCGCGCCAGGGAACGCGACGCCAACCGGCGAAGCGGCGAGCGCCGCCGGCCGGGCCATGCCCCTTTCGGCGCCGCGCAGGCAGCAGCTCAGGGCGGATCCGATCGGCGGAGACCGGCGCCAGGCGCGCGCGGGCAGAGGAGTCGCCGTGTTCGTGACCGCCATCGCGGCCGGTATCCTGCTTGCGGTCCTCGTCGGCGCGGTCACGCTCTGGACCAATCCGCAGATCATGCCGGTGATGGCGTCGATCCCCTTCGTCGATGTTCCGCCGGGCGCCGCGGAACCGGAGCCTGCGCCCGAGAACCGTCAGGAGTGGTCGCCGGGCTACGGCGATCGGCCCGGCGACGTCGTCGAAAGCGGAGACCGGCAGCAGACCGAAGCGATGGGTCGCCCCATCGAGATCGCACCGCGCTTCCTTTCCGAGGCCGGAAGAGACAGCGGGCCGTCCGCCTCGCCCATCGCTCCACCGCCGGCGCCTGCACCGGCGTCGGAGCAGAGCGAAGATGCGGCAGTCGCCTCCATCGCTCCAACCGCCGATTCCCCGACGCCGGACGCTCCTCCGGTCCGCCTGGCGCGTCGTCTCCCGAATGCCGCGGGGCCGGCGCAGAGCACAGCGGTCAACCCGGCCCGGCCGGACTCCGGCGCCTCAAGCCCTGCCCCCGCGGCCGCCAGCCCTCAGCCTGAGACCCGGCCCGCACCGGCGCAGGCCGTCGCGAAGCCGCAACAGGAAGACCTGATCGCCCGGGTCATCGCGGCTCTGAACGAACGCGCCAATGCGAGGGCGGCGGCCGAGTCGGTAGCACAGGGGCGACCCGTCACCGAGGTAACCGCATCAGGGGATCTCATCGCCACGGTGCAGCGGGAACTGCAGGCCCGCGGCCTGGAGCCGGGACCGGTCGACGGCAAGGTCGGACCGAGAACGCGTGAAGCCGTCCGCGCGTTTCAGCAGCGCATGGGGATAGAGCCGACCGGCGACATCGACCGGCCCACGCTCGTCCAGCTCGGCTTGTTGTAGCGGTTACCCGCGGTCCTGCTCAGCGCTGCAGGACGATCCGCAGCAGCGCCGTGTTGGCCTCGTAGTCGTTGTTCACCGAGGTCGAGTCACGTTCCGCATGTGACAGCCGAACCTGGAAGTTGACGTTGCGGTTCAGCAGATACCTGGCCCCGACGCCGACATTCATGATGTCGTCGTCGCGGTCGATGTTCTCGAACTCCACGGTCCGATAGCTCGCATCGGCCGAGACGATCACGTGGCGCAGCAACTCATGATCGACCGATACGCCGGCGTTGGTAGCCAGCGCCCCCGAAGCGTTGCCGATAGTGGTTTCCTCGACCGCGCGCGAGAGCGAGCCGACGATCGTGGTCAGCGGCGTGACGTTCCAGGTGACTTCGCCCCCGAAGCTGACGCTTGAGATTCTGTCGAGCTGGGCAGCATCGTAGTCCTGGCTCAGATAGCCGGCGAACAGTTCGCCGAACACCAGCCCGCCCAGGTCCAGAGCCACGCCGCCAACCGCTTCCCAGCCCTGCGAATCCCGGCTCAGACCGTTGTCGTCGACATCGTCCTCGTAAGTCCGGTCGTTGCCGCTGACCCGCACGAACGCCTGGTAGTTGGGCGAGAACTCGTAGCCGACCCGGCCGAAGCCGGTGGAGACGGTACGATCCCGGTCGTCGTTGTTGATGAGCACGCCGTTAACCGTCGTGACGTCGTCGTAGTCGAAGAACAGCATGCTGCCGCCGACCTGGGTCACCAGTCGGTTGAAGCGTTTGGTCAACGCCACGTCCGGGCCGTAGCGGGTGTAGATCGTCGGCTCGTCGGCGCCCTGCTCGGGAGACGACCGGTCCTCGTGCAGGCGCTCGTAGACAAGGCCACCGGCGAGGCTCAGGTCCCGCTGGATGTCGAGGCGCCCGTTGGTGCCGACGCGAAAGTCCTCGTAATCGGCGATGTCGTTGTCGAGAAACCGGCCGACGTTGACGTCGCCGTAGAAGTTCAGAGCGTGATTGTTCCAGTTGGAACCGACCTTCACCGCGGCCGTGGCGACCGTCTCGAAATCGGATTCGGGGTCGTCGTCTTCGTAGAAGATATTGTCGCGGTAGATTTCGGCGAGCGCGAAGCTCGGGTAAAAGAAGAAGCCGCCCATGCGAATGCCGGCAGGGTCGTATTCGGGCCGGGCCCGGCCCGCCACGGTGTCGCCGCGCGCCGGAGCCGTAGTCACCCCGCTTTCGCCCGGGCCGGCCGGCGGGGTCTGTGCCTGCGCCGGAAGCATCCAGGCCATGGCAAGAGCACAAACGGCCGATCCAAGGACAACGGGCCTCGACGAAAGAGGCATGAGCGAACTCCTAACCAGCGGTGAGGCGCCGCACAAGGGGCGCCGATTACAAGCCTTAAGTTAGCACCGAAGACCGGCGCCAACAACTGCGGCCCGTGCGGATTGTCCAACAAGTACAAGAGAACTAGATCGCAATCACCAAGAAATGGATGAGGCGATTCGACCCGCCGGAGCAGCCCCCGACCGGCGGTCGTCCGCGAGGCCGACGTATCCGCCCTCCGGTAACGGCATGGCGGCCGAATCTTCCTGTTCGTCAGAGACCCGTCCCGCCCCTCGTATCGCCGACATTTCTCCTCCTGCATCTTTACGGGAAGCAGCTGTGGATCACCGCCGCCGCCGGGAGATTGAGGGCGAGAGTGGAACACGCGCCGGCCAGGCTGCCCTGCCCGATCAGAAGCCTCCGGCGGATGTTCTGTTCCCTAAGCGGGTGATCATGTCGAGCCGGCCAGCGCCAGGGTCCAGGCGATCCCGAACATCAATGCCGCGGCGGCTCCGCACAACGCCTGGGGAGCGGCCGCGTGCAGCAATGCGGGCGGCACGCGCGTGAGGCCGAGGCCGAGACACAGGCCGGCGACGAAGCCGGCGACATGTGCGCCGATGTCCGTCCGCTCGCCGCCGAATCCGACCCACGCAAGCAGCATCACACCAGCAGCGACGGGCGACCACCGCCGCAACCCCGGCCGCCAGCCACGAAGCCCGGCTCGCAGAGCGTAACCGGACAATGCACCGAGACCGCCGAATACGGCGGTCGATGCCCCGACGGCGGTGTGGGCGGCATCCTGCAGCGCCGCATTGACGCCGTTACCGACCACCCCTGCGAGGACGACCACCAGCCACGCCACCCCCGTTCCGAGGAGTTGCGACAGCAGCATGCCGAACATCATGCCGAAAACGACGTTGCCCGCGAGGTGCTCGAAGCCGCCGTGCAGCGTGAGGGCCGTCACCGTCCTCCACCATTCCCCGGCCACGATCGTCCCGGCCTGCGCGGCGCCGGCGGCGGACCACTCGACGCCGAATGCCTCGCGCCGGTCGATGGCAAAGAAGATCACCAGCATGGTGCACCATGCCATCGCAGCCTCGAGGTTGAACGGCGGCGGGCGGCTGTCGACCAGCCGGGCGTCCTCGCCCCGGTTCTCCTGCTCGTAAGCCGCGAGCTGCGCCTCGGCCTCCCCGAGATCGCTCGGCGAAACCCGCAATTCGGCTCCATGGGCGGCATCCGCGACGCGGCAGGTGAGGCCGGCCGACACCGGCACCCGGGCCAGCCGCGCGGCCGCCCCGACCGCGCGGCACCGGCGCACGGCGAGATCCCCTTCCTGGCCCTCATCCAGCATTTCGCTCCGCTCCTGTCGGTCTTCCATCAGCCTGTCGCTGCGTCCGTCTCAACACCAGGAATCGGGGAACCGCCCCGGGCTACCCGCGTTTGCGAACCACCGAACGAATAAACGAGAGGCTACAAGCCGAAAGGAATGCCATGACATTCAAACGCAATTCCATCCGAACGCTTTCGACCGCGGGCACCTTCGCCGCCGCCGCCGCGCTGTGTCTGGCGCTGCCGGACACCTCTGTGGCGCAGCAGCAGTCGGGGCAGGCGCAACAGCAGCGGTCGGCCCAGCCCGGCCAGCAGCAGGCACAGCCCGCCCAGCAGCAGGCTTCCAAGGAACTCCAGCGGGCGATGCAGGATGTGCGCCAGGCGCGCGAGCAGTTGCAGCAGGCGCAGGGTGAGCAGGCCGTTAATCGGGCGAAGGAGGACGCGATGTCCGCCCTCGATAAGGTCGAAGCTGGCATCCAGGACATGCAGCAGCAGGCAGGGCAGTCCGGTAAAGACGCCGTGCAGGGCGTGAACAAGCAGATCAGCCAGGCGCGAGACGACCTGCAGAACGCGAAGAGCGACCCGCAGCGCGCTGCCGAGTCGGTGCGGCGGGTCGAGGGTTCGCTGGAGCAGTTGGCCAGCGCCGGCGGTTCGGCTGGCGGGAGCGGTCAGCAGGGACAGCAGCAGACGCGCGTGCAGGTGCAGCAGCCGGCTGCGACTGTACAAGTCGAGGAAAAGAAGTCGCAGGTGACGGTCCAGCAGACCAAGCCGGAAGTCATCGTGCGCCAGTCGGAACCGCGGGTCTCGGTGCAGCAGCCGCAGCCGGAGGTGACGGTGCAGCAGCCCAAGCCGGAGGTAACGGTCAAACAAGCGCAGCCGGAGGTCGAGGTCCAGAGCCGGGAGCCCAAGGTAACCGTGCGCCAGCCCGAACCGGAAGTGACCGTGAAGCAGGCGGAGCCGACGGTGTCGGTGCAGGAGGCCGAGCCGAAGGTCAAGGTCGAACAGCAGGGCCAGGCGCAGGTCACCGTTCAGGAGAGGGAACCCCAGCAGGCCGACCGCGAACGCGGTGGCGTGCTGGGCTCCGCCGAGCGGGAGACCGAACGAACTGCCGAACGCGTCGGCGAGCAGGCGGAACGCGCGGTCGGCATGGAGCGACAGGCCTCGGCGCAGGGTGCGATAACCGCGGAGGAACTGCGGGGCAAGAGCATCATCACCGCGAATCAGGAGGATGTCGGCGAGGTTGAGGATGTCGTCATCGAGCAGGGCGAGGTGAAGTCGGTGCTGGTCGATGTCGGCGGATTTCTCGGCCTCGGCGCCAAGCGCGTGGCTATTCCGCAGGATCGCCTGACCATACAGGGCGACCGGGTGACCACATCGATGACCGAGGAACAGATCTCTCAGTTGCCGGAGTACGAGAGCCGGTAAGCCCACAGATACAAGTCGACCTCGAAGGGCGAGTGCCGCACAGGGCACCCGCCCTTCTCTTTTCAACTGCGATCAGGAACCGCTGTCTCGCGCGAACGTTTTTTCTTCACAGGCCCGGTCGGGCATGGCCGTGGCTTTGCAATTCAAGAAGGAGAACAAGATGACGAATGCACACAAGGGGCTCCGGTACGCTTCCCTCGCCGGCACTTTCGTGGCCGCCGTCGCGTTGGGGCTTGCCCAGCCGGCCCCTGCCTTCGCGCAGGGTTCCGCAGGCTCTTCGAGCGGTGCCGCGGTATCGGGCTCGTCCAGCCAGTCCGACGGCGCCACAGGCACGTCGCCGTCCACCGGAAGCTCCGCACAGTCCCCGGGCACGACCCGGTCACCCGCAGGCAGCGCGTCCGGCGATAGCCGCTCAAGCTCTTCCGGAAGCGATGCCTCACGAAGCGAGCAGATGGGCCAGTCGGGCCAGTCCGGCTCGACGGGTTCCTCGATGGGCTCGACGGGCACCACGGGCTCGATGGGTGCCACCGGTTCCTCGATGGGTTCGCAGTCCGCGATGACCGCCGAAGAATTGCAAGGCAAGAGCATCAGGACCAGCGGCGGCGAGGATGTCGGCGAGATCGAGGACATCGTCATCGAGCAGGGTCAGGTGAAAGCCGCGCTCGTGGACGTCGGCGGGTTCCTCGGCCTCGGCGCCAAGCGGGTCGCGATCCCGCAGGAGCGCCTCTCGGTCCAGGGCGAGGACGTCCGGACGACCATGACTGAGGACGAGATCGCCGAATTGCCGGAATACGAGGAAGGCCAGGGCATGGGCGGCAGCATGGGCTCCGGCACCGGCACTACCGGGACGGGCTCTAGCTATGGCACGGGCACGGGCACGGGCACGGGCACCGGTTCCAATACCGGTACGGGTTCCGGTCTGAACCGGTAACCCTCCAGGCCGAAGACAAAGCAGGGCGGGCACCGGGGAACTGGTGCCCGCCTTTGCCGTTAGGCATCGACGCCGCTCCGTAACGAAGTCCCGGACTTCCTATGGCCGCACCCCGTATCTACTGGAAAGGGCGCCTGCGCCTCTCGCTGGTCTCCATCGAGATCGCGCTTTACGCCGCGACCGAGCGCAAGGCGAACCTGACGCTGCGCCAGATCCACGAGCCCACCGGCAAGCGGGTGCGTTACGACAAGGTCGTGCCGGGCCACGGGCCGGTCGATTCGGATGAAATCGTCAAGGGCTTCGAGCTGGACGACGACAACTACGTCATCCTGGAGCCGGAGGAACTCGACAAGATCAAGCTGGAAACGCGTGACACCATTCAGCTGGTGCAGTTCGTCAAGCATTCCGAGATCGATCCCCGCTTCTTCGAACGGCCCTACTACGTGGCCCCGCAGGACGACGGGTCGGAGGAAGGATTCGTCGTCATCCGGCAGGCGCTGCACGACGCGGGAAAGGTCGGCCTCGGACAGATGGCGATGCGCGGCAGGGAGTATCTCGTCGCCCTTATGCCATGCGGGCGCGGCCTGCTGCTTCAGACGCTGCGTTACGCCAACGAGGTCCGCGACTCCGAGCAGGTCTTCGACGACATACCCGACCTGGACGTCGACAAGGAGATGCTCGACCTTGCCGGAGAACTGATCGAGCGCAAGAGCGCGCCATTCGACCCTTCGAAGTTCAAGGATTCCTATTCCACGGCCTTGAGGCAGCTCATCGAGGAGAAGCGGAAGAACGCCGTGGTCATCGACGAAGGTGGCGGCAGGCGCCAGTCCGCCGAGGTAATCGACTTGATGGAGGCGTTGAAGAAGAGCGTCGACAGCGGTGACCAGAACAAGCGCCGCAGCAACCGGAAATCCTCCTCTTCGTCGTCGGGCAAGCGTTCGAGCGGCAAGAAGTCCGGTTCCGACCGCAGCGCAAGCGGATCCAGAAGGAAGGCAGGCTGAGGAAGCGACGATGGCGGGCGCCAGGTCCACCTTGCCGAAATTCCAGCCCCCCGCCCTCGCCACTCTGGTCGACGAACCGCCGCGGGACTCCGGCTGGCTCCATGAGATCAAGTACGACGGCTACCGGATCCAGGCCGCCATCGCGGGCAACCGGGTCAGGCTGTACACGCGCAGCGGCAAGGACTGGAGCGACCGGTTTGCCGGCATCGCGGAGGCGCTTACCGGCTTTTCCGGTTGCTCCGCGTCCATCGACGGCGAGGTTGTCTCACTCGACGCCCAGGGGCGAAGCGATTTCGGTGCCCTTCAGCAGGCGATCAGGAATGGTGGGCCTATGGTCTACTACGCCTTCGATCTGCTCTCCCTCGATGGCCGCTCTCTCCTCGGCAGTCCGCTCGTTGAACGCAAGCGGCGGCTGCGCGCGCTGCTGGAGAAGGCGCCGCATGCGATCCGTTACAGCGACCACGTCAAGGGCCGCAGTGCCGCAATGTACGCCAAGGCCTGTTCGCTGAAGCTTGAGGGGATCGTCTCCAAGCGGGCGGAGGCGTCCTACCGCTCCGGCCGTCATCGCGAGTGGCTCAAGGTGAAGTGCTCCAACAGGGAAGAGGTGGTGATCGGCGGATGGCGGCGCTCCTCCAGGAAGGGCCGCGCCTTCGCCTCTCTGCTCGCCGGCACGTTCGGGGACGGAGGCTTCGTCTATCGTGGCCGGATCGGGACGGGCTATTCCGAGGAGGACCAGCGGGAGATCGCCGCCAGGCTGGAACCGCTCACCCGCAAGACCTCGCCATTCGGCGAGACTCCTGACGAAGCGCGCCGCGGCGCGCAGTGGGTTACGCCGCGGCTGGTCGCGGAGGTCAGCTACACCGAGCGCACCGCAGCCGGAATCATGCGCCATCCGGTATTCCTTGGGCTGCGGGAAGACAAGCCGGCCGGTGAGGTCAGCGCGAAACCGCAGCCGGTCGGTAGCGCAACGCGGCCCCGCCTCAGCCATGCCGACAAGATGTTGTTCCCGGAGGCGGGTCTGACCAAGCAGGCGCTGGCGGACTATCTGGCGGAGATGGCCGACGCCATGCTTCCCCATATTCGCGGCCGGCCGGTCTCGCTGCTGCGCTGCACGGGGGGACGCGACGGCGAGTGCTTCTTCCAGAGGCACCATGCGCAGGGAATGCCACCGGGAATCCATGCCGTCGACCTCACCGAGAAGTCGCAGAAGCGTGCCAGCTACCTGTGCATCGACGGTGCGGACGGTCTGGCTGCGGCGGCGCAGATAGCGGCTATCGAGTTGCACATCTGGGGCAGCAGGGTGGACGACGTCGAGCACCCGGACCGGCTGGTTTTCGATCTCGATCCCGATACGTCCGTCTCCTTCGACGAGGTATGCGAAGCGGCGCGGGAAGTGCGGAACCTGCTCGACAGCATGCGCCTAGCCGCCTTCCCGCTGCTCACCGGCGGCAAGGGCATCCATGTCGTGGCACCGCTGTTGCCCGAGCGGCCCTGGCCCGAAGTGAAGGCGTTCGCACGCGGGCTCGCGCATGCGCTGGCACAGGCAAGACCGGAGCGCTACGTGGCCAAGGCGACGAAGCAGGCACGCAGCGGCAGGATATTCATCGACTGGCTCCGCAACCAGCGCGGGGCCACGGCGATCGCGCCGTTCAGCCCCCGCGCCCGGCCGGGCGCGCCGGTGGCGGTGCCCGTTCGCTGGTCCGAACTGGCGCGCATCGAGAGCGCCGGTGACTATACGATGCGAACCGTCCCCCGCAGGGTGGGCGCACTGAAGACGGATCCGTGGGAAGGCTACCCGAATGCCGCGGGCGGCATTCCGGAGAAGGCGTTCAAGCTGCTGACGGACGATGCCTAGCGCGGGCGGGGCCGCAGCCGCACCCCCGCCTTCTCCAGCGCCTGCTCGATCTGCGCGCCGTTGTAGGGTTTTTGCAGGACCGAAACCATCGCGTCCTCGACCAGTTCCTCGCGGATCGCCTGGAGGCCGGCCCCCGTGGCGATTATCAGCGGCAAGGCCGGCCATTCGGCGCGCAGATGGACAGCGATGCCGTCACCCCGCTGGTCGGGAAGATTCAGGTCGACGATCGCCGCCACGATACGATCGCCCTGCTTGCGGAGCGCCGCATAGGCATCCGCCGCCGTGCCGACCTCGACCGGCATGCATCCGAGGTCCGTCAGGTTATCCGCCGTGCTGTTCCGCAACATCAACTCGTCCTCGATGATCAGCACATGCGGCGCGGCCGTCTGCATCACCTTGCGCACGGCCTTCCCCAGTTCGGCGTAGGTAAACGGTTTGGTTACCAGGTGGACGCCGGGGTCGAGGCGCCCGTCGTGGACGATGGCATTGCGGGCATAGCCCGTGGTGTACAGAACGGCGAGATCGGGACGCCGGTGCAGGGCCTCCTCGGCAAGTTCGCGGCCGTTCATGCCGCCGGGCAGACCGACGTCCGTGAACAGCAGCGCGATCTCCGGATGATCCGCGAGCAGCCGGAGCGCTTCCTCGCCATCCGCGGCCTCGATCACCGGGTAGCCAAGCTCGGTGAGAAGCGCGACGGAGTGTTCCCGCACGCCGGGATCGTCCTCCACCACCAGCACCGGCTTCGCGTCGGGCCCTGCGGTCACCGTCTCGGCCGGATCGGCGTGCCGCGTCGTCCGCGGCTCCTCGTCGGACATGAGCCGCGGCAAATAGATCTTGATCGTCGTGCCCTCGCCCGGCTCGCTGTACAGCTTGATGTGTCCGCCGGACTGCTTCACCAGTCCGTAGACCTGCGAGAGACCGAGGCCGGTACCGTGGCCGACCTCCTTGGTCGTGAAGAAGGGCTCGAATACCCTGTCGATCACTTCCCGACTCATGCCGACGCCTGTGTCGGTTATGGAGATCAGCACGTATTGCCCCGCTTCGAGATCCTCGAAGTCGCTGACATAGCGTTCGTCCAGATAGGCGTTGGCGGTCTCGATGGTGAGTTGCCCTCCCTCCGGCATGGCGTCGCGCGCGTTCACCGCGAGATTGAGGATCGTGCTCTCGAGCTGGTTCGGATCGACCGAGACCCGCCACAGCCCGCCAGCCACGACCGTTTCGATCGTGATCGTCTCACCGAGCGTCCGTCGCAGCAGTTCGGAAATTCCTGACACCAGCCTGTTGATGTCGACGGGCTCCGGCCGCAGCGGCTGACGGCGCGCGAACGCGAGCAGGCTGTGCGTCAGCGCTGCCGCCCGCTCGGCGCCCGCCATGGCGTTGTCGATCGTTCGGGCCAGTTCGGTGGGAGCGTCGCCGCGCGCGAGACGGCGCTTCAAGCGCTCGAGGTTGCCGAGGATGATCGCCAGCAGGTTGTTGAAGTCGTGCGCGACGCCGCCGGTGAGCTGGCCGATGGTTTCCATCTTCTGCGACTGGCGAAGCGCGGCCTCGGTCTCCTCTCGGGCGGCGATCTGCTCGTGCAGCTGCGTGTTCGTCTCCTCCAACTCCTTGGCCCTGAGGCGCAATTCCGCATTTGCCCGGTTCACCGCTGCCTGTCCCATACCCAGCACGGCCAGCACGATCAGCATCATGAACCCGAGCAGCAGCAGCCCGACATATTGGGTCGCACGCTGCGCGAAGGACTGGGTCACCGTGCGCAGGTAGACGACGCCGAGCTGTATAGAATCCTCTGAGACGGGCACAGCCACGCCGACCCTGCCCTCGGCGTAACTGATGGTTCCCGGTTGTATCGTGCCCGGAGTCGGCCGAGCGTTCTCTCGCAGGAAGCTGACGAACAGCTTGCCTTCGGCGTCGTAGACGGCCGCCGCCACGATGGCGGGATTGGCGCGCAGTGCGGCGACGTCGCCAGCGGCGGCGTCCCTGTCGCTGAAGGCGAGCGGCGCGGCAACGGCTCGGGCAAGGATTCTGGCCTGAACCACCGCCTCCTGGATCTTCTGCTCGCGGTAATCACGCTCCGCGTATACGCCAAGCGCCGCTGCCGCCAGCAGTAGTGCCACAGCGGCAGTCAGTGCGACCAGCGGCGTGAATCTCCAGAAGCGGCCCATATCGAGCGTTTCCCCCCTCGCCCCTAACGCCTCTCGACCCGCAGCGCCAGTTCCAGCACCCGGGAACTGATCAGCCCCTGCTCCCGTGCCTGCGCCAGAGCGCTCACGAACCGTGACCAGCCCTTCGCAGAGCGAGGAATCTCGCCGCGTTCGGTGTCGGTCCCGGTCTCCGGGGGCTGCGGGGCGAACAGATTGGTTCCGACAGAGACAGCTCAAGATTGTCCGTCACCTGCCAGCCGAGACGGGCATCGACGGCAGTGTAGCCCGGGATGGCCGGCGAAGGCAGGTCGTCGACCCGGATGTCCTCATAGTCGTGATAGCAGAAAGTGGTAGAGAAGGTGCTGCGTTCGGTCGGTTGTTCACGATAGCCGATCTCGCAGGCGAGGAGCTTATCTTCGCTGTATCTCTCTCCCGCCTCTGGGAGCACCGCCGGAGCCTCCAGATCCCGGTCTATGCGACCGGGCGTGCGAACGGCGCGTGAGACCGCCCCCCAGATCATGTGGTCCCCGGTCAGATACCAGGCCAGGCGGATGCTCGGCAGTAGTTCGGTGCCGCTGTAACTGCTGTACTCGAACTTGGCGCCCAGGGTCGCGATCAGGTCCTCCGTCAATGCATAACCCAGTTGAAGACAGAGGTGACCTCGATGTCAGCGAGTTGCTCGAGGGAAAGGCTGCGAAGTTCGTCCACCGCAGTGACGCTGGTGCCGGCCGGCTGCCCGGCCAACAGGAACGGAAACAGACAAGACAACGCGAGGCCGACAGTGCGACGCCCCCTGCTTCGCAAGCCGGCGCCAACACGAACGCCGCACCCTCCCAGATGCATGTATTATTTCCCCTTCCCCCCGGTAGCAGGGCATCTCGCGTCCACGGAACGCGCAAGCACAAGCGCCGCCGCCTGCGCTGGTTCTGCGACCGCCGCCGCGGGTGCCGCCACTCAATATGTTATTGAATTCCCGCCTTTCCGTTTCGGAAAGTTCGTAAATGCGTCAGCCGGATGCGGCGGTTGAACCGCCCCGCATCCGCTGCACCGTGAGCGGTCAGGATTTGGGCTGCTGCGCGTAGAAATAGCCTGCGGCGGCGTCGAGAGTTCCGCCGACCGCAGCGCCGGCCGATGAGCGTGTTGCTTGCGACGCCCCTCACCGTGGTCGCGTTAGTCCTCGTCGAGAGACTTTACATGCAGGCCCTGCCCGACGAGGGCTACAAACGGCGCTCAGGCCGCCCGCCGGCGCGTCACGAGGACGCCGAGCCGGCGGTGCAGCAGGTTCATCAGTCCGAAGCCAGCCTGGAGCACGATCCCGAAGCAAAAGATGCCGAAGGCGAAAATCGCCAGCTTCTCGCCCAGCGAGGAGACATGATCCGCCGCGAGGAGGATTACCGCGATGCCCTCGGGGACACCGATCGCAGCCCCTGTGCTGGACGACATCACCAGCACCAGGAAGACCCGCGTGACATTGGGCAGGAAAAGCAACGCGGCATGCGACGAACCGCGGCGCAGTTGCTGGAGCGCCTCGACGCCGTTGTCGGCGACGTAGGCCGCGGCATAGGGAACCAGCGACAGCGCCACCGTCATGATGCCGGAAGGCGCCACGGAAAAGCCGAGCACGGCGGCGTCCGGGGGAATCGCGTTGAGCAGGAAGAACATCACTACGAACGTCGGCGCCGCGCGCATCAGGCCCACTACCGGCATCGCGGCGCCCGCTGCGATCCTGCCCCCTAGCCGCGCCCGTGCCAGCAGGAAGCCGAACGCCAAGCCGAGCACGAGAGCAATCCCGGCAATCCGGAAGTTCACCAGCATGCCGGCCAGGAAATCCGGCAGGAACTCGGGCGGCAGGCTTTGCAGGAATGACGTCATCGCGCGATCCGCCCGCGCTCCAGCAGCACCCTGAGCCTGCCGCACAGCCAGACCACCATGCCGACCACGAGGATGTAGAACAACAACAGCAGACCGTAGGTCGTGGCGCGGCCGCTGGCGAAGGAGGTGATGTCGGTCAGGGCGCTGAGCAGTTCCGGTGCGCCGACGAAACTGGCGACCGGCGTGCCTTTCGCCGCGTTGATCAGGAAGGAGACGATCTGCGTCGCCGAACGGCCGACGGCGCGGCGGAACGCATGCGGCGCCGCCATTCCCTCCTCCGCGTGCAGCGACCGGAGGGCTTCGGAGATCGCCTGGCCCGCGTTGCAGCCGTTGGCGAGGCCGAGCGCCACGATCGCGGCACCGAGAGCCACTGCGGAAGAATAGGCGAACAACGCATGGGCGATGGTCGCCACGATGACCAGTGTCAGCACCACCGGCGACGACTGCAACGCCATGGTCAGCGCCCGCGCCACCCAGCGCGCCGGCGCCACTGGTGCAGCGAGCAGCATGCCGAACAGGAGCGCGAAGGCGAGCGTTGCAACCAGCGCACCGGCGACGAGGATCAGCGAGTTGATGACCCCCGCCCGGAACAGGGTCCATGCCGGCTTCGTCTTAAGCATCGCCAGCGAGAGCGTTACTCCGGTGCTCTCCTTCACCCGGCGCTCGAAGGCAGTGACCGCCGCGGCGAAGCCGGTGGGCTCAAGTTCGGCATCCAGTGCCGGCAGCACGCAGGCCGAGTCGTCGTTGCCGGCTGCGGTATCGCAATCGGGCCGGTTCCACACGGCCCGCTGACGCTCCAGAAAGCCGGTGGCGATGCGGTGCCCGCGCGCAATCTCCAGGAACACGCCGTCGCGGTGGAACAGCTGGCTCATCAGGTCGAGAACGTCGCCGAGCCGGCCGCTGCCCGAACGCGCCACCGCCATCCCCCAGGGCACCTGGGCGAATCCGAACTTCGGTTCGTAGCGGCCGGCGAAGTCCGGATCAGCGAGATAGTAGGCGAAGAAGCTGTCGTCCTGCGCCGCAAGGGTGCAGGTCCTGTCGCCAAGCCTTTCCGGCAAGACGCCAGCCTCGTCGAACAGCATCAGCCGCGCACCATGCGAGATGATCTGCGCGTTCGACCCGTTGCCTATGGTGACGCAGATGCTTCGGCCGACGATATCGCCCCAGCCCTCGATAGCGATACTGCGCGCACCGACCAGGATCGTCTCGGACTGGTAGTAGTGAGGACGGATAAACCTGACCTGCCCGTCACGCTGGGTGTTGTGGCCCATCGTCGCGATCGTCAGGTCGATGCGGTCGGCAGCGAGCATCGGGATACGGCTGGCGGCGTTGACGGTCTCGAAGACCGGTTCGACGCCCAGTCCGGCGGCGATGGCCCGGGCGGTATCTACGTCGTAACCCTCGTGCGTGTCGCCGTCGCGCATGCCGAACAGCGGGTAATGGTCCCGCACCCCTATGCGGATCGAGCCATCGCAGAAAATCCGAACCAGCCGGTCTGCGTCCGGGTGCATGCAGGCGTCGGGCCGCGCTGCCTCCCCCTTCGCCTCCGCAAGCATGCGGGCGAGCGCTTCATCGGGCGTTTCTCCGCCTGCCGCCAGCGCCGGGCCGTCAAGCAGAAGGCCGATCAGCCCGGCTGCCGCGAACAGCAGACTCCGCACCGCCGGCTTCTCAGCCAAGGACACCGGCCGCGCCGATTTCCACGATGTGCAGCTCGCCGAAGGCATAGGGGCCATAGCGGAAAATCGACCTGCCTTCCTCGTTGGCGAGCACATCCCGGGCCATGCGCTGCAGCTTGTCCGCGGCGATGTAGACCAGCCGCGTCGCGACGATCCGCAGCGTGAGGCCCTCCGCCTCCAGCAGCGCCCGGGAACGTCCGACGTCGACGAAGGCGTTGTGGGTGATGACGGCGCGTGCGCCGGGAGCCAGGTGCGCGGGAAGGCCTGAAAGGAACGGGTCGAGGCGGCCGCGCCCGTCATGCCCGCCGGCACTCCAGCTCGGCAGGCGACCGCCCAGCTCGGCCGGTTCCATCGGGAAATGCGGCAGGTTGGCAACGATCAGGTCGAACCGCCGCTGCGCCACCGGCTGCCACATATCTCCACGATGCAGTTCGGCGTTGTCGGTGTGGCCGAGCCCATGAAGCAGGCGCGTACCCGAGTCGACGGCATCGTTCTCGATGTCGATGCCGCAAAGGGTGCGCGCCCCCAGCGCACCGAGCGCCGCCAGCACGACGCCGCTCCCGGAGCCCACTTCCAGCACGTTCGCACCCGATACCCATGCGGCGCGGTCTCGCAGCACCTGGATCAGCGCGGCGGTGTATTCGCTCGGGCGGAGAGCCGGATGTACCGGCAAGGCAAGACTACTATCGAACATGCTCTGCGGGCCGCTCGCTCTGGTCGTCACTGCGTCTGATCGGCAAGGCCCGGTGGCTCGTCCGGCGGGCCCAACTGGTCGAGGATCTTCCGGGCCACCCTGTCGCCGGGGAACTCGGACAGGATTTCCGCATAGCGCTGGCGTGCCAGCGGGACATCCTCCGCCATCATCGCCTCATAGGCGCGCCGTGTCAGCCGGCAGAGCCGGACCGCGGCCTCGTCCGGCTCGAGCTCCGGGTCGACGCCGAAAGCGCCGACCAGCTCGTAGA
>JBBDQX010000196.1:0-22774 GCA_040905765.1 Acetobacterales bacterium
CGACGAGGCCACCCTCAAGGCCGAACGCGTCACTTCTTCAACAGCCTGCTAGGCAAGGCCAACTGGGCGGCCATATGCTTTCCCTTCGGGGCAGCGGGGCAAGGGATAATCTTCATGGCCAAACGGATCATTCACTCCAGGCGCGTGGGGCAGCACCAGTCCCTGAACACGCGTTCCTTCCCCGCCGGCTCCCTGATCTTCGAGGAAGGCACCGAGGGCCACACCGCCTATATCATCCTGTCCGGGCTGGTGGAGATCACCAAGACCGGCTGGGCTGGCGAGGAAGTGCTCGGCTACACCGGCCAAGACGAGATCTTCGGCGAGATGTCGCTGATCGACTCGGCGCCGCGCATGGCCAGCGCCCGCGCGGTCAAGGACACCGAATGCCTGGTGATCCCCGAGGAAGTGCTGCGCGACAAGCTGGAGAAGGCCGACCCGTTCATCCGGGACCTGCTGAACATCCTGGTCGACGGCCTGCGCTCCCTCACCGAGGACCGCATCCTCAAGGTCGACAACCCGAAGGACTAGCCAAGCGCGAAGTCCATCGCCGCGCGGGCGTGGATTTCCGTCGTGTCGAAGACCGGCAGCCGGGTGTCGCCGGCACCGAGCAGCAGGCCGACCTCGGTGCAACCGAGGATAACGCCGTCGATCCCCTGCTCGGCCTCCATCCGCTGCAGCAACGCGAGGCAGGCGTCACGCGATTCGTCCCGCACCACGCCACGGCACAGCTCGTCGTAGATGATTCGGTGGACCAGCGCCCGGCCCGCCTCGTCGGGCACCACGGCATCCACCCCGTGCCGGTCGCGCAGCCTTCCCTTGTAGAAATCCTGCTCCATCGTGTAGCGCGTCGCCAGCAGGGCCGGTCGGCGCGAGGGCGAGGCATTGACCGCCGCGGCGGTGGCGTCGGCGATGTGGACCAGCGGCACCGCCACCTCCGCCTCGATGGCCGGCGCCAGCCGATGCATCGTGTTGGTGCAGATCAGCAGGCCTTGCGCGCCAGCCCGTTCCAGGCGCCGCGCCGCGTCGACCATCCGCGCCGCGGCGGCGTCCCAGTCGCCGGCCGCCTGCAGGCTCTCGATGCCGGCGAAGTCGAACGACCACAGCAGAAGTTCGGCCGAGTGCAGGCCGCCCAGCCGCTCTCGTGCGAACTCGTTGAGCAGTCGGTAGTACACCGCCGTGCTCTCCCAGCTCATGCCGCCGATCAGGCCGAGCGTGCGCATCCTCTCGCTCCTTCGCCTCGCCCGGGCAATGACACCGGCGATGCACGACCGCCGCCCATGCCCTAAGCTTGGTGACAGCGGCTATCCCGCATCCCTCTGTAGCAAATTCCTGCAAACCGTCCGACTCCGTGTCCGACCATTCCCCGCCTCCTGCCGAACCGGCCCTGCACAAGGCATGGGCCCTGCACCTCGGCGTGCTGTTCATGACCCACGTGCTGGGCATGATGCACCTGCTGACGGTGCTTGCGATGGCGCCGGTGGTGCGCAACGACCTCGACCTCAGCGCCACCGAATTCGGGTTCCTCGTTTCCGCCTACTCCGCCGCCCAGGGCGTGTTCGCGGTACCGTTCGGCTGGCTCGGCGACCGCATCGGCGTGGCGCGGACGCTGCAGCTCGGGACCTGCCTGCTCGCGGTCGGCACGTCGATCCTGACGCAGGCGGACGGCCTCTGGTTCGCGCTGCTGGCGATGACCGTCACGGGAACCGGCTATGCCGGCATCAATCCGGCGACGTCGCGTGCGATCCTCGAATGGTTCCCGCGCCGCTGGCGCGCCAGCGCCATGGGTATCAAGCAGACCGGCGTGCCGGTCGGCGGCATGGCCGCGGCGGCGACCGGCACGCTGGTCGTACTGCTGGACTGGCGGACGGTGATGTGGCTGGTGGTGGGCGTCACTGCCGCGGCGGTCGCGCTCACCATGATGCTGCCGCGCGCCGCGCCGCGGCCGCCGGGTGCCGCCGCCGGTCCGGCCTTCACCACGGCGTTGCGGGAGATCCTCAAGGATCTCAACCTCGGTGTGCTCAACCTCTCGGTCTGCTTCTACAACATCGGCCAGCAGAACCTGTTCGCCTACCTCACCCTGTTCGTGCGCGAGGGCCTGCAGGCCAGCCTGCCGGTGGCCAGCCTGTGCCTCGGCGCCGCGCAGGCGGCCAGCGTCGCCGGCCGGCTCGGCTGGGGGGTGGTCAGCGACCGGCTGCTCGGCGGACGGCGCAAGCCCGTGCTGGTCGCCATCGGCATCGCCTCCACCCTGCTGTTCGTCGCCATCGGCCTGCTGCCGCCCGGCGCCGCGGTGGCCCTGGCCTTCGTGCTGGCGGTGCTGCTCGGCCTGACCATCACCGCCTACGCCGCGCTGGTGCAGACCATGCTGATCGAGAGCGCCCCACCCAACCTCGCCGGCGCCACCGTCGGCTACAACAAGATCCTGCTGGCCGTGGGCGCGACCGTCGGACCGCCGCTGTTCGGCGCCGTGGTCGACAGCACCGGCGGCTACGGCATGGCATGGCTGATGTGCGGCGGCTTCGCCGCGCTGGCGGCACTGCTGTTCGGCCGGAAGTACCGCGAGCCCGAGCCGACTGCATCCTGACAATCGTCCGCTACGATTCGCGCGCCGCGCTGGACCGCGGTGGACGTCCGTAGGAAACTGGGCTTCCGCCCCGACCGTCGCCGGCCGTTCCCTGCCGGAGAGGATTTCCGTCGTGCGTTTCCGGATCGTCGCCATGGTCGCGACGTTTCTCGTTGCCTGCAGCCTGAGCCATTTCCTCAGGAGCTCGCACGTCGTCATCGCGCCCAGCGTGATCGCCGACCTCGGGCTGTCGGCGGAAGCCTTCGGGCTGATGGGCAGCGCCTTCTTCTTCGCCTACGCGCTGGGCCAGATCCCGACCGGGCTGCTGCTCGACAGCATCGGTCCGCGGCGCACGGTGACCGGCCTGCTCGTCATCGCCGTCGTCGGCACCGCGCTGTTCGGCCTGTCGACGTCGCTGTGGAGCGCCGCCGCCGCGCGCTTCCTGATGGGAATCGGTTGCGCCGCGATCTTCATGAGCGCCTTCTTCACCGCCGCGCGCTGGCTGGGGCCGGAGCGCTTCGGCACGATGTCGGGGTTGATTTCGGGCATTTCCCAGTCCGGCAACCTGCTGGCGGCGACGCCACTCGCGATCCTCGCTTCCACCATCGGCTGGCGCGAATCCTTCTGGTTGGTCGCCGGCCTGCTGGTCCTCGTCGGCATCCTGCTGTTCCTGGCCATCCGCGACTATCCGGACGATGCGCCACCGCAGCCGCGGCAGGCGGAGACGCTCGGCACCGCCCTCGCCGGCCTGATGCAGCTGCTAAGGTGGCGGCCGATGCACCACCTGCTGGCGATGGCGCTGGTCTGCTACGCCAGCTTCGCCAGCATCTTCTCGCTGTGGACCGGGCCCTATCTCTACGACGTGCATGGCCTCGGTCCCGTGGATCGCGGCAACGTCATGCTCGGCATGGGCATCGCCGCCTTCTTCGGCTCGATGCTGTGGGGCGCCGCCGACCGGCTGTTCAACACCCGCCGGCTGCTGGTCATATGGGGCGCATGCATCACCGCCGGACTGCTGGGCGCGCTGGCGTTGTGGCCGAACCCGCCGACCTGGGCCGCCGCCGTCCTGTTGATCCTCTTCAGCGGCTTCGGCAGCTATTCGATCCGGGTCATGATCCACGGTCGGGCACTGTTCCCGGAACACCTGTCCGGACGAGGGATGACCACGGTCAACCTGGGCATGGCGCTGGGTGCCGGCCTGATGCAGCCCCTTACCGGCGTGCTGCTCGGCGCCGTCTCCGGCAGCGCGCCGACCGAGGCCGGTTACCGCGCGGTGTTCGGCTCCCTCGCCGCGATCACCTGCGCCGCCCTGCTGCTCTACCGCCCCATCGCGGACGCGCCGCCGCGACCTGCCCAGCCCGCTTCCACCTGAGCCGGACTCGCGCGACAAAAAACAGCCTTCCCGCAGCTTTACGGGCGTACCCCCGCCGGGGCAGATTCCCGCGACCCCATCCTGTCCGGAGATGCCCTTGCACCCCGTCCGACTCATCGCCTTCCCCGGCGCACCGAACCTGCCGATCTTCGTCGCTGTCGAGAACGGCCTGTTCGCCGCCGAGGGGATCGCCGTCGACCTGACCACGACGCCGAGCTCCTCGTTCCAGATCGGCAAGCTGATCGACGGCGAGTTCGACGTGGCCGGATCGGCCTTCGACAACATCGTCGCCTATACCGAGGGACAGGGCGCCGTCGCGCTGTCGCGCGAGCCCGACCTGTTCGCCTTCATGGGGGCGACGCGGATCGAGCTGGCATTCGTGGTCGCGCCGGAGATCGAATCGTTCGAGCAGCTTCGCGGCAGGACGATCGCGCTCGACGCGCTGTCGACCGGCTTCGCCTTCATCCTCTACCGGATGCTGGAGAACGCCGGCCTCGGCCTCGATGACGTCACGCTGGTACCGGTCGGCGCGACTCCCGAGCGCTGGGAGTCGGTGCGCAGCGGCACCCATGCGGGAACCCTCACGATCGAGCCGTTCACCAGCATCGCCGAGTCGCAGGGCTACCGCGTGCTATCGCGCAGCGGCGACATCTTCGCGCACTACCAGGGCGGGGTGTTCGCCACCACCCGCCGCTGGGCGAATGCCAACGGGGAGGCGCTCACCGGCTTCATCCGCGGCTATCTCGCCGGTCTCGCGTGGACGCTGGACCCGGCCAACCGCAAGGCCACCGGCGTGGTTCTGCTGCGCAACATGCCGGCGATCAAACCACCCGCGGTGGAGCGGGTGCTGACCAACCTGCTGGATGAGCGAACCGGCCTCACCCCCGGCGCCCGCGTCGACCGGCAGGGCGTCGAGACGGTGCTGGACCTGCGCTCGACCTATGGCGGCGGCACACGGCTCGACGAGCCCGACAAGTACTTCGACCTGGGCTGGTACCGCCAGGCCACGTCCTGAGGCCGGCCGCCATGGCGCGCATCGCCCTCGTCCTCGCCCATCCCGACCCCGCACCGGAGCGCCTGTGCCGGGCGCTCGCGGATTCATATGAGGGGGCGGCCCTGAGGGCGGGCCACGATGTGCGCCGTATCGACCTGGCCGCGCTCGACTTCCCGCTGCTGCGCAGCCAGCGGGAGCAGGAGACGACCCCCCTGCCGGACGCCCTGGCTCCCGCCCAGGCGACGTTGGGCTGGGCCGAACACCTCGTGCTGGTGTTCCCGCTATGGCTGGGTGGCATGCCGGCGCTGCTGAAGGGCTTCCTAGAGCAGGTGCTACGGCCCGGCTTCGCATACCGGATCGAGGGACGCGGCTGGACGCGCGGCCTCAAGGGCAAGTCGGCACGCATCGTCGTAACCATGGGCATGCCGGCCATTGCATACCGCCTGTTCTTCGGCGCCTTCGCGCTGCGCGGACTGAAGCGCAGCATCCTAGGCTTCTGCGGTGTTTCGCCGATCCGCACCACCCTACTCGGCGGCGTCGCAACTGCGTCGCCGGAGAAGCGGCAGGGCTGGCTGCGTAAGATGGCGGAACTCGGCGCGGCGGCGCGCCAGACCGCCCGATGCCCTCCGCCGACACAATCCTGAAGGACGTCTTCGGCTTCGACGGGTTTCGGCCCGGCCAGCGGGAGGTCGTGGAGACGCTGCTCGGCGGGGGCGACGTGCTGGCGGTGATGCCGACCGGCTCCGGCAAGTCCCTGTGCTACCAGGTACCGGCGCTTGCCCTCGGCGGCCTCGCCATCGTGGTGTCGCCGCTGGTCGCACTGATGGAGGACCAGGTCGCGGCGCTGCGGCTGGCCGGGGTCCCGGCGGAGACAATCAACTCCTCCCGCCCGCGTCCCGAGAACGTGGCGGCCTGGCGGCGCGTCGCCGCCGGCGAGTCGCGGCTGCTTTACATGTCGCCGGAACGGCTGATGACCGAGCGCATGCTCGCGGCGGTGGCGCGTCTGAACCCCTGCCTGATCGCGGTCGACGAGGCACACTGCATCTCGCAATGGGGGCCGGCCTTCCGGCCCGAGTACGACGGCCTGTCGCGACTGAAGACCTTGCTGCCCGGCGTGCCGATCGCGGCGCTGACCGCGACGGCCGACGAGGTGACGCGCGAGGATATCGCACGGCGGCTGTTCCCGATCCCGCCGCGGATGATCGTGACGGGCTTCGACCGTCCGAACATCACACTGTCGGTGGAGCCGAAGCGCGACTGGAAGGGTCAGCTGCTGGATTTCGTGCGGCAGCGGCAGGGCAGCAGCGGCATCGTCTACTGCCTGTCGCGCCGCAAGACCGACGAGGCGGCGGCGCTGCTGGCGAAGGCGGGGGTATCCGCCCTGCCCTACCATGCCGGAATGGACGCCGCCGACCGCGCCGCCAACCAGAACCAGTTCCTCACCGAGCCCGGCATCGTGATGGTGGCGACCATCGCCTTCGGCATGGGCATCGACAAGCCCGACGTCCGCTTCGTGCTGCATACCGACATCCCCGGCAGCATCGAAGCCTACTATCAGGAGGTCGGCCGTGCCGGCCGCGACGGGCTGCCGGCCGAGGCGCACATGCTGTACGGCCTCGACGATATCCGCATGCGCCGCGTGTTCATCGAACAGGAGGACGGCGGCGACGAGCGCAAGCGGCGCGAGCACAAGCGCCTCGACGCGCTGGTCGGCTACTGCGAGGCGCCGTCCTGCCGCCGCCGCGTGCTGCTTGGGTACTTCGGTGAGCATATCGGGCCGTGCGGCAACTGCGACGTCTGCATCGCGCCGCCGGAGCTGGTCGACGGGACGGCGGAAGGCGGGCTGGCGCTGCGGACGGTGCTGCAGACCGGCAACCGCTTCGGCGCCGCGCACCTGGTCGACGTGATGCGCGGCGGAATGACCGAGAAGGTCGTCTCGACCGGGCACGACCGGCTGGAGGTCCATGGCGCCGGCAGGGAGCTCGGCAAGCAGGAATGGCACGGCATCCTGCGCCAGCTCACGGCGGCCGGCTTCCTCGAGATCGACATCCAGGGGCACGGCGGGCTCAGGGCCACCGCGACCGGCCGCGCGCTCGCCGACGGCAATGCCGCGTTCGAGTTCAGGCGCGATGCGGTGCGGCGCGACCCGCTGCGCAAGCCCCGCGCAGCCGCAGGAGCGGCAGAGGACCTGACGCCGGAGCAGTCGGCGCTGCTGGCCGAACTGCGGCGCCTCCGGCTGCGTCTGGCGCAGGAGCGCGGCGTGCCGGCCTACGTGATCTTCACCGACCGCTCGCTGCACGACATGGCGCAGCGGGCACCGCGCACGCCGCAGGAGTTCGCCGCCGTGCACGGGGTCGGCGCCGCCAAGCTGCGGGACCTGGCGGCGCCGTTCCTCGAGGTCATCGCGGCGCGGGCCGCAACGTAGTCGCGGGCCCGGCCCTACGCCTTCAGGTGCTTGTCGAAGAACGCGATGGTGCGATCCCAGGCCAGCTTCGCCGCATCGGCGTTGTAGCGCGCGGCGTTGGTGTCGTTATGGAAGGCGTGGTTGACGCCCTCGTACATGTGCACCGTGTGCTCGACCTTAGCCGCCTTCAGCGCGTCGACGTATTCCACGATGCCGGCGTTGATGCGCTCGTCCAGGCCCGCGTACTGCAGCATTACCGGCGCCTTGATCTTCTCAGCGTCCGCCGCCTTCGGCTGGCGGCCGTAGAAGGCCACGGCGGCGTTCAGGTCCGCGTCGTGCACGGCAAGCTGGTTGACAAGGCCGCCGCCCCAGCAGAAGCCGACTGCGCCGACGTTGCCGGAAACATCCGCCCGGCCGGTGCGCGCGTACATCGCCATCACCCGCGCGTAGTCGAGCGTCTTCTGCGCATCGAGCTTGCCGATCATATCGCGCGCCTTGTCCTCGTCCGCCGGGGTACCTCCGGCCGATGACAGGAAGTCCGGCGCGACCGCCACGTAGCCCGCCAGCGCCACGCGGCGCGCTACGTCGCGGATATAGGGGTTCAGGCCGCGGTTCTCGTGGATCACCAGCACCGCCGGGAACTCGTCGCCCTGCTTCGGACGGACGACATAGGCCGACATTTCGCCGACCTTCACGTCGCCGGCCTCCAGCCGGGCGTCGCCCTCCGCCACCATCTCGGCGCGGGCGTAGTTGTTCTCCAGCAGCGGCAGCAGCGCATAGGCCGCCGCGGTGCCGCCGGCCAGCATCGCCAGTCGGTCGAGGAACACCCGCCGCGCCAACGGCGCATGAGTGTATTCATCGTAGAGGTTGATGATGTCCTGGGTAAGGCGCGGTTCGCTCATGGCACGCTCCACAGATTGCCGGCCGCCACCTGGCGGCGGCCCGGAATGCCGAATAGTGCGCGATCCGGCGCGGTCGCGTTACTCACGGAGTCGTGATGCGGGGCTTGTCGCCCGGCCTCAATCCGCGGCGGAGGAGGACTCCTGCTCCTGCCGCGCCCGCTTGGCCTGCCGCATGTTGCGCCACATCGAGATGAAGACCAGCAGCACCGCCGCGCCGAGCAGGCCGGCGGCGGTCGCATCCTGCAGGAAGATCATATGGTCGCCACTCGATATCAGCAGCGAGCGCCGATAGTTCGACTCCACCATGTAACCGAGCAGCAGGCCGAGCACGAGCGGCAGGAAAGGGAACCCGCAGAAGCGCAGCAGATAGCCCAGGATGCCCGCCGCCAGCACGATCCAGAGGTCGAAGATGGTGTTATCGATCGAGTAGGCGCCGGTGAACACCAGCGCGAGGACGAAGGCCATCAGGTATGGCTTCGGCCGGTTGACCAGCCAGATGCAGGGTGTCAGCACCAGGAAACCGAGCGGCAGCTGCGCGAAGTTGGCGACGAACAGGCCGCCGAACAGGCCGTAGATGACGTCGGGCGCCTTGGTGAACAGCAGCGGTCCCGGTGTCAGCCCGTGCATCAGCAGCCCGCCGAGCAGGATCGCCGTGGAGTTGGAGCCGGGAATGCCGAAGCTGATCGTCGGCACCAGCGCGGTCGCCGTGACGGTGTTGTTCGACGCCTCAGGAGCGACGATGCCCTCGATGGAGCCGTGACCGAACTCCTCCGGCTTGTCGGACCAGCGCCGCGCCTCGTTGTAGGACATGAACGAGGCGATACTGGTGCCGGCCCCGGGCATGCACCCCTCGAAGACGCCGAAGAACGAGCCGATGCCGAGCGCCCGGCGGCACTTCCACATCGTCCCGAAGGACGGCAGCTTGATGCGCGTGTCGCCGCCGGCCTTGGCCCAGGCCGGCTGGCCCGCCTGCACCAGCAACTCGCTGATCGCGAACACGCCGACCATCACCAGGATCGGCGGAATGCCGCTCATCAGCTCCGGCCTGTCGAAGGTGAAGCGCATCGCGCCGCTCATCGGGTCGGCGCCGATCGTCGCGATCATCAGTCCTATGATGGCGGCGCAGAAACCCTTCACCGCCGACCCCTCGGAGAGGGTGGCGATCACGCTGAGCCCTAGCACGCCGAGCGCGAAGTAGGCAGGGGGCGTGAACAGCAGCGCCACACGGGACAGCGGTTCGGCCAGCAGCACCAGCACGATGATCCCGACGAGGCCGCCGTAGACGCCGGCGACCAGGGACAGGCCCAGCGCCTCGCCGCCGCGGCCCTGCTTCTGCATTTCGTAGCCGTCGATCGCCGCCGCCGCCGCCGCGCTGGTGCCCGGCGTGCGGATCAGGATGGCCGGAATCGAGCCGCCGTATTCCGCGCCGACATAGGTCGACGCGAGCAGCACGATGCCCGAGGTCGGGTCCATGCCGATGGTGAACGGCAGCAGCAGCGCCATCGTGATCGAGGCGGAGATGCCCGGCAGGGCGCCGCCGATGATGCCGAGGACCACGCCGCCGATCGCGGCGAAGACCGCCGGCGTCGTGGTCAGGGCCTGCCAGGTGATACCCAGAGCGTCCATTGGAACCCGTCTACAGCAGACCTTCCCACAGCCCGGGGGGCTGCGGGATGCCGAGAATGAATACGAAGATCAGCCACAGGACCGCGGCGCCGCCGGCAGCCACGGCGGGGACCCGCCACGACCATCCGATCCCGAGGAAAAGCGCGACCGTCATGATCAGGGCGGCGACGGTAATGACATAGCCGAGAGTGCTGACCAGCAGAAGGTAGCCGGCGCCGATCAGCACCATAGTGGCGGCGCGGCCCGGCAGGCCGACGCGCCTCCTGTCCTTTTCCGGGTCGATCGGCACGGCGCGCGAGGTTGCGATCTGCCAGCCGCCGCGCAGGACGAGGCTCGCGGCGAGAATGCCGAGCAGGATCGCGAGCGTGGTGGGCAGCCCGCCGGCGCCGATGGTGTCGTCGAGCGGGCTGAGGGGGATGGCCGAGGCAAATCGCCAGTAGATGAAGGCGACAATCATCAGGCCGATGCCGGCCGCCACGTCCCTGTAGGCCATCCCCGTGGTTTCCGCCTGCCGTTTCCCGGTCGTTCGCTTATTTCTTGATGATGTTGAATTCGATGAAGTAGTCCTGCTGCTCCTTCACGAACTGGTCCATGAACTTCATGTATTTTTCCTGAGGCATGAAGGTCGGGATGAGGCCGCTCGCCTCGTACCACTTCTTGAACGCGGGCACCTCGTAGACCTTCGGGATAGCCGCTTCCCAGGCCTTGACGACGTTCTCGGGCTGCCCCTTCGGCGCCGCGACGCCGCGGAACTTGATGACCACGAGGTCGATGCCCTGCTCCCGTGCCGTCGGCACGTCCGCAAGCTGTTCGATCCGCTCTTCCGTGAGGGACGCGAGGACGCGCAGCTTGTTCGCCTCGATCTGGCCGCGCAGCTCCTGCAGCTCGCCGACCGCGAGGTCGACCGTACCGTTCAGGGTGCTGACCATCAGGTCGCCGCCGCCGTCGTGGGTGACGACGACCGGCTTGATGCCGGTCTTGCGCTTGAGCTGCTCCATGGTCTGGCGCTCCAGCGAGGCCGGGCTGGTGGCACCCAGCTTGATCGTGCCGGGGTTCTTCTTCTCGGCCTCGATCATGCCCTTAAGTGTCTTGT
The DNA here is from genome assembly GCA_040905765.1 of Acetobacterales bacterium. Lineage (GTDB taxonomy): Bacteria > Pseudomonadota > Alphaproteobacteria > JBBDQX01 > JBBDQX01 > JBBDQX01. The sequence goes on from JBBDQX010000196.1 coordinate 10,952, forward strand.
AGGGGCTCTCGTAGCGGACATAGAGCACCTGCGGGTCGTTGAACACGTTCACCAGCGGGTCCAGGTCCTTGTAGCTGTACTGCAGTTTGCTGAGCAGCGAGGTGTTGATGTAGCTCGGCGTCGTGCCGTAGACGATCGAGCCGTCGGCCGGGGAGGTCCCCAGCTTCGCCATCGCCTTGGCACCGCCGCCGCCGACCACGTTCTCGACCACCATGTCGACGCCGAGGATCGGGCCGAGGTGCTTGATCATCTCGCGGAAATACACATCCGTGCCGCCACCCGGGCTCGAGTGGGTCACGACCGTGACGGTGTCGACGGGATACTTGATGTCCTGGGCGTCCGCATCGCCGGCGAACGAAACGCACGCGAGAGCGGCCAGCGCCGCGCACGGCACGGAGAGCCGAATGGCTTTCATCCTGGGGTTCCTCCGGAAATTGGGCAGCTTGAATGCCGCCCGGTTGCGTATACGGTTGCCTTGATAAGGGAGCCGCGTCAACTCCGGCGCCCGCGATTCACGCAATTTTCTGTCTCGATTTTCTGTCTCGGTAGCATTTGCTCCGTGCTCCGCAACCATCCCGGAAAGGAGGAAGTTCCGTATGAAAGTGGGATTTATCGGCACCGGCACGATGGGCTCCGGCATGGCGGCCAACCTGCTTAAGGCGGGGCACGAGGTCGTCGTGCACGACCGCAGCAGGCAGGCCGCATCGACGCTGGTCGAGGCGGGCGCGCGCTGGGCCGATAGCCCCGCCGCGCTGGCCGGCCAGGTCGAGGTCGTGCTGACCTCCCTGCCCGGGCCGCCGGAGGTGGAGGCCGTGGCGCTCGGCCCCGACGGTGTGATCGAGGGGCTGGCCAAGGGCCGGGCGATGTTCGACCTGTCGACCAACTCCCCCACCGTGGTGCGGCGCATCCATGCGGTCTTCACCGAGCGGGGCGCGCATTTTCTCGACGCCCCGGTGAGCGGCGGCCCGGCGGGCGCCAGATCGGGCAAGCTGGCCCTGTGGATCGGCGGCGATCAGCCGGTTTTCGATGCCCACCGGGATATGCTGTCCGCCGTCGGCGACCAGGTGCTCTACATCGGTCCGGCGGGCGCAGGATCCGTCGCCAAGCTGGTCCACAACTGCGCCGGCTACGCCATCCAGACGGTCCTGGCCGAGGTGTTCAGCATGGGCGTCAAGGCCGGAGTCGAGCCGCTGGCGCTGTGGGAGGCGGTGCGCCAGGGCGCGCAGGGGCGCCGGCGCACCTTCGACGGGCTGGCGCAGCACTTCCTGCCAGCGAAATTCGACCCGCCGGCCTTCGCGCTGAAGCTGGCGCACAAGGACGTCACCCTGGCGACCGAACTGGCGCGCGAGATCGGCGTGCCGATGCGGCTCGCCAACCTGGCCCTCGCCGACATGACCGAAGCGCTGAACCGCGGCTGGGAGAACCGCGATTCGCGCGTCGCAATGGCGTTGCAGACCGAGCGCGCGGGCGTCGAGATCGCGGTCGAACCGGCTCGCATCAAGCAGGCGTTCGAGGACGACCCGCCCCGCTGAGGGCGCGGCGGCGGCGCCTCCCGGCTTGCAAAGGATTACTGTTAACAGTAGCCTTATGGGTATGCGGTACGTGCGATACCGCCGGGCGTTGGCCCGATAACCACCGCGGGTCGGCCAACAGACCCGCTTGTCGAGGAGAGGTTCCATGAAAGCCAAGCTGTGTCTCACCGCGCTCGCAGCCGGGGTCGCGCTGACCGCCCTGGCGCCGGCCGCCAAGGCCGTCGAATTCCCCTGCAGCACGGCACGCCTGATCGTGCCGTGGGGCGCCGGCGGCGAAACCGACATCCTGTTCCGCATCGTCGCCGATGCGGCCAACCGCAACGGCGCCGACCCCAGCCTTCAGGTCGTGACGATCGGCGGGCAGGGCGGCATCAAGGGCACCCTGCAGGCGCTGGAAGCCAAGCCCGACGGCTGCACCGTGTTCGCAACGTTTCAGCATATTCTCGCCAGCAACCTGACCGGGCGGATCGACTTCACCTGGGATGCCTTCACCCCGATCGCGCGCCTCACGCAGACCGCCTCGATCATCGGCGCGGGCACCGACGCGCCGTTCGACGACTATCCCGGCATGCAGAAATGGGCGAAGGATAACCCCGGCGAACTGCTCGCCGGCGGCACGCTCGGCTCGACCAGCCATTTCTCGCTGCTGCTGGTACAGGACGCCCTCGGAATCGACATGAACATCATCTCCTACGACGGCACCGCAGACCGCATGAAGGCGATGCTGGCCAACACCATCCATATCGGCCAGGTCTCCGAGGCTACTGCGGCCAAGCATGCCGCCGCGGACCGCATGAAGCTGATCGCGCTCAACTACAACAAGCGCTCCGAAGTGCTGCCGGACCTGAAGACGGCGCGCGAGCAGGGTTTCGACCTCGACATCACGTCGGACCGCGGCATCGTGCTGCCGAAGGGCGTCTCCCGGGAGGTCGTCGACTACTACATCGACCTGATGGGCAAGGTGGCGAACGATCCGGAGTTCATCGAGGACATCGAGACCAAGGGCAGCTACGTCTCCTACGTCAGCGGCGACGAATACACCCAGTGGTGGAAGGACACCAACGAGCGGTGGGAGGCGATCGCCAGGCGCCTCGGCGTCTACCGAGACGCTTCCTGAGCGCCACGGCAACCACCGCGTGAACCGGGCCCGGCGGGAATCCCCGCCGGGCCCTCTTCATTCACGGACGCCGCCGGCGGCCGGCGGCCGGCTCCGCACCGTGGCGAGCATCAGGCCGAGCAGCAACGGCGGCACCGCGGAGACGAAGAAGCCGTAGGAATAGCTGCCGGTGGCGGCAAGCAGCGCGCTGAACAGCAGCGGCATCACCGCCTGGCCCGCACCGCTGAACGCCAGCACGCCGCCGGTCATCGTGCCGACCTGACCCGCCGGCGCCAGGCGGGCGATCTCCGCCAGCAGCACGCCGTGCCAGCCGAGCGCGGTCGCCGTCAGCAGCGCCGCCACAGCCAGGATCTGCAGGTTCGTCCAGTCCGGCCCGTAAAGGCCGGTCATCGCCGACGCGGCGGACATGATCAGGCCGAGCGCCGCCAGCACATGTCGCGGCTTCATCCAGCGGCTGGCGACGTAGCCCCAGACCACGCGGGCCGGCATGCCGACGATCGTCGCCGTGGCGAACATGCCGCCGGCCTCGGTCAGGCTGTAGCCCAGCCCCTCCGTCAGCGTGAGCACGAAATAGGTGGTGTAGGTCGACTGCAGGCCGACGAAGGCGAACATCGCGAAGGCCAGCCGGCGCAGCGCGGGATGGCCCATCACGCCGAGGAAGGTGCTCTTGAAGTCCTTCGGCGACAGCGGCTGGTTCGGGTCGCGATCCTTGTCGAACTCCGCGCGCAGCGGCTGCAGCACCACCGCGAACGCGGCGCACAGCACGCCGATCGCGAGCAGCGCCCCCTGCCAACCCCACCAGATCACGAAAGCCGGGATCATCACCCCGCCCATGACCAGCCCGAACGGCACCGCCGTCTGCTTGGCCGAGAACACCAGCGGGGCATAGCGCGGCGGGGCGTAGCGCGAGAGGATCTGGGAACTCGCCGGCGTCGCCACCGACGTGCCGCTGACCACGAAGATCGCCGCCAGCACGAACGGCCAGACGTGGCCGCTGGCGGCGCAGGCCATGCCGATCAGCACCAGCACCAGCCCCGCCTGGCTGATCCGCAGCCCGCCGTAGCGCCGGATGAAGTTGCCGCAGCCCATCATCGAGACGATCTGCACCACGGCGCCCATGCTGACGTAGATGCCGACATAGGCCGCCGAGACGCCGAGGTCGGGCAGTGCCGCCGGGGCGACGATCGGCACCACCGTCTTCGCGGTCGTGGCGAAGGACTGCTGGAAGAACATCGCCAGCAGCGCGAGGAAAAGCGGGCTGAACACGGGCGGTGGCGGCCTCTAGCGGGGACCTTCCGCCATACTACATCCTGCCGCCGGCGGCGCGACCGGCCTCCTCAGCGGAAGTCGAAGCCGCGCGCGGCGAGCTGCTCGCGCAGCTTGTCGCGCGGCCGCGCGGAGAACTTCTTGTCGACGTCGTGGCTCCACGAATCCGGCGTCGTCTGCTTGCCCACGGTGCCGTAATGCGCCGAGAGGGCGGCGTCGTAGCTCGCGACCGAGGGCGCGGTGTCCGGCGCCCCGGGCATATTGCCGTAGCGCTCCCGGTGGACCATGCCTTCGAACGCCATGCGCGGCTTCTGTTTCGGCGCCTCCGCCGGCCAGCCCAGCACCATGCCGAAGACACAGTAGACATGGTGCGGCAGGCCAAGGATCTCCGCAGTGCGCACGGCATCGTTGCGCACCGCGCCGATCATGACGCCCCCGAGTCCGATCGATTCGGCCGCCAGCGACGCCGACATGCCGACCAGCGCCGCATCGATGCTGGAGACCAGCCCCATCTCCAGGTTGTTCGGGTCCACATCGTGCCCCCGGTCGGCCATCGCCCTGGCAATACGGGTGAGGTCCGCGCAGAAGGCGAGGAACACAGGCGCGTCCGCCACGTGCTTCTGGTTGCCGGTCACCGGCGCCAGCTCGGCCAGAGTGTCCCCGTCGCGCACCACGACGACGCTGTAGGCCTGGATGTTCGACGAGGTCGGCGCACGGAAGGCGGCCCGCAGCACCGCGTCGACGGTAGCGTCGTCGACCGGCTTGTCGGCATACTTCCTGACACTGACGCGGTCGAGCAGCGTGCGGATCGTCTCGCTGGTCGGCGGCGCGGTCTCCGGGTCGATCCGTGGCTTGCTGTCTGGCATTGGACACCTGCGATGGAGGGGCGGGAGGGCGACAGCGTCCTGCCGGGCGCGTGCAAATGCAAGGGGCATGCTGCGGTGCGGACTCGACGCGGCGGCACGAGCCCCTATCTCCGTAGTCGACAACCCTGATCCGGGAGACACTGCCGCATGAACCGCATGGCAATCTGCCTGTCCGCCGCCGTGCTGGCACTGGTGCCGGCCTGCGAGAGCATGGCCCAGTCCCGCGCCCAGTCCCGCACCGTCGAAACCCAGTCCGGGCCGGTGCGGATCGACATCGTCGCCGACGGCCTGGAACACCCCTGGGCGGTCGCCCTGCTGCCGGACGGGCGCAAGCTCGTGACCGAGCGGCCCGGGCGGCTGCGCCTGATTGACGGCGAAGGCGGCGTTTCGGCCCCCCTCTCCGGCGTGCCCAAGGTCTACGCGCAAGGTCAGGGCGGCCTGCTCGACGTCGTGCTTTCGCCGGACTTCGCCGACGACCGGATGGTCTACCTGACCTATGCCGAGCCGGGCGGGGGCGGCGCCTCCACCGCGGTGGCACGGGGCCGGCTGAACGAGGCGGCGACGGCGCTGGAGGATGTCCTGACGATCTTCCGCCAGCAGCCCAAGGTCGAGACCGGCCGCCATTTCGGCGCGCGGCTGGTGTTCGCCCGCGACGGCACGCTGTTCGTTACCTTGGGCGACCGCGGGCTCGGCGATCCGGCGCAGGACCTGTCCAACCACATCGGCACGATCGTCCGGCTGGAACGCGACGGCACCGTCCCCCCGGACAATCCGTTCGTCGGCAAAAGCGGCGTCCGCCCGGAAATCTGGTCCTACGGCCACCGCAACGCGCAGGGCGCGGCGCTGCATCCGGAGACCGGCAAGCTCTGGGAGAACGAGCACGGCCCGCGCGGCGGCGACGAGATCAATATCCCCGAGGCCGGCCGCAACTACGGCTGGCCGCTGGTGAGCTGGGGCACGCAGTATTCCGGCGCGCCCATCCCCGACCCGCCGAGCCGCCCGCAGCTCTCGCCGGCGATCCACCAGTGGACGCCGGTGATCGCCGCCTCGGGCATGGCCTTCTACACCGGCGACCTGTTTCCCGCCTGGAAGGGCAACGCCCTGGTCGGCGGGCTGGTCGCGAAGGCGGTAGTGCGGCTGACCCTCGACGGCGAAAAGGTCACCGGCGAGGAGCGCATCCCGATCGGGGCGCGGGTGCGCGACGTGCGGCAGGGGCCGGACGGCGCCGTCTGGGTGCTGACCGACGAGTCCAACGGCAAGCTGCTGCGGCTGTCGCCGGGCCGCTCCTGATGGAGACAAGGATGGAACTGACGGGAATCCACCATCTGACGGCGATCACCGCCCGGGCGGCGGAGAACCACGCCTTCTACACCGGCACGCTGGGCATGCGTCTGGTGAAGAAGACCGTCAACCAGGACGACGTCAGCGCCTACCACTTGTTCTACGCCGACGGGCAGGGCTCCCCGGGCACCGACGTCACCTTCTTCGACTGGCCGGCTTCACCCGAGCGCAGGGGCAGCCGCAGCATCGTCCGCACCTGCCTGCGGGTGGCCGGGCCGGAGACCCTGGCCTGGTGGCGCGAGCGCCTGGCGGAGGCGGGAGCGGCCGTCGCCGAGGTGCGCGAGCGCGACGGCCGCGCCACGCTCGACTTCGAGGATCCGGAAGGGCAGCGGCTGAGCCTGGTCGACGACGGCGGCGCGGGCGAGGCGCATCCCTGGGGACGCAGCCCGGTCCCCGCCGACCGGCAGATCCGCGGTCTCGGCCCGATCGTCATCGGCGTTCCCGACCCCGCCTCGACCGACATGGTCCTGACGCGGCTGATGGGGATGCGCCACGAGCGCGAGTATCCGACCCCCGAAGCCGACGGCTCCACGACCCGCGTCTACGCCATGGGCGACGGCGGGCCCGCGGCCGAGCTGCACGTCGCCGGGATCGGCGGCACGCCGGCCGTGCTGGGCGCCGGGGGGGTGCATCACGTGGCGTTCCGCATTCCCGACGCCGACTACGACCGCTGGGCCGAGCGGCTGCGCGGCGCCGGCATGCCCTCGAGCGGCCCGGTCGACCGCTTCTGGTTCCGCAGCCTGTATTTCCGCGAGCCGAACGGCGTGCTGTTCGAGATCGCCACCGACGGCCCCGGCTTCGCCGCCGACGAGCCGGCGGAGACGATGGGCGAGGCCCTCTCGCTGCCGCCGTTCCTGGAGCATCGCCGCGCGGAGATCGAGGCGGGGCTCAAGCCGCTCTGAGGTCTCAGCGGCCCTGCAGGTGGAGCACCAGCTCGCGCGGGCGGGTGCGGCGGCGGTGCTCGAACAGGTAGATGCCCTGATAGCGGCCGAGCAGCATCGCGCCGTCGGCGACAGGAATGGCGAGGTGGGTCTGCGTCAGTGCGCCCTTGATGTGGGCCGGCATGTCGTCCGCGCCTTCGGAGACATGCGTGTAGAGCGACAGCTCCTCCGGAACCAGCCTGGCGAAGAACGTCTCGATGTCGTGCTGGACGTCGTCATCCCAGTTCTCCTGGATCAGCAGCGATGCCGACGTATGGCGCAGGAACAGCGTCAGCAGGCCGCTGCCGATGCCCTGTGCCGACACCCAGCCCGCCACGTCGCCGGTGATCTCGTGCAGCCCCTGGCGTGGCGCCGTCAGCGTCAGGCTGCCCTGGGCGAAGCGGTCCGTCGGGGTCGTTGTTTCCATTGCGGTGCCATGCGGCCGGTGATCCCGGGCCAACCAACCACGATCCGGCCCGGGAGCCAACCCATGCGGCGGCTCAGCCCGCGGCCTTGACCCTGCTGCCGATAAAGGCCACCGCGTCCGCCGGCTCGAGCCGGCCCACCGGCCCGCTGCTGTAGGTAGCCGAGAGCACCCCGCCCCCGTTGTCCAGAATGAACTCCGACGGCTGGATGATGCCCCGGCGTTCCTCCCACCAGGCGCCGATCCGGTCGCCATTGTCCCGGGTCAGACCGTAGGCTATCTCGAAGGAGACCTCGGCGCCCACTTCCTGCGCCTTCTCGAGCGGGTCGACGCTACCGGCGAGGATCGCCGCGCCCAGTCCCGCCAGTTCCTCGCGCCGCTTTTCGAAGCCGACCAACTGTCGGCGACAGTAGCGTCACCAGTGGCCACGATAGAACAGCACGATCTGAAAGTTGGCGTCGATCTCGTCCGGCAGCGTGCGCGTGCCGCCGGACACCAGCGCGAAACGCATCTCGGGAAATGCGTCGCCAGCATCGAGCTTCTCACCCATGACAGCCTCCCATCCGGAGCATATGGAAGCCTAGCATGAGGCCGTCCCGCTCGGCGGCGCCCCTCGCGGAGACGTGAACGGGCGCCGCCGGCACGGTAACGGAATCGGGATTGATCCACGTCATCGTGGCGCACCGCATGTCGGCGTATTAGCATTCTCTAACCTGGAGGGCGCTGTTCGCCGCCGGGCAACACAGCGAGGAGGGACAACCGATGAACAAGGTGTCCGATACGCCGAAGATCCCCGAGTTTCCCGAGATTCCCTACGCCGACGCGGCGTCGACCATCGGCGCGGCTTTGCTCGATTCGATGGTCCAGGCCAGCCAGAGCTGCATGGAGGGCATGGCGGCGGCCGGCGAGGAATCCACGCGGTTCCTGGGCCTCAGGGTCAACAACGACATGCGCTGCTTCGCGGAGATGTCGGAGTGCCGCAGCCTGGAGGACCTCACGAGGATCCAGCAGGAGTGGCTGTCGACCACGATGAAGGACTACGGCGAGGCATGGCTGCGGATGACCGCCGTGTTCACCGTCTCCGGCACGCAAAAGGGGAAGCCCTGACCGTACGCGTCGGAGTAGTCAGGGAGTCCCGAGGGGTCCATGATCGCGCGATTCCCTTGACGAGGGTTCGATGACCGGCCCGCATCTTCCGCCGCCGTCGCAGCAGATGAGCACCCCGGACCAGCCGTCGCCGGCGGCCGCACCGGCGTCCGCGGTCGCCGGCATGTTCCCCTGGCTGGCGGAGGTGCTGGAGCGGCTGCATCATGCGCCCGACGAGATGGACGACCCGGACGGCGAGCGTGATCTCGATATCCCGATGGCGGTCGACCGGATGGTGCACGCCATGGCCGGGCGCTTCACCGTCGGCCTCTCCCCCGCCGCGGTCGCACTGGCCTACGCGGACTGGCTGGTCCACCTCGCGCAGGCACCGGGCAAGCAGCAGCAGCTTCTGCAGAAAGCCGCGCGCAAATGGGTCCGCTTCGCGCTCTATACCCTCAAGGTTTCTTCCGATGCCGCCACTCCCCGCTGCATCGAGCCGCTGCCGCAGGACAACCGCTTCGAGGCGCGGGGTTGGCAGAACTGGCCGTACAACCTGATCCATCAGGGCTTCCTGCTGACGCAGCAGTGGTGGCACAACGCCACCACCGGCGTCCGCGGCGTGGAGGAGAGCCACTCCCGCATCCTGCCCTTTCTGGTGCGGCAGATGCTCGACACCATGTCGCCGTCCAACTTCATCGCGACCAATCCGGAACTCACCGAGCGGACCATCCGCGAGGGCGGCGCGAACCTGTGGCGCGGCTGGCTGAACTTCCTGGAGGACTGGGAGAGGCAGGTGGCCGGCCGCCCGCCGGTGGGGGTGGAGGCGTTCCGTCCCGGGCGCGACGTCGCGGTGACGCCGGGCAAGGTGATCTACGCCAACCGGCTGATCGAGCTGATCCAGTACAGCCCGAAGACCGAAACGGTGCATGCCGGGCCGGTGCTGATCGTGCCGGCGCCGATCATGAAGTACTACATCCTCGACCTGTCGCCGCATAACTCTCTGATCCGTTATCTCGTCGAGAACGGCCACACGGTGTTCTGCATCTCGTGGCGCAACCCCGGTGCGGCCGAGCGCGACCTCGACTTCGACGACTACCGCGTGATGGGCGTCGAGGCAGCACTGAAGGCGGTTCACACAGTGGTGCCGGACCAAAGGATCAATGCCGTCGGCTACTGCCTCGGCGGCACCATCCTGTCGATCGCCGCGGCGGCGCTGGCCCGCGATCGCGGCGACGGGCTGAACAGCATCACGCTGCTGGCGGCGCAGACCGACTTCGAGGAGGCCGGAGAGCTGTCGCTGTTCATGAACGAGAGCCAGCTCGCGTACCTCGAGGACATCACCTGGGAACAGGGCTATCTGGCTCCCGGACAGATGTCCGGCGCCTTCCAGATGATCCGCTCGCAGGACCTAGTCTGGTCGCGGCTGGAGCGCAACTACCTGCTCGGAGAGCGCGAGGCGCTGAACGACCTGATGGCGTGGAACGCCGACGGCACGCGGCTTCCATACCGCATGCACAGCCAGTACCTGCGCAACCTGTTCCTCGAGAACCGGCTCTCGCAGGGGCGCCACATGGTCGACGGCCGCCCGGTCGCCCTGTCCGACATCCGGGTGCCGATGTTCGTGGTCGGCACCGAGCGCGACCACGTATCGCCTTGGCGCTCGGTCCACCGCGTCCATCTGTTCACCGAGAACGACCTGACCTTCCTGCTCACTGCCGGCGGGCACAACGCCGGCATCGTCAGCGAGCCGGGCCACCGCCGGCGCCACTACCGCGTCTCCCGCCGCACGTCGGCCGACGCCTATGTCGGGCCGGATACGTGGCATGCCGCGACGGCCGAGCAGAAAGGCTCGTGGTGGCCGGCCTGGCAGGCCTGGCTCGCCGAACGCAGCACCGGGCGCACGACGCCGCCGGCCATGGGCGCGCCGGGTGCCGGCTACCCGCCGCTCGGCGACGCGCCGGGAAGCTACGTGCTGGAACGCTGAGGCGCCCCTTCCGGGCATCGCGGTCATCCCCATTTAACCCGCGGGATCATCAACCGGAGGCGGACGATGCACAGACGAGACTTCCTCCACGGCGCCGTGATGGCCGGGGCCGTCGCGGCAGTCGCCGCGCTGGCGCTGCCGGCAGCGGCGCATCACGGCTGGGCCTGGGCCACCGACGAGGAATTCGAACTCACCGGGCGGATCACCGCCGTGCGGCTCGGCAACCCGCACGGCGAGTTGACGCTCGACGCCGCGGGCGAGAGCTGGACGGTGGAGATCGGCCAGCCCTGGCGGAACCGCCGCGTCGACCTGACTGAATCGGTGCTGGCGCCAGGGACCGAGGTGACGGCGCACGGCCACAGGGCATCCGACCCCTCCATGCGGCTGATGAAGGCGGAGCGCCTGATGATCGGCGGCAAGGACTACGACCTTTACCCGGACCGCGGGTCCTGAGCACCCGTCCGGGCGGGCCTGAGGCTTGATCGGCGAGGCGCTCTCGGCGCTTGAGGCGTCCGCGCTGGCGACGGCGTTGCGCGGCTCGACCTGGACCTATCCTCTCGTCAACGCCGGGCATGTCCTCGGCATCGCACTGCTGTTCGGCAGCGTCGTGCCGCTCGATCTGCGGCTGCTGGGGCTCTGGCGGGGCGTGCCGCCCGAGATCGCCGCGAGGATGCTGGTCCCGGTCGCCGCGGCGGGATTCGCCCTGGCGGCCACCACAGGCACGCTGCTGTTCGTGTCCGCCGCCGGCGACTACGCCGCCTCCTGGCTGTTCCGCCTGAAGCTCGCCGTGCTCGCCGCGGCGCTGGGCAACGTCCTGTTGTTCCTGCTGGCCCGCCCTGCCGCCGATACGGAGCCGACACCCGGCCAGCGGGGCTCCGCCCTTGCCTCGCTGACGCTCTGGGCGGGCGTCATCGTGGCCGGGCGGCTCGTCGGCTACTTCTGAACTCAAGAGCAAGATCGCTCCACCCGGAACCGGCGGTCCCGAATGGAGCGATGAATTGCTCGATCTTTTCAAACAGGCAAATCATCCTAATCCGACGGCTGAATCGCCACAGGCGATTGCAGCCGATCGGGTGATGACTGGCGCCAGCGCCCGGTAAAGGCCGCCAGTCGGCAGGATCGTATTCGCCCCCTGCGGTGGATTATCGGCTCGTTGTTCGCCCGTCCGGGAGCTCCAAACCTTACGGCGTTTCGGCGTCGCCGGCTTCCCCGCCCGCCCGGCGACGCCGCCGGTGGGCTGTAGCGGCTGAGGCGCCCGGTTGGGCGATTATACGGCCGCGCCCGCGG
>JBBDQX010000197.1:0-22370 GCA_040905765.1 Acetobacterales bacterium
TGCGCGGCTGCGGCGTCAGCCGGAACGACGGCTGGAAGCCTCCCGGCACCGCCTCGGGCTCTGCGCGTGCCGGTTCCGGCTGGCGGCGCTCCGGCCGCGGCGCAGGATCGAACTTGCGGAACGACATCAGGTAGAAGGCGATGTCGTAGCGGCCGAGGTCGACGGCGAGGTCGATCGCGGAGGAGCCGAAGGTGTTACGCGCGTCGACGTCGGCACCGGCCTGGACGGCCTGCTTTGCCCGCTCGAGGTTGTTGGCGTTGATCGCATCGAAAAGGCGGTCGTTTGCGCCGCGGCTCTCGATTTCGGGTGGCGGTGACGAGGCATTCGGCCCGGGCCGCCCGTCTTGCACCGTCGGTGGCGGAGGCACGGGCTGCGCCTTCGCCGGCACGGCTGATGCCACCGCACCGATCAGGATCGCGCAGCATGTCACGGCTCCGACGGCCAGCGGCGAAATCCTGACGAGCACCTCACCTCCCTGCAAGCCCGGCTTGCCGCGCCGGCGTCGCCTGCTAAATATGACGGCAGCCGGATCGTTTCAACCTCGGGACGCCCGCATGCCGCGGCAACAGCGGATCGCGACGTTCAACCTGGAAAGTCTCGAGGTCGGCAGGCCGGGAACGCTGGAGCGTCGCCTCGCCGTCCTCCGGCCCCGGTTGCTGCGGCTCGATGCCGACCTGTTGTGCCTTCAGGAGGTATGCGAGATCCACAACGAGGGGCTCGGCGATGAGGCGCTGGCGTTCGGCTGATCCTTCAGGCCGCTCGCAGCCGCTCCCGCCCGTGCGGCGCCTCGAGGTCCAGCGCGGGCCCCTTCGGCACGATGCCCGTCGGGTTCACGGTGCGGTGGCTCTCGTAGTAGTGCCGCTTGATGTGCTCGAGGTTCACCGTCCCGGCCACGCCCGACACCTGGTAGAGTTCTCGCACATAGCCCCACAGGTCCGGGTAGTCGACCAGCCGGCGCAGGTTGCACTTGAAGTGGCCGTGGTACACCGGATCGAAGCGCACAAGCGTCGTGAACAGCCGCCAATCGGCCTCGGTGATGCGGTTGCCGGCGATGTAGCGTTGTCGTGCCAGCCGCCGGTCCAGCCAGTCGAGCGACCCGAACAGTGCGTCGAAGGCCTTTTCATAGGCGTCCTGGGTGGTGGCGAAGCCGGCCTTGTAGACGCCGTTGTTGACGGTTGCGTAGACTCTCTCGTTCACCGAATCGATCTCGGACCGCAACGAGTCGGGATAGAAATCCAAATCGGTCCGCACGCCGGGCAGCCCGTCGAAAGCGCTGTTGAACATGCGGATGATCTCCGCCGACTCGTTGTTCACCATGGTGTCGCGTTGCCTGTCCCAGAGCACCGGCACGGTGACCCGGCCGGTATAGTCCGGCTTCGCGGCGACATAGATCTCGCGCAGGAAGCGCGCGCCGTGCACCGGGTCGCCGGTCGCTCCGGCAGACGGGTTCTCTGCGTCGGCGAAGGCCCAGCCGTCGGAACCCATGAACGGTTCGACAACCGATACCGGAATGGCCGCCTCCAGTCCCTTGAGCGCGCGGATGATCAGCGTGCGGTGGGCCCAGGGGCAGGCCAGCGACACGTAGAGGTGATAGCGGCCCGCCTCCGCCGTGAATCCGCTCGATCCGTCGGCCGTGATCCGGTCGCGAAAGCCGGAGTCCTCCCGCTTGAACTCGCCGCCGGTGCTGCCGGTGTCGTACCAGCGGTCATGCCACTCGCCGTCGATGAGCAGGCCCATGGTCGCCTCCCGGTCAGCCTGCGAGCCTGGATGCGATCTTCGCCACGTGCTCGCCCTGCTGGCGCGCCATCGACAATTCCGCCTCGCTCACCTTCCGGGAGTTATCGGGACCGGCGATCGTGCTGGCGCCATAGGGCGATCCGCCGCGCAACTCGCTGACGTCGAGCAATTCCTTCGCCGAATAGGGCAGGCCGACGATCACCATGCCCTGATGCAGCAGCGTGGAGTGGAACGAGGTGATGGTCGTCTCGTTCCCGCCGCCCGTGGCCGTGGACGTGAACACGCTGCCCACCTTGCCGATCAGCTTGCCGTTCATCCACAGGCTGCCGGTCTGGTCGAGGAAGTTGCGCATCTGCGACGCCATGTTGCCGAACCGGGTCGGCGTGCCGAAGATGATCGCGTCATAATCGGCAAGCTCCTGCGGCGAGGCGATCGGGGCGTCCTGGTCCAGCTTCATGCCGGACTTCTTCGCCACGTCCTCGGGTACCAACTCGGGTACCCGCTTTATCGTGACCTCGGTGCCGGCCATCTTGCGCGCACCCTCGGCGATCGCACCGGCCAGGGTCTCGATATGGCCGTAGCCGCTGTAGTAGAGGACGAGAACCTTGCTCATCGGAGCCACTCCCTTGTCTGCCGGGCCGAGCCCGGCGCTGTGATCTGTCGCTCGTCCATATGCGCCTCTTGTCTTCGGGAGACAATTGGGCAAAATGGAAACGAACTGTCTTCCTGGAAAGACAATAGATGCGCGCGGAAACGCTGGGCGGCATGGTCATCTTCGCCGAAGTGGTGGAGGCCGGAAGCTTCTCCGAGGCCGCGCGCCGGCTCGGCATGTCGAAGTCGGCGGTGAGCAAGCAGGTGGCCCGGCTGGAGGATCATCTGGGCGCGCGCCTGCTGAACAGGACGACCCGGCGGCTGAGCCTCACGGACAACGGGACGGCCTTTCACGCACGCTGCGTGCGTATCCTCGCCGAGGCGGAGGAGGCGGAGCAGGCCGTGAGCCGGCTGCAGGCGGTGCCCCGTGGATGGCTGCGGGTGAACGCGCCGATGTCGTTCGGCCATCTCCATCTCGCGCCGCTGGTCGCCGGTTTCATGCAGCAATATCCGGAGGTACAGGTCGATCTGCACCTCAACGACCGCGTGGTCGACCTCGTGGAGGAGGGATTCGACGTGGGGGTGCGTATCGGCCACCTCTCCGACTCGACGCTCGTGGCCCGGCGCCTCGCCGACAACCGGGAGGTGCTGTGCGCCTCGCCGGCCTATTTCGCGGCGTACGGCCGCCCGGAGACACCGGAGCGGCTGCGCGAGCACAACGTCCTCGAATATGCCTACCGGCAGGGCGGCCGCGACCTGCGCTTCCGCCGCGCCGACGGCGGCACCTACCGCGTCCCCACCTCGGGCACGCTGCGGGCCAACAACGGCACGGTGCTGCGTGACGCGGCACTGGCCGGCATCGGCATCATCCGCATCCCCACCTTCATCGTCGGGCAGGACCTGGCGAGCGGTGCGCTGGAGCCCCTGTTCGCCGATGAACTCGAGGAGGACAGGGGCATCTATGCGATTTATCCGCACAGCCGTCACCTGTCGGCGAAGGTGCGCGCCTTCGTGGATCATCTCGCCGCCGGCTATGCGCGGCCGGCCTGGGAAGCCTGGATCGAACGGAAGGGCGCTGCCGGGTAGGCGGAGCCGGGCGGGCGGGTGTCGGGGAGGTCAGCGGCTCTCGCGCCGCCAGGCCAGCATCAGGCCGCCGAGGCCCAGCAGCAGGACAAGCAGCGCCGGCAGAAGCGGCGTGGAGTCCACCCCGGTCACCACGTAGTCCTGGTTCATCCGCAGGCCCAGCCAGTCGCGGCCCGCCGTGTCGCGTCCCGGCGCCACCCGCCGCAGCTCCGGCAGGCCGTCGGCCAGCCACATCACGCCGCCACCCGTGGCGGCGGCCAGGGGCGACAGCTTGTCCGGGGTGGCGCGCAGGTCCGAGTATTCGACCGGGTCGGCGGCGCCGACGGCGGCGAACCCGCGCGCACGGCCGTCGGAGAGCCGATACAGCCCCTGCTCCTCGACCTCCAGGACGCCGTGCTCCATGCCCGGCCCGGCCGGTTCGGTCTGCACCTCGACCGTCTCGCCCGATGGCGCGGTCACCGTCACCGGTGACTCGAATTCCTCAAGGCTGCGGCGGGTGATCGTCATCCGGTCGCCGACGACGTTCGCGGTAAGCGTCTCCTCCTCGAGGTCCGGTTCCTTCATCAGCCAGTGCGACAGCCGCCGCAGCAGCTCGGCGTGCGGTCCTCCACCCTCGTAGTGCCGTGACCACAGCCAGATGTGGTCGCTCAGCATCAGCGCCACGCGGCCCTCGCCCAGCCGGTTGAGCACCAACAGAGGCTGCTGGCCGGCCCCGTCGAGCAGCGTGTCGCCTGAGATATTGCCGGCCTCCACCTGACGGAACCAGTGGCCCCACGGGCGGCCTTCCTCGTTGACCCGGGGCAGGCCGGCAGTGACCGGGTGCCGCTGACCGGTCCGGGAAATCGACGGGCGGAACGGCAGTTCCAGGACCCGGCCGGTCGGTTCTGCCGGCAGGACCTGGGAAAGCGGCGTGCGCGCCAGGCTGAAGGGGGTGGCGAAGTCGGCGCCGACCGACACCAGCACCGCACCACCCTTGTGGACGTAGTCGGCGATGTTCTGCAGGTACAGGCTCGGCAGTACGCCACGGAAGCGATAGCGGTCGAAGATGATAAGGTCGAACTCGGGCAGCTTGACCTGGAACAGCTCGCGGATCGGGAAGGTGATCAGCGCCAGCTCGTTCAGCGGCGTCAGGTCGTCCTTTTCCGGCGGCCGCAGGATGGTGAAGTGCACGAGGTCCACGGAGGGATCGGCCTTGAGCATGCGCCGCCAGGTGCGCTCGCCCTGGTGCGGCTGGCCCGAGACCAGCAGGACGCGCAACCGGTCCCGCACGCCGCTCAGCGTCACGACGGTCCTGTTGTTCTGCTCGGTCAGTTCGCCCGGTATCGGTGCGGCCGACATCTCGATATGCAGGGCGCCGGCATGTGTGACCGGCACCTCGAGCGTGTGCTCCTCGCCGATCGCCACCGACATCTCGGTCGGTTCAGCGTCCTCACGCCGCATCGTCACCGTGACGTTGCCGCCCGCGCCGCCGTGCAGGTCGTCGACGCGGATCGTCACCGGGACGGCCTTGCCGACGATGCCAAAGCTCGGCGCCCGTACCACCGACAGCCTGCGATCCAGTTCGTCACGCTCGCCGGTCAGGAGCACATGGACCGGGCCGCGCGGGCTTTCGCCGCTGTCCGCCGCCTCTTCCGCCGCCTCGTCGGCGTCGTGAACCTGCCCGTCGGTAATCGCCACCACGCCGGCCAGCCGGTCGCGGGGCACCTCGGCCATGGCCTGCTGCGCCGCGGTGGCCAGCCGGGTTCCCTGTTCGCGGTCGTCGTTTGCGCTCGTCGCGACTGCGCCGCCGCCGCTCCGGACCACCCGCACTTCCAGACCCGGTATTTCCCGCAGTCGGGCCTCCACGGCTTCCAGTGCCGCCCCCGTCTGTTCCTGCCGGTTGCCGATTCCCTGGCTGCGGCTCTCGTCGACGACGACGATGGCGACATCATGCAGCGGGCGACGGCTCTCCCTTACTGCCTCGGGGTTGAACAGCGTCAGCGCCAGCAGGACCAGCACGACGATCCGCGGCCACATGCCACGTGCGCGCCGCCACAGCGAGAATGCGACCGCGGCCCCTGCGACCGTCAGCAAGCCAATCAGCAACGGCATCGGCAGCAGTGGCGAAAAGACGATGTTCGTGACGCTGTCGCTCATTGGCCTCGCCTACTGGCTCCCGCTCACTGGCCCGGCCTCACTGGCCGAGCCGTTCGAGGATGATCGGCACATGCACCTGATCGCCCTTGTAGTTGCCGGTCAGGGCGTACATCACGAGATTGATGCCGAAGCGGTATGCGATCTCGCGCTGCCGCGATCCGCCGGGGACGACCGGGTACAGCGGCCGCCCATCGGCGCCGACGGCCCAGGCTCCGCCCCAGTCATGGCTGCCGATGATAACGGAGGAAACGCTGTCGTTGGCGCGGTCGACGTCACGCTGGACCCAGAGTCCGCTGCCGGTCCAGCGACCAGGGAAATCCTGCAGCAGATAGAACGAGCGGCTGAGCACGTGATCCTCGGGGATCGGCGCCAGGGCCGGCATGTGCAGCCCGGCGGTGACCCTGCGCAGCGCGTCGATGCCGTCACGGCCGCTGCTGAAGGGGTTCGTCGCGCCGCTGTTGCGGTCGCGCGTGTCGAACAGGATGATGCCGCCGAATTCAAGATACTCGTTGAGCCGCCGGAAGGCTTCGGGCGAGGGTGTCGGCTGCTCGCTGACGGTCGGCCAGTACAGCAGCGGGAAGAATGCCAGGTCGTCCGCCTCGACGTCCACGCCCATCGGTTCGGCGAGCTGTGCGGCGGTGCGGTCGTTGACGTTCTGCGACAGGCCGATCAGGCCGGCGCGGCTGGTTGTGTCCACGCGCTCGTTGCCGGTGACGATGTAGCCCAGACGCGTGTCCAGCGTTGCCGCGAGCGCGCGTGCCTGTGGTGACCCCGCCACTCCTGCGCCGCTTCCCTGTGCGAAAGCCGGTGCCGCCGCGGTCAGCATCGACACGGCGAACAGCAGCGGCAGCGCGCGCACGATGGCGACGCCCGCCGGCCGCCGCAACAGGCCGCGGAGATGCAGGCTGGCGAAGACGTCCGCGGTCGCCAGCAGCAGTACGATCGCCAGCAGCCAGGGCATCAGGCTGGTGGGGCTGCGGCCGCCGTAGGGAAACTGCGCGGCAGAGGCGGGCAGGCCCGTAATCGGCTGAAGAGAGTCCACGGACGCGCCGAGATTCAGCGCCCGGCGCATTGCGTTGGTGCCGTAGAAACCGGGCGGATGGTCCGGTCCCACAGTCGCGGCGCCGATCTCGTCCGCCGTCAGCGGCCGCGCGGAGGCCGGCGGCTCGGCGAGGTCGCCGAAGGCATCGACGCTGAGCAGGGGGTTCAACGGCACGGCGCCACCACCCTCGACGATCCCGTGGCTGAGTTCGACGATCCGTCGCAGCATGTTGACGAACAGCCCGGACAGCGGCAGCGACGACCAGTCGCCGTTCGCAGTGGTGTGGAACAGCACCAGCCAGCCCTCGCCCCGATGCTCGCCCGTGACGATGGGTGTGCCGTCGGCCAGCCGCGCCCAGGTCTTTCCGGCGAGATCGAGCGAGGGTTCCGCCAGCACTTGTCGCCGGACCACGACCTCCTCCGGAACCTCCAGGTTGCGGAAGGGGCCGGTCAGCGGGAACGAGGCAAGCGGCGCCGGCTCGGACCAGGACATGGCGCCGCCGAGGATGCGGTCGCCGGCACGCAGCCGCACCGGCAGCAGCGTGTCGGCCTCGCGTGCCGTCTCCGGGCCGGCGAACCGCACTAGGACGCCCCCCTCCTGGATCCAGGTTTCGAGGGCCGCCCGCTCCGCCGGATTGATCGCCGCCACGTCGGCCAGCGCGATCACGGCGATTTCGCGGCCGAGCAGTTCGAGGATGCCGCCGCGGCGCAGCTCGGTGAAGGGCGCCAGCGCGCGTTCCAGATAGAACAGGTTGCCGAGAAGCGGCTGGTCGGCGCCGGCCGGGGTGCCGGAAACCATGCCCACCGGGCGCCGGCGCCAGCGCTCGTCGAGCAGCGCCACCGCCCCGGCATGGCGCTGGTCCGCGATTTCCAGCCGTGCCAGTCTGTTGCGCACCTCGGGCGGCAGCTCGAGCCTGACGGAACCTTCAGCGTCGCCGGAATCGAAAATCAGCGGCTCGCGCGCAAGGACACGCCCGTCGGCGCCGCGGGCGAGCACCTGTATCGCCTGGGCCGCCACGGTATGGCTGCGCGAGACCCGGGCCAGCAGGCCCGAGGCATCGCTCTCCGGCTGGCGCATCAGCATCGCCGGCAGCACCGCGCCCTTGATGAACACCCGCAGTGGGCCGAGTTGGGACAGCCGGGCCGCAAGCTGACGGGCAGCGCCGTCGTCGAGGCCGTCGCTGAGCCAGTAAACGTTGGCCCGGCCATCGATCTGCAGGCCTTCCAGTCGTTCCACCAACGCTGCGCGGTCGGTCGGCCAGGGTTTCGGTTCCAGGGCGCCAACCGCGCGGCGCGCATCGTCGGCGGTCGTCGGCTCGGGGCTCCTGACGGCGCCGCCCTGTTCGGAGGGCGCGGTGGTAAGCAACATCACCTCGCGGCCTTCGCGCTCCGCCGCGTCGAGGATGCTCTCCAGCGTGTTCCGGCGCGCCTCCCAGTCCCGTGCCGCGGCCCAGCCGTCGTCCACCACCGCCACGACCGGTCCGGGCTCCGCAAGGCCGGCCGAAGGGTGGAGCAGCGGCTGCGCCAGCGCGAGGATCAGCAGCGCGGCCATCAGCAGGCGAAGCAACAGCAGCCACAGCGGCGAATGAGCCGGCGTCTCCTCCTGCGGGGTCAGGCCGAACAGCAGGCGGATGGCGGGAAAGCGGACCATCTGCGGCGCCGGCGGGGTGATGCGCAGCAGCCACCAGATCGCGGGCAGAGCCAGCAGGGCGAGCAACAGCCCCGGCGCTGCAAAGGCGAATGAGCCCAAAGTCCACACGCCCTAGCGCCCCGTCCCTTCGCTGACGGACATGTAAAGGCTCAGCAACGGCACCTGCGGCGGATGATCCGTCCTGTGGACGATATAGGTCCAGCCGTGGCGCCGCGCGATGTTGGCGAGGGCCTCCTGCTGCTCGTTCATCCTTGCATCATACTGGTCGCGGATCGTCTCGACGCGCGGAATCAGCGCGCTGCCCTCGCTTTCCAGTCCCTCGAAGCGGACGCGTCCGCCGAACGGCAGCGCCGTCTCCGCAGGATCAAGAACCTGCACGATGTGACCCCGCACGCCGCGTCCGGCAAAGCGGGCGGCCACCGCCTCGACGGCCTCCGGAGGGTCGAGGAAGTCGCCGATCAGCAGTAGCCCGCTGTAGCGTGGCAGAGGCACATAGGGCGGCAGGCTCTGGTCGCTGTGGATGTCGCCGCCGGACTCGGGGTCGATCGCATGGGCGATACGATGGATCACGGTCGACCCCGTCGCCGGGGTCGCACCGGAGCCGAGCAGCGCCGTGCGCTCGCCGGCGCGCAGCAGCAGGGACGCCGTGGCAAGCAGCAGCAGGGATGCCCGGTCCAGCTTCGTCGGCAGTTCCGCGGCGGATCGGTAGTCCATCGACCGGGAGCCATCGCGCCACAGCCATACGCTTTGCGCCGCCTCCCACTCGTGCTCGCGGACGTAAACGTGATCTGACTTGCCGGAGCGGCGCCAGTCGATGCGTGCAGTCTGGTCGCCGGGCTGGTAGCGGCGGAACTGCCAGAACGACTCGCCTTGTCCCGAACGCCGTCGCCCGTGCACGCCTTGTGCGACGGTACTCGCCACCTTCTCGGCGGCGGCCAGCAACGGCGGAAAGACCGCCGCCAGCGCTTCGGCCTGATGGGCGGTCCGCAAGCGGCCTTGAGGCATGGTCAGGCCCCTTTACAGATCAGGAAGCCGCCTCGTCAGGCGATCTCCTGGCAGGCGCGGTCGATGACGTCGGCGATGCGGATGCCGTCGGCACGCGCGGTGAAATTCAGCGCCATGCGATGACGCAGCACGGGGTGGGCGAGAGCCACGACGTCGTCCACCGACGGGGCCAGCCGTGCCTCCAGAACCGCGCGGGCGCGCGCCGCGAGAACCAGCGCCTGGCTGGCGCGGGGACCGGGGCCCCAGGCGACATGGCGGCGGATGTCGTCGAGGCCGGACGTCTCGGGCCGGCAGTGCCTGACGAGGTCGAGGATCGCCTGCAGTACGGCGTCGCCGACGGGGACGCGCCGCACCAGCGTCTGTCCGGCGATCAGGTCGTCCGCCGTCATCACCTGCACCGCCGCTTCCTGCTCCGCGCCGGTGGTGGCCAGCAGCATCTGTCGCTCGGCGTCTTCCTCCGGATATCCGACGTCGGTCTGCATCAGAAAGCGGTCCAGCTGTGCCTCGGGCAGCGGGTAGGTGCCTTCCTGTTCCAGCGGATTCTGCGTCGCGAGCACGTGGAACGGACGGGGCAGGGGGTGGTCATGCCCCGCCACCGAGACGCGGCCCTCCTGCATCGCCTGCAGCAGCGCCGATTGCGTGCGCGGACTGGCGCGGTTGACCTCGTCGGCCATCAGCAGCTGCGTGAACACCGGTCCCGAAATGAACCGGAACGATCGCCGGCCGCCCTCGCCTTCCTCCAGCACCTCGGAGCCAAGGATGTCGGCCGGCATCAGGTCGGGGGTGAACTGCACGCGGCTGGTGTCGAGCCCCAGCACCGTGCCCAGCGTCTCGACCAGCCGCGTCTTGCCGAGACCGGGCACGCCGATCAGCAGCAGGTGGCCGCCCGCCAGCAGTGTCACGAGGGCTTCGTCGACGACATGGGCCTGGCCGAAGATGATCCGGCCGACGCGGGATCGTACCTCGGCCATCCGCTGGCCGAGCACCTCGATCTCGGCGACCAGGGCCGCCGGAACCTTGTCTGAACTGGTTTCGGTGGTGGAGACGGTCACGGCAATCCCCCTGACGGTATGAAATCGCCAAACAAGTCCTATATAAACACCCGCCATGAAGAACGCGTCCTCACAACCGAGTGATAAGGCACATGAGGCGGGCGAGCGGCTTTGCAAGCCCCTGCCTCCGCGCCGTGAACCGCAGAACTGCGGCGACATCGACATGCGCATCGGGCGTGACGGCACCTGGTATTATCAGGGGTCCCCGATCGGCCGGAAAGAGCTGGTCTGTCTCTTCGCGTCCGTGCTGAAGCGCACCGCGGAGGGGGAGTACTGGCTGATCACGCCGGCCGAGATGGGCCGCATCCAGGTGGAGGACGCGCCGTTCGTGGCGGTACAGATGTACTGCTGCAACGGCGGCCATCAGGTGCTCAGCTTCCGTACCAACATCGACGAGTGCGTCACCGCCGGTACCGCCAACCCGATCCGCGTCGCCTTCGACCCGGAAACCGGCGAGCCCCGCCCCTACATCCTGGTTCGGGAGGGGCTCGAAGCGCGCATCGAGCGCTCCGTATACTATGAACTCGTCGCCTACGGGCACGAAGAGGACATCAACGGCGAGAGGGTCTTCGGGGTATGGAGCAGCGGCACCTTCTTCCCGCTGGGGAAGCTGGAGGAGGACTGAGCCGCAACTGGCTCTGCCGCCGCCTGGCGACGCTGCCGGGTGCGGACGCTGTCTGCGGTCCTGCGGTCAACGGCAAGGATCTCGCCGGGTATCGCCTCGATCCTGCCTCACTCGTCGATTCCGCGGTGCTGGTGCCGCTGATCGACCGACCCGAAGGGTTGTCCGTCCTCCTTACCGAACGTGCTGCCCATCTTGGTGCACATGCCGGGCAGATCAGCTTTCCCGGCGGTCGCATCGAGCCCACGGACCCATCCCCGGCCGCCGCCGCGTTGCGCGAGACCGAAGAGGAGGTCGGCGTGCCGCCGGACTCGGTCGAACTGCTGGCCCGGCTTGACAGCTATGTCACGGGGACGGGTTATCGCATCACTCCCGTCATCGGCCTTATCTGTCCGCCGCTCCGGTTGCGCCCCGATGCGCGCGAGGTGGCCGCGGTGTTCGAGGTGCCGCTCACCTTCGTCCTCGAGGCCCGCAACCATCGGCGCGTCAGCCACACCCGGGAGGGCGTCCGGCGGCGCTACTATTCCATCGGCTGGGGCGACCGGACGATCTGGGGGGCGACAGCCGCCATTCTCGTGGGATTGAGCCGCATCGTCGTGGCCGCAGAGGACTGAAGGATGTTTCGCGGAATTCTCTATTATCTCATCCCGCTGCTGTTCCCCACGCTCGTCTACGTGCTGTGGATGGTCTATGCGCGCTACCGCATGCGGGCGGTGCAGGACGGCGAGATGCCGGAATGGGAGCGCACGCCCTGGCTGCTGCTGCTCGGCGCCGGCGTGGTGCTGACGGGGATCGTGCTGTTCACGGTCGCGTTCGTGACCGGCGGTACACCCGGGCAGGAATACAGCCCGGCGCAGTTG
The DNA here is from genome assembly GCA_040905765.1 of Acetobacterales bacterium. Classification (GTDB taxonomy): domain Bacteria; phylum Pseudomonadota; class Alphaproteobacteria; order JBBDQX01; family JBBDQX01; genus JBBDQX01. The sequence continues at coordinate 11,779 of JBBDQX010000197.1, forward strand.
CGCGATGGCAGCATCCAGCCCGGCCGCATCGAATAAGGCCGCTGCGGTGGTGTAGTCTGGCCGCATGTCGCCCGCGCCAGGACCCGCCACCTTCATTCCCGCCACCGACTGGATGGCTGCGGCATCGACGCGGGCGGTGACGGATGCGTTGCGCGCCGCAGGGGAGGATCTCCGCTTCGCCGGAGGCTGCGTGCGGGACGCTGTGCTCGGCCGCCCCGCGAAGGACATCGACATCGCCACGCCGGCCGCGCCGGACCGCGTGACCGATGTGCTCGAGGCGGCAGAAGTGCGCGTCGTCCCGACCGGTCTCTCGCACGGGACGGTCACGGCGGTGGTCGGCGGCGCGCATTTCGAGATCACCACGCTGCGCCGCGATGTCGAGACGTTCGGACGCCACGCGCGCGTGGCCTTTACCGACGACTGGGCCGCCGATGCGGCACGGCGCGACTTCACGATAAACGCACTCTACGCGGAAATGCCGGCGGGGGGCAGGTCCGCCATCCACGATTATCACCGGGGGCTCGAAGACCTGGCAAACGGACTGGTCCGGTTCGTCGGTGATCCCGAGACGCGGATACTGGAAGACCGGCTGCGCCTGCTGCGGTTCTTCCGATTCCATGCACATCTAGGCCGGGGTCCCGCGGATGCCGCAGGGCTGCAGGCCGCCTCCCGCCATGCGGCGGAACTCGCGGGCCTCTCCGGCGAGAGGGTCCGCAACGAACTGTTTCGCCTGCTGGAAGCGCCGGATCCGCTGCCGACGTTGCGGCTGATGGCCGAGCACGGAGTGCTGGTCCATGCCCTGTCGGAAGCCGGCCGGTTCGACCGGCTTTCCGGGCTGCTTCGCCTGGGCGAACCGGACGCGGCCGATCCGCTGCTACGCCTGGGGGCGCTCCTGCCGGACGAAGCCGCTGCAGGCCGGGTGGAAGACCGGCTGCGCCTGTCGCGCGCGCAGGGCCGCCGCCTGGCGGCGATGGTGGCGAAACATCCCGATCCCGATGTCGGCGACGTCGATGGATGGCGCCGTGCCGTCCATGCCCTCGGCCCTGCCGTCGTCGGCGACCGCCTGCTCCTGCGCTGTGCCGAGGCGCCGGACGGGGACCGCGGCATGGCGGTGCGGGCCGCGCTCGACGGATGGGCGCCGCCGCCGTTCCCGCTGGGCGGCAGCGACGTCAAGGCGCTGGGCATCCTGCCGGGCCCCCGGGTGGGAGAACTGCTGCGGGACGTCGAGGCCTGGTGGGCCGGGCGCGGCTTCGTCGACGACCGTGTCGCCTGTCTCGCGCGGCTGCGCGCCCTCCTCTAGGGCCAGCGTACTTCGGGCGGCAGCGACATCAGGATCGCCTCGATGTTGCCGCCGGTCCTCAGGCCGAACAGCGTACCGCGGTCATACAGCAGGTTGAATTCGACGTACCGTCCGCGGCGAACGAGCTGGTGCTCGCGCTCGGCCTCCGTCCAGGGCTCGTCGAATTGCCGCCGTGCGATCCGCGGATAGACCTCGAGGAAGGCTCGCCCGACGTCGCGTGTGAAGGCGAAATCGTCCGCCCAGTCGCCGCTCTCCAGGTTGTCGTAGAAGATGCCGCCCACACCGCGCGGTTCATTGCGGTGGGGCAGGTAGAAGTACTCGTCGCACCACTTCCTGAAACGCGGATAATACGCCGGGTCATGCGCGTCGCAGGCGGCCTTGAACGCGGTGTGGAAGGTCTCCGTGTCCGCATCGACCGGGACCATAGGGGTCAGATCGGCCCCGCCGCCGAACCATGACCGGGTGGTCACGATCATGCGGGTGTTCATGTGCACCGCCGGCACGCGCGGCGAGCACATGTGCGCCACGAGCGAGATGCCGCTGGCCCAGAAGCGCGGATCGGTTTCCGCGCCCGGGATCTGCTTGCGGAATTCCTCGGAAAACTCGCCGTGGACGGTGGAGACGTTGACGCCGACCTTCTCGAACACGCGCCCGCGCATGATCGACATGACGCCGCCGCCTTCTCCCTCGCCCCGCTGCCAGGCGGTGCGCTCGAAGCGACCCGGTGGCAGGGCGGCGTTCGGCCCCCGATGATCGTCCTCGATCGTCTCGAAGGCGGCGCAGATGCGATCCCGCAGTTCCGTGAACCACGCGCTCGCCTGCCGCTTCCGTTCCTCCAGCGTCTGCCGTTCGTCCTCCAACCGCTTCTCCCTTTGGCCTCGGGTTCAGTCCGGGAACGCCCCCGTCTGGCGCAGAGCCTCACCCAACACCATTGCCGCGGCGATCGCCACATTGAGCGAGCGCAATGCCGGGGGCAGGGGAATCCGCAAGCGGACGGCGGCGGCCGCGTGCACTTCCGGCGGAGTGCCGGCACTCTCCCGCCCCAGCAGCAGCCAGTCGTCCCTCCGGAAGACGCAGTCGAGATGCCGTGTCTCGCCATGCCGGGTCAACAGCAGCAGGCGGCCGCCAGTTTCGGCCTGGTACGCACGGAACGATTCCCAGCCTGCATGCCGCACGAGCCGGACGTGTTCGATGTAGTCCATGTGCGCCCGCCGAAGCCTGGCGTCCGTCAGGACGAACCCGCAGGGTTCGATGATGTGGACGGCTACGCCCGTGCAGGCGCCGAGTCGGATCATCGCCCCCGCATTCTGAGGGATATCGGGCTCGTAAAGAACAAGATGCATGGGCAGTCGGGCGGACAGGGCGAAATGCCGATGCTGAAGGGTTGGAATCGCTCGCGAAAATCGGAGGCGGCGCTTGTGGCCCCGGACTGCTTTGGAGTATATCAGTCGGCGCGCAGGGGGGCATTGCGCTTCGGGCGAAAAGTGGGGTTCCGGCGCTGGCGCTCCCGAGGCGTATCATCCGACGGCTCCTTCCCGAGCCTGACCGGCCCGCCCGGATCCAGGAGAGGTGCTCAATCATGGCAGAATCGGCGTCCGCTTCTACCCACGGTACGGGACATGGCGGGGGTGAGGACGAAGGCACCCGGCGCGACTTTCTCTATCTCGCGACCGGTGCCGCCGCGGCTGTCGGTGTTGCGTCCGTGGTCTGGCCTTTCGTCCACAGCATGAATCCGGCACGCGACGTCCTCGCGCTCGCGACCACCGAGGTCGATGTCTCCGCCGTCGAGGTCGGGCAGGCGATCACCGTCACCTGGCGGGGGAAGCCGGTGTTCATTCGTCATCGTACTGCGGAGGAGATCGAGCAGGCGCGCAGCGTCGAGGTCTCCAGCCTGCGCGACCCCGCGACCGACGCCAGCCGCGTCCAGCAGCCGGAGTGGCTCGTCGTGGTCGGCGTCTGCACGCATCTGGGCTGCATTCCGCTTGGCACCAAGGAAGGCGATCCGCGCGGCGACTATGGCGGATGGTTCTGCCCCTGCCATGGCTCGCACTATGACAACTCAGGCCGCATCCGTCAGGGCCCGGCGCCGACCAACCTGGAAGTGCCGGTGCACGAGTTCGTGGGCGATACCACGATACGGATCGGGTAGGAGACGACGATGGCGCACGGCAACCGCACCGCATTCAAGAATCCGGTGGTCGAGTGGATCGACTACCGGATGCCGATCTTCAGTCTCCTGACACGCGAATACGCGCAGTTCCCGACTCCGAAGAACTTCAACTACTTCTGGAATTTCGGGGCGATCGCGATGGTGGTGCTGGTGACCATGATCGTCACCGGCATCTTCCTGGCGATGCACTACGTGCCGCATGTCGATCATGCCTTCGACAGCGTCGAACGGATCATGCGCGACGTGAACTACGGCTGGCTGATCCGCTACATCCACATGAACGGCGCCTCGATGTTCTTCATCGCGGTCTATATCCACATGTTCCGCGGCCTGTACTACGGTTCGTACAAGGCGCCGCGGGAACTGTTGTGGATGCTGGGCGTCGTTATCCTGCTGCTGATGATGGCCACCGCGTTCATGGGCTACGTCCTGCCCTGGGGCCAGATGAGCTTCTGGGGCGCGACCGTCATCACCAACCTTTTCAGCGCCGTCCCGCTGGTCGGCGAAGGCATCGTGACCTGGTTGTGGGGCGGTTTCACCGTCGACGACCCGACGCTCAAGCGGTTCTTCGCGCTGCACTACCTGCTGCCATTCGTGATCGCGGCCGTAGTGTTCCTGCACGTTTGGGCGCTGCACGTGCACGGCTCCAACAACCCGACAGGCATCGACCCGAAAGGGCCGCAGGACACGGTGCCGTTCCACCCGTACTACACGGTAAAGGACAGCGTCGGCATCGGCGCGTTCCTGATCTTCTGGGCGCTTTTCGTGTTCTTCGCGCCCAACGCACTGGGGCATCCGGACAACTACATCCCGGCCGATCCGCTGGTGACGCCGGCGCATATCGTTCCCGAATGGTACTTCCTGCCGTTCTACGCGATCCTGCGGGCGATCAACTTCGACATCGGCATCCCGTTCACAGGCATCGTCCTGATCGAGGCGAAACTCGGCGGCGTGATCGCCATGTTCGGCTCGATCGCCGTGCTTTTCCTGCTGCCCTGGCTGGATACTTCTCCGGTCCGCAGCGCGAAGTACCGGCCGGTATACAGGCAGTTCTTCTGGGTGTTGCTGGTAGTGAACGTCGTGCTCGGATGGGTCGGGGCGAAACCGCCGGAGGGGTGGTTCGTCGTCATCGGCCAGATCTGCACCTTCTGGTACTTCTTCCACTTCCTGATCCTGCTGCCGCTGCTCGGCTGGTTCGAGACGCCGCGGCCGCGTCCCGAGAGCATCAGCGCGTCGGTGCTGGAGGGAGGGGGCGGCGCAGCCACGGCCGGCGCCGCCGCAAAGCCGATGGAGAAGGCATGATGACGCCGCGCCGGTTCGCCCTTGCCGGGCTCGTCGCACTCGCCCTTGGCGTGCAGCCGCTGATCGCGCGCGCCGCGACCGAGGCGCCGGCGCCGCCGGAGCAGCCCTGGTCTTTCGACGGTCTTTTCGGCACCTATGACCTCGCCTCGGCACAGCGTGGCTATCAGGTCTACGCGCAGGTTTGCTCCGCCTGCCACGGCCTTAGCCATCTCGCCTACCGGCACCTCGGGGACCTAGGCTACAGCGCAGACCAGGTCAGCGCGCTCGCCTCGCAGTTCACGGTAACGGCGGGTCCGGATGCCAACGGCGACATGTTCGAGCGACCGGCGGTGCCCGCCGACACATTCAAGGAGCCGTTTCCGAACAAGGCGGCGGCGCAGGCCGCGAACGGCGGCGCCTATCCGCCGGATCTGTCGGTGTTCGTGGAGGCCCGTGCCGGCGGGGCCGACTACCTGGATGCACTGCTGACCGGCTATCACGAGCCGCCAGCGGGCGTGGAGGTGCGGCCCGGCCTCTACTACAACACGTACTTCCCCGGCCACCAGATCGCCATGCCGCCGCCGTTGCAGGAAGGCATCATCGAGTACACCGACGGCACGCCGGCGACGGTGGACCAGATGTCGCACGACGTGACCATGTTCCTGACTTGGGCTTCCGAGCCGAATCTCGAGACGCGCAAGCAGATGGGCCTCAAGGTGATCCTGTACCTGATCGTGCTCACCGGCCTGCTTTACGCCACCAAGCGCAAGCTCTGGTCCAGCCTTCACTAGGCGTGGTGCGGGGCGCAGCGATGGCCGAACGGCCCGTCATCGGGATCATCGGCGGCAGCGGCGTCTACGACATCGCCGGCCTGACCGGGGCACGGTGGGAGAAGGTGGAATCCGCCTTCGGGGCGCCATCGGATGAACTGTTGCACGGCGAGCTCGGCGGCGTGCTGGTGGTGTTCCTGCCGCGCCACGGCCGCGGCCACCGCATTCCGCCGAGCGAACTCAACTTTCGCGCCAACATCGATGCCTTGAAGCGGGCCGGCGTGACCGACCTGATCTCGGTCAGCGCTGTGGGCTCGCTGAAGGAGGAGCTGTCGCCGGGCACCTTCGTGCTGGTCGACCAGTTCATCGACCGGACCTTCGCGCGCTCCAAAAGCTTCTTCACCACCGGCCTGGTGGCGCATGTGTCGATGGCGCACCCGGTATGCCCGCGGCTCGGCGACAGCCTGATGGCCGCCGCGGACGAGGTCGGAATCCCGATGGTGCGTGGCGGTACCTACCTCGCCATGGAAGGGCCGCAGTTTTCTTCCCTCGCCGAATCCGGGCTCTACCGGTCCTGGGGTTGCGATGTCATCGGGATGACGAACATGCCGGAGGCCAAGCTCGCCCGTGAGGCGGAGCTCTGCTACGCGAGCGTTGCGATGGTCACCGACTACGACTGCTGGCACCCGGGACATGATGCCGTTTCGGTCGAATCGGTCATCGCCGTGCTGCTGGCGAATGCAGAAAAGGCCCGCGATCTCGTGGCCGCGACGATCCCGGCGCTGGCGGATCGGCCGTTCCCGTGCCCGCATGGCTGCGACCGGGCGCTCGATGCTGCAGTCATCACGGCGCCCGAGGCGCGCGACCCGGCCGTCGTGGCGCGTCTCGACGCCGTCGCCGGCCGGGTGTTGCGCAGCTAGCCCGTTAGGCCAGCGTCTTTTCGAAGAACGCCAGCGTCCGCTCGTTGGCGACCTTGCAGTCCTTCTCGCTGAAGCTGCCGCGGTCGTCGCAGCAGAAACCGTGCTGCGCGCCCTCGTAGACGTGGATTTCGGCCTTCGGCTGCGCCGCCTTGATCTGCTCGACGTCCGACATCGGGATCGACTTGTCCTCGGTGCCGAAGTGCATCATCGCCGGGCCGTTCGGCTTCTCGTCCTTCGCCTGGACGATCTGGCCGCCGTAGTAGCTCGACGAGGCGTCGAAACCGAGCCGCGTGTTGCCCAGCCAGGCGACCGAGCCGCCCCAGCAATAGCCGACGATGCCGACCTTGCTGGCGGAATCGACATAGGCCTTGGCGGCGGCGACGTCGGCCAGCATGCCCTCGTCCGGCACCTTGCCGCGCAGTTCGCGACCGCGCGCCATGTCGTCGGGCTGGTAGCCGAGCTCGGCGCCCCGCTCGACGCGGTCGAACAGGGCCGGGGCGATCACGGCGTATCCCTGGCTGCCGTACATTTCGCAGACGCGACGCATGTGGCTGTTGACGCCGAAGATCTCCTGGATGACGACCAGCGCCTTGTTGCCTTTCGGCTCAGGCCCGGTGACGTAGGCGCCGAGCTTGTGCCCGTCCTTCGCGGTAAGTTCGATCATCTTGCCCATGGGGGTGCTTCCTCCTGTCGCGTCCGTTCGGTGGGGCAGGCACTCTACCGCAGCCTCCGCGAAGGCGGAAAGCGCAGGGCGGGCGATTCAGACGTTGAACCGGAACAGCATGACGTCGCCGTCGCGGACGACGTAGTCGCGCCCTTCCTGGCGCATCCTGCCGGCTTCCTTGGCCGCCTGTTCGCCCCCGAGACCGATATAGTCGTCGCAGGCGATGGTCTCGGCGCAGATGAAGCCGCGCTGGAAGTCGCTGTGGATGGTGCCCGCGGCCTCCGACGCGGTCGCGTTGCGTCGCACCGTCCAGGCCCGGGCCTCCTTGGGACCGGCCGTGAAGAAGGTGATCAGGTCGAGCAGCCCGTAGCCGGCGCGGATGACGCGCGTCAGCCCCGTCTCCTCCAGCCCGAGCGAAGTGAGGAAGTCGGTCCGCTCGGCAGGATCCTCGAGCTGAGCGACCTCCGCCTCGATGGCGGCCGAGACCACCACCACCCCGGCGCCGGCGGCCGCGGCGAACGTCTCGACGTTCTGCGACAGTGCGTTCCCGGTTGCCGCCTCGCCTTCGTCGACGTTGCAGACGTACAGGACGGGTTTGGCCGATAGCAACTGCAGCCCGCTGAACAGTTTACGCTCCTCCGGCTCCGTCGCGACCGTGCGGGCCGTATCGCCTGCCCGTAGCGCCGCCAGCACGCGCTCCGACAGGGCAAGAAGCGCCTTCGCCTCGCGGTCGCCGCCGCGCGCCTTCTTGGTCAGCGGGTCGATGCGCCGTTCCATGCTTTCGAGGTCGGCGAGGAGCAGCTCAATCTCGATGGTCTCGATGTCGCGCAGCGGATCGACCGATCCCTCGACATGCGTGACGTCCGGATCCTCGAAGCAGCGCACGACGTGGGCGATGGCGTCCACCTCGCGGATATGCGCGAGGAACTGGTTGCCGAGACCCTCGCCCTTGCTGGCGCCCCGCACCAGACCGGCGATGTCGACGAAATCCAGCGTCGTCGGCACCACGCGGGCGGACTTCGCGATCTCCGCGATCTTCCGCAATCGCGGATCGGGCACTGCCACCCGGCCGACGTTCGGCTCGATGGTGCAGAACGGATAGTTGGCCGCTTCGGCGCTGGCGGTGGCGGTCAGCGCGTTGAAGAGGGTCGACTTGCCGACGTTCGGCAGCCCGACGATGCCGCAGGCGAAACCCATGTCAGTGCTTCTTGCCCGACATCCGCGCCTTCAGCGCGCGCAGCGCCTCCACGAACGCCGGACTGCCGGGCCGCGGCGCCGGGTCGTCGCGCGGCGGCGGGGGCGGCGCGGGGGGGGGCGGATCGTTCGATGCCGGCTTCGCCGACGGTCGTGGACCTGTCTGCTGCGCCACCTTGCTCATGAAGTCGCCGTCTTTCCCCAGGGCCAGCAGCGGCGCGTGCTCCGCGATGGCGTCAAGCAGCGGCGCCAGCCATGCATTGTCGGCCTTGGCGAAGTCGCGCAGCACGTAGTTGTGCACCTGCGCCTTGTCGCCCGGATGCCCGATGCCGATGCGGATCCGGTTGAAGTCGGGCCCGATGTGGCTGCGCAGGCTGCGCAGGCCGTTGTGGCCGGCGATCCCCCCACCGCGCCGGACGCGGATCTTCCCCGGTGCCAGGTCCAGTTCGTCGTGGAAGGTGAAGACCTGCGCCGCCTTCAGCTTGTGAAAACGCATCGCGGAGGCGACGGCGCGGCCGGATTCGTTCATGTAGGTCAGCGGTTCCAGGACCAACACCTTCTCGCCGGCCAGTTCGCCCTCCGCCGCCTGTCCCGAGAAGCGGCTGCGGAACGGCCCGAAGCCGTGCCGGCGGGCGATTGCCTCGACCGCCATGAAACCGACGTTGTGGCGGTTGCCGGCGTACTTGGCCCCGGGATTGCCGAGGCCGGCGAACAGCAGCATGGCGGATACCTGCCGGAACGGTCCGGTTAGGAACGAAGCGGCGCGGGCGCCGCGGCGGCGAAGGCCGAGCGACCGCAGCCCGGCGGCGACCGCCGGCTGCGGTACGCGGGCGTGATTACTCCCCGTCCTTCTCGTCGTCGCCTTCGTCCGCCTGCCCTTCGGCCGACCCGCCCTCGCCCGCCTCCTCGGCCGTCTGCTCCTCGGAGACGACGGTCGGTGCGGCGATGGTGGCGATGGTGAAGTCGCGGTCGTCGATCGCCGGCTTCACGCCGTCGGGCAGCTTGACCGCACTGATGTGCAGGCTGTCACCGATCTCCAGGCCCGCCAGGTCGCAGACGATCTGCTCGGGCATGGCGTCGGGCTTGCAGATCACCTCGATCTCATGGCGCACGACGTTCAGCATGCCACCGCGGCTGATGCCCGGCGCCTCATCCTCGTTGATGAAGACCACCGGGATCTCGACGTGGATGGTGGCGTTGGCCGACAGGCGCAGGAAGTCGACGTGCAGCGCCTTCTCCGTGACGGGATGGCGCTGCAGGTCGCGCATCAGGGTGCGGTGCCTGGTGCCGCCGACCTCGACGTCGAACAGCCGGTTGAACACGCCGGGCTGGTTGATCTCCTTTTCCAGCACACCGAGTTCGATGGAAATCGCGACGGGGTCCTGCTTGTTGCCGTAGATCACGCCCGGGACATAGCCCGTGGACCGCACGGCGCGAGCTGCCCCCTTACCTGCCCGCTCCCGCATTGCTGCGGAAATCACGCGAACTTGTGCCATTGTTTCACTCTCCGGTTGGCCGTGGAGTCGGCCCGAAAACACCTGTGCCGGCCTCCAGGGGTGCCGGCACGGCGCTCTTCGTACAGAATTCCGCCGAAAAATGCCAGCAGAGTCGCAGCGTCAGTTGAACAGGCTGGAAACCGAGCTTTCCTCGCTGATCCGCTTCACCGCTTCGGCGATCAGCGGACCGATGGTGAGCTGGCGGATGTTGTACGCCACGCGCATCGCCTCGGTCGCCATGATGCTGTCGGTGACCACGAGCTGCTCGAGCGGCGAAGAGGAGACCCGGGCGACCGCGCCGCCGGACAGCACGCCGTGCGTGACATAGGCGGCGACCGCGCTGGCGCCTTGGTCGATCAGCGCCTGCGCCGCGTTGCACAGCGTGCCGCCGGAATCGACGATGTCGTCGACGAGGATGCAGCGACGGTCCTTCACGTCGCCGATTACGTTCATCACCTCGGACACGCCGGCCCGCTCGCGGCGCTTGTCGATGATCGCGAGGTCGGCCTCGACCCGTGTCGCGATCAGCCGCGCCCGCACCACACCCCCGACGTCCGGCGACACGATGATGGTGTTGCCGTTGCCGAAGTTGTCCTCGATGTCCTTGCTGAAGATCGGCGCCGCGAACAGGTTATCGACCGGGATATCGAAGAAGCCCTGAATCTGCCCGGCGTGCAGGTCCATCGTCAGAACGCGGTTGGCCCCGGCCTCGGTGATCAGGTTGGCCACCAGCTTGGCCGAGATCGGCGTGCGCGGGCCCGACTTCCGGTCCTGCCGCGCGTAGCCGAAATAGGGGA
>JBBDQX010000198.1:0-8963 GCA_040905765.1 Acetobacterales bacterium
ACTCGCCCGCCTCGCCTCGCTCGACCTGAAGGGGCTCGCGGTGCGCGAGGCGCGCGTCGAATCCCGCGCCGACTTCGCCGCCGAGTGCTACCTCAGCCTTGCCCTCGATCCCGCGGCGCGCGCCGTCCTCGTGATGGTCGGCGCCGAGGGCGGCATCGCCATCGAGGAGGAGCCCGGGAAGGTGCGCCGCGCCGTCGCCGACCCGGAGGCGATCGCCGCCTGTGTCCGCGGGCTGTGCAAGGACTTCCCGCCTGCCGTCGCCGCGGCGCTGGGCGAGGCCGCCGAGCCGCTGGCCGACGCCTTCCTCGCGCTGGAGGCGACGCTGCTGGAGATCAACCCGCTGTTCGCGCTGAGGGACGGCGGCTGGCTCGCCGGTGACGCCAAGCTGGTCACCGACGACAACGCGCTGTCGCGCCGCGACGCGCTGTCCGGCCTGCTCGCCGGCCGCGCCGCCGCCTATCCCGACGTCGCCCGCAAGCAGGACTGCGGCTTCGACTACGTCGTCGTCGACCCGGCCGGAGAGGTCGGGCTGCTGACCACCGGCGCCGGCCTCAGCATGATGCTGATCGACGAGATGCGCGCCCACGGCCTGAAGCCGTACAACTTCCTCGACATCCGCTCTGGCGAGCTGCGCGGCGACCCGGCCCGCCTGGTCCAGGCGCTGCGCTGGATCATGGAGGGGCCGAACGTGCGGGTGCTGCTGATGAACTTCTTCGCCGGCGTCACCGACCTCGGCGAGCTCGCCCGGCTGATCCTCGAGGCGCTGGAGCAGGTGCCCGAGGCGCGCCGCCTGCCCATCGTCGCCCGCCTCGTCGGTAACGGCTTCGAGAAGGCGCAGGAGGTCGCGTCGGCCCCCGGTTCGCCGCTGACGCTGGAGACCGACCTCGACGCGGCGGTCGAGGCGGTGCGCGCCCGGCTCGTGGGGGACAAGGCATGATCTCCCCCCGTCTGACGAGCGAGACCCCGATCATCGTGCAGGGCATCACCGGCCGGCAGGGCCGGCTGCACGCCGGGCTGATGCGCGGCTACGGCGGCAACGTGGTCGGCGGCACCTCGCCGAGCGGCAAGCATGCCGAGGTCGACGGCATGCCGGTCTACCTCGACTGCGCCGAGGCGGTCCGCGCGACCGGCGCCGAGGCGACGCTGACGATGGTGCGTCCCGGCCAGGTGCTGGAGGCGGTGGCCGAGGCGCTCGACGCCGGCATCCGCGTCATCTGCTCGCCCACCGAGGGCGTGCCGGTGCACGATTCGCTGAAGGCCGCGCGGCTGGTGCGCGACGCCGGCGCGCTGTGGATCGGCCCGTCGACCCCCGGCATGGCGGTGCCCGGCCAGGCCAAGCTCGGCTTCCTGCCCGAGGTCTCGCTGGCGCCCGGTCCGCTCGGCCTGATGTCCAAGAGCGGCACCCTCAGCTACGAGGTCGGCTACCGCCTCGTTCGCGCCGGCCTCGGCCAGTCGGTCTGGGTCGGCGTCGGCGGCGACCCGGTCAAGGGGGTGCGCTTCGGCGAGCTGGTGCCGTTCTACAAGGCCGACGACCGGACCGGCGGCCTCGTCGTCATCGGCGAGATCGGCGGCACCGAGGAGGAGGACTTCGCCGCCGCCTTGCGCGAGCACGGCTTCGACAAGCCGGTGTTCGTGCTGGTCGCCGGCGCCACCGCGCCCGAGGGCGTGACGATGGGCCATGCCGGCGCGCTGGCGCACGGCGCGCACGGCACCTTCGCCGCCAAGAAGGCGGCGCTGGAGCGGGCGGGCGCGCGGGTGTTCGCCCATATCGGCGACCTGATCGACGCCGTCGCCGACGAATTCGAGGGGAGGGCAGCGTGAACTTCGAGCCGACCGACGAACAGCGCGAGATGGTGGAGCAGGTCCGCCGCTTCCGCCACAAGGTGATCGAGCCGAACGGCATGAAGTGGCTCGACGGCACTTTCCCGTGGGAGAACATGAAGGGCCTCGGCGAACTCGGCGTGCTCGGCATGGCGGTGCCCGAGGAATACGGCGGCATGAGCGCCAGCATCCTCGACACCGTGCTGGTGCTGGAGGAGATCGCCAAGGGCTGCTACGTCACCGCGATGGCGGTGATGGCCGAGGTCGGCACCCAGACCCGCATCATCGCCACCTTCGCGCCCGAGGCGGTGAAGCGCGAGATCCTGCCGAAGATCGCCAGCGGCGACGCCATCCTCGCCATCTGCATGACCGAGCCCGACACCGGCACCGACATCCCGGCGATCCGCACCAACACGACGGTCGAGGGCAACCGCGTCGTCGTCAACGGCGCCAAGACGCTGTGCAGCCGCGCCGAGGTGGCGGAGATGTTCGTCGTCTTCACCCGCGTCGACGGCATTCCCGGGCGCGAGGGCATCGGCTGCGTGCTGGTGCCGAAGGACGCGCGCGGCCTGTCGATCAGCACCACCTACCACACCATGGGCGGCGAATACCTGTCCGACGTCCGCTTCGACGACGTCGAGCTGCCGCCCGACAACCTGGTGGTGAAGCGCGACGGGCTGAAGAAGCTGATGAACGCCTTCAATACCCAGCGCGTGCTCAACCCCTGCATCTGCCTCGGCCTCGCCGAGGGCGCGCTGGAGCACTCGATCCGCTACCTGCGCGAGCGCAAGGCCTTCGGCCAGCGCATCGGCGACTACCAGGGCCTGCGCTGGAAGGCCGCCGACATGGCGATCCAGATCGAGGCCGGCCGCAGCCTGCTGTACCGCGCCGCCGCCAGCGGCGACCCGTTCCCCGACCCGACGCTGGCGGCGATGGCCAAGGTCTACAACAACGAGATGGGCATCCGCGTCTGCTCCGACGCCATCCAGATCCACGGCGGCTACGGCTTCACCGACGAATTCGCGGTCTCCCGCTTCTACCGCGGCGTCCGCTACGGCAGCCTCGGCGGCGGCACCACCGAGACGCTGCGCAACTGGATCGGACGCTACCTGGTGGAGAAGGTGGACCTGGAGACGGGGATACTGGCGCCGGATCTGTTCTGAGGCCGTTCCGCCGAGCAATTGACTTTGCGGGCCACTGGCAGCATGTATAGCGAAAGGACTGGGGGATGTTCCCGGTCGGCGGCTGGCTCCGGGGTATCCCGGGGCCTTTCGCTTTTTAGGGGAAGATTTTCAGTCCCCAGCCGTTCACCGCGCCTGTCGGACTGCGGCGTAGCTTGGTCTCCACAATGTCCCACGCCCGGTTCGGTTGTCCCGGATCTATGACATAGCGGCCGATGGGCCGTGCCGTGAGGTCGGCCAGTTGCAGACCTGAAGAGTTCGTCCTCTTGTCTGCGAAGACGATCTCGAAACCGGGCATCGCGCCCCACCTGTTGCTGCCGTCACGCACCCTGCGGAACGCCAGTTCCAGTTCGTCATCCTCCCGCCGCCCGCGTCGCTCCACCACGATGTGTGTCTTCAGGGTCTCCTGTCGTCTGTCTCGCAGGAACGCATAGGCGCGCTCCATGCAGAAGGTGAGTGCGATTTCGTAAGGGTTAGAAGGGTTGGCGTATTGCCGAGCCAGGCGCTGCTTGTCTATCGCCGCCGCGACTATGGTGAAGTCGGCTTCCGCGATCAGCCGGTTCAGGCCATCCATGAAAACCGCGCGTTTCTCGCGGTTCTGAAGGAATGCGAAAGGAGGTTTCTGCTTCCTGATGTCATGCTCGTGCAGAACCACGATGTCGTGGCCGAAGTGCGCAAACTTGAAAGCCTGTAGCTTCGGTGACACCGCCGTCGTGTAGTGGTCCTTCCGGAAAATGCAGAAATCCAGAACGAAGACAGGATAGTCGCGGTCGATGGGGTCGAGGCTGTGGTCGCCGCTTTCGTCGACGTAGATCACATAGTCGCTGTAGATCATGGTGCACTACGCGTCGCGGCGGTCTTCTCGACCAACTGCGTTCGCACGTCCCCGCCGTCGACGGTCTCCTCCATGACGAGGAACAAGCCGCTTCTGTCGCTACACACCGCCGAAAAGACGCCCAAAGGGTCAGAAATTGAGCGCGGAACGCGCGGAGTTTGCGCGTGAGGCGGCAGCTTCATGTAGTGAACGCTAGAGCCCGAAAACGCCACTCTCACCCTCTCCAAAATCAAGGAGCATCGTCTTGTCGTACCGCGGGTGAATCTTGTCCAGCTTGCGAACGAAGTCGTCGTATCTGTCGCTGAGCTTCATGATGGTAATGACGGAGGCGAGATGCTCTCTTAGCTTCGGATGACCACGATCCGGCGTGAGACGCTGGTGCAGTGCATCTTTGTGGCGCCCGGAGGGCAGCTTCGGTGTCGTCGCCTTTAGTTCATCAAGGACGCCGGGAGCAAGTCGCTTATAGATGATGTCGTTGGTCAAATGGCCGAAATACTGCGGCTTTTTTACAGAATCTTTGGGAAAGTCAAGCCCTCGCAGGCGAAATATTTGGGCATAAAAATCGTCCGGAAAGGTGCGAATCCAAGGCTGCAGCTCCTTGGCGATGAAACGCTCTAGAATCTTTGCGAGGGCATCAGTAGCGCGATCGCGCTGATAGCCAGTCGCTTCATCGACGAGGGCAATGATGCCGACGTTCGCCAAGCCACGGATTAGAATGTCCGCGCGAAGGGCGATATGGATTTGCGAATGTGCCAGCGCTCCCGCGTCCCTTGCTTTCAGGTAAACCTCACAAACCTGCGGCAGCATCTCTGCCCGGTAACCGAACGCCCGTTGGCCCGAGGGCAGCCTGAACTCGATCTGGCTAGACGTCACATATAACTCGTTGGGAATGAAAGGTTTTAGATTCTTTGCGGTCAAAAAAGCAGGAAGGTTGACGTCGGCATCGTAGTAGGCTCGCCCCTTCGCCTGGCGCGCCCTTCCAAGGGCGCGCATCATGTCGCTTTGCGTGAGGGTGCGGGTTCCGTCGGAGAGAACCGCGCACGAGATCGTTGAATCCCCGACCTCGATGTCGCCAGTGTAGTAGGCGACCGGCAAGTCCTTCGTCCATCGGCTCTCTGCAGCCCTTCGAGCAATTTCCCGACGCCGTTCTGGGGAAAGCGCCCGGGCTCGCGCCATGGCAGCTTCGACCTTCTTTCTGTTCTTCAACGCCATTCGGGACATCCTCCATGCCTGCACATGCTGCATGTAAGCATATGCTTGCGACGACGAAGTGCAAGCAACAAATTGGGATCTGTCGTAGCGGGTGCCGCGCTATTCGCTGTGGATGTCACCCTACAGCGGCGTCACCCGCGCAGGGCCTCTCGGGAGCCCGTCGTGGAACCCCCTCCCGGTACCGTCGTTGCACCCGTTCGGCCGAACCGCGCGAAAGGAGCATTCATGGCCACCGTCGAGGGCGCCCGCACCGCCCGGCTCTACCGGATGGTGATGCCGGGCCATCTCTGCCCCTACGGGCTGAAGTCGAAGGACCTGCTCGAGCGCAAGGGCTTCAAGGTGGAGGACCATCACCTCAGGACGCGCGAGGAAACCGATGCGTTCAAGGACAGGCACGGCGTCTCCTCCACCCCGCAGGCGTTCATCGGCGACGAGCGGATCGGCGGCTACGAGGAACTGCGCGCGCACTTCGGGCAGGCGGTGAAGGGCGAGGACGCGACCAGCTACCAGCCGGTCATCGCGATCTTCGCGGTCGCCTTCCTGATGGCGCTGGGGCTCGGCTGGACCGTCTTCGGGTCGGTCCTTGAGGTGCGCGTCTTCGAGTGGTTCATCGCCATCGGCATGTGCATTCTGGCGATCCAGAAGCTCCAGGACCTCGAGAGCTTCTCGACCATGTTCCTCAACTACGACCTGCTGGCGCGCCGCTGGGTGCGCTACGGCTACCTCTACCCGTTCGGCGAGGCGCTCGCCGGCATCCTCATGGTCGCCGGCGCCCTCATCTGGATCGCCGCGCCCGTCGCGCTGTTCATCGGCGCGGTCGGCGCGGCCTCGGTGTTCAAGGCCGTCTATGTCGACAAACGCGCGCTGAAATGCGCCTGCGTCGGTGGCTCCAGCAGCGTCCCTCTCGGCTTCATCTCGCTGACCGAGAACCTGATGATGGTCGCCATGGGCATCTGGATGCCGGTCCGCATGTTCCTGCTCTGAGCAGGGGGGGCGGCGGGTTGCGGAACCGTGTACCCTCTCCCGGGTTGCATGTGGCGGGGCCGGAGAGGGAGAGGCGCATGGAAAAACGCAAAAGCATGGCGGCGGTGTCGTTCGCGGCGGGGGCGCTCGGCGTCCTGGCGGTGCTGTGCGCGACCGGGCCGGCGGCGGTATCGCTCGCGGCGCAACCGGTGCAGCTGGCCCAGGACGCGCGTCCCCTGGTCTCCGGCGAGCGGGTGCGGGTGAAGAAGCTGGTGCGCGACATGGAAAGCGCCATGGACACCCTCAACCGCGGCGGCGTCACGCCCTTCCAGGATCCGGCCTACGTCGAGAAGTGGGAAGGCACGGCGGCACGCTTCCGCCAGGCCCTCGACAGGTTTCCGCAGGCGGACGACCCGGACGTGCAGGCGGCCGCCGCGAAGCTCCGGGAACTGGAGAACATGCTGGCCTTCGGCAAGGGCGAGTCGGCCAAACAGCAGGCGCAGATGGGCGACCCGCAGCAGATCCTCGCGAATATCGAGAAGGCGCTCGGGGCCGCGCCGGTGCCCCAGTGGCTGCCGGCGCCGTTCTCCGACGCCGAGGTCGCCGCCTGGGTGCGTGCCGCCGGCACCGCCAAGGCGACGGCGCAGAAGGCGCTGGCGGAACTGCAGCGCATCGCGCCGACCGCCCACCTGCCGCTGAACCCCGGTACTGTCCAGAGCGGCGCCCCCTATGACCGTCACGACCTCGACCGCCTGATGCGCTGGTCCAGCGGCAACGTCGCCGGCGTGGACGAGTCGGTGCAGGAGACCGCAAACCGCCTCGGGACCCGCTTCAAGGCGCAGGACGAGCGGCTGGCATACTTCCGCGGGCTGGATCCCGACAACGAGAACGACCGCATGAACGCCTTCCTGCAGGAGAGCTCGGAAGCCCGCATCTACGGCCGCCTGGACGACGAGCTGGCGCTGGCCAGGTCCGTGGTTTCCTACCAGAAGGCCCTGGGCAAGCAGCCGACGCCGGCGACCGTGGCCCGGGTCGAGGAGATCGCCGCCCTGCGCCAGGCCTACGCCGCGCACCGTCTCGAGGCCCTCGGCGACTCCAGGCTGCCGGAACCGAAGAGCACGGATGCCGCGCGCGTCGCCATCGCCGGGGAGATCCTCGCCGAGCCGTCCTATGAGTTCGGCCAGCACGGACCCGTGGTGCTGACCACGCCGGACATCGTCGAGCGCGAGGAGACGGTCAGCCGCGCCGAGATCAAGGACGTGGACGTCAGCCTGTCGGGCACCATCACCATGTCCGGCACGCAGACCTCCTGGCACTACAAGTGGCGGGAGTTCAAGTTCGCCACGCCGATCAGGGACGCCGACAGCGGCGACTGGTACATCTGGTGGATCACCGCCAAGAACTTCTCGTCCGGCTGGGAAAGGACGCCCATCGGCGTCTGGATCTCCGGCGGCGCCACCAAGGGCAGCCTCATCCTCGAGAAGAACTTCTGAGCCGCAGGCGGCACGGCGGCCGGGCGCGTTTCTCTTGTTTTCAGTAGGTTACGCGCCGGGCAGGTTGACAAATGATGACATTTTCGCCGCCGCAGACTTAGCCGCAGCCGCCGGCCTCGCCGCGGATGCTGAACACCTCGACCGGTCCGCTGTGGCCGCGCACCGCGATCTCGCCGACGCGGCACAGGTCGGCGTCGCCGGACTGGCGCGCGGTCTCGGCGGCGACCAGCAGGCGGGTGCCGTAGGTCCGGTTCAGCCCCTCCAGCCGTGCCGCCACGTTCACCGCGTCGCCGTGCACCGTGTAGTTCAGCCGCCCCGCGGCGCCGACGGTGCCGGCCACCACCGGGCCGGTGTTGATGCCGATGCGGCAGGCGATACGCTCGCCGGCGAAGACGCGACTGTCGACCAGGCCGAGGATCTCCCGCGCTGCCGCCACCGCCTGCGCCGCGTGGCCGGGGTCGGCGGCCGGCACGTTGAACGTCGCCAGGATGGCGTCGCCCTGGAACTGGGTGACGACGCCGCGCCGCCGCTCGACGATTTCCACCACCGCCGAGAACCAGGCGTTCAGCACCTCCACGGTACATGCCGGGCCGAGCCGCTCGGTCATCGCGGTGAAGTCGGCGAGGTCGACGAACAGCACCGTCGCCACCGCAGACTGCGGCTCCAGCCCGCCCTCGCTGCCCAGCAGCGCCTCGGCCACCGCCTCCGGCACGTAGCGGCCGAGCAGCCCGCGGGCGCGGCGCCGGTCGCGCATGCCGCGCACCATGCGGTTGAACGCCGCGGCCGAATCGTCGAACTCGATGAAGCGGCTGCGCGGCAGCGGCGCGATGTCGTCCAGCCGCTTGGCGTAGACCAGGTGCGCCAGCTCGGCCTGCCGCTGCACCGGCCGGCTCAGCGCCCGCGCCACGGCGATGCCCGCCGCCGCCGCCAGCAGCATCAGCCCGGCGCCGGTCAGCAGCGTGTAGCGCACCCGGCTGACCTGCGCGTCGACCACGTCGAAGGTCGCGTGCGAGCCGACGATCCACGACAGCGGCCCGTATCCGTCGAGCGTCCGGTAGGCGATCAGGTGGCGCTCGCCGCCGATCTCTCGGCCGACGATCCGCGACCGCTCGGAGCGCGCCACCATGTTGAGCGGCATCGCGGCCCCGTCCCAGATCGCCGCCAGCACCGGGTCGCCGACCTCGTCCAGCCGCGGCAGCACCGCGCCGCGCTCCCGCGGCAGCCGGTGGATCAGCGCCGGATGCGCCAGCACCCGGTCGCCGCCGTACAGCACGAACGAGGTCATGTACCGCCCGGCGCGCAGCGAGATGAAGCGCGACAGCTCGACGATCGGCACCACGTGCGTCAGCACGCCGGCCAGCGCGCCGGCGCTGCGCAGCGGCGTGCGCAGCACCACGAAGGTCTGCGACGTGCCCGGCGGGCGCCCCGGTTCGCCCCAGGTCGGGCCGTCCATCGTCC
>JBBDQX010000198.1:8973-21014 GCA_040905765.1 Acetobacterales bacterium
CGCGCCTCCGACAGCGCGGCGGCCGCCGCCGGGTCATCGGACAGGTCCTCGGTGACGAACAGGTCGCGGTCGCGGTCGAGCCGCCGCATCTTCAGGTCCGGGCGCAGGATGCCGAGGCGCTGCACCTGCGGCGTCGCCGCGGTGGCGCCGATCAGCAGCGCCTCGAACTCCGCCTGCGCCTCGATGTCGATGGCGCCGCTCTCGATCCGCTGTGCCACGGCGCGCGCCTGCTCGACCACCGGGCCGAGCCGGCTCGCCACCGCCTCGGCCAGCAGGTCGACCTCCGCGTCGGCCTTGTCGCGCAGCAGCTCGCGGGTGTTCTGGCTGATGTTGTAGAAGCCGACCGCCAGCGTCGTGCCGACCGCCAGCGCCATCATGACCGCCAGCCCGGTGCCCAGCGCGGCCCCCAGCGGCAGCCGCAGCCGCCGCCTCAGCCGCCGCCTCGGTGCCGTTCCGGGCGTCGTCCCGTTCACCCGTGCCTGGCCTTCCGGCGGTTGAGGAACGCCTCGATCATGCGCTTCGGCTCGTCGGTCTCGAACGACCGCGCGAAGGCGCGGATGCCGGCCTCGATGGAGTCGCTGACCGACAGCTTCTCCCAGTCCTGCACCAGCGTCTTCTGGGCCCGCGTCACCACCGGGCCGCACTTCAGGATCGAGTCGATCCAGCCCTCGACCGCGGCGTCCAGCCCGTCGCGCGGCGCGATCCGCTCGAGGAAACCGATCCGGTACGCCTCCGCCGCGCCGATATGGTCACCGGTCAGCACCAGCTCGCGCGCCTTGCCCCAGCCGACCAGCATCGGCAGCAGGCAGGCCTCCATGCCGGACGGGATGCCGAAGCGGGTCTCCGGCATGCCCAGCTTCGCGTCATCCACCGCCACCCGCAGGTCGCAAGCCGCCGCCAGCTCCATGCCGAAGCCGAAGCAGTAGCCGTTGATCCGCGCGATCACCGGCACCGGCACGTCGCGCACCGCCTGGCAGGTCAGGTGCGTGATCGTCGCGGCGGCATAGCCCCTGGCCGGGTCGTAGGCGGTCATCTCCGACAGGTCGGCGCCGCCGACGAAGGCGGTGTCGCCGACGCCGGTCAGCACCACGACGCGCAGTTCGTCGTCGCGGGACAGCTCGTTCAGCATCTCGATCAGCCGCTTCTTGCCCTCGCGGCCGAGCGCGTTGCGCTTGTCGGGGTTGTTGAACGAGACCGTCGCTATGCGTCCGGCCGGGCGGTCATCTGTGGTAAGAAGCAGCAGGTCGTCGGTCATCGTGTCCATCTGGCGGTTGCAGGGAGGCGGGCCCGGACGCGAGAAGGTCGAGCCGGACAAAACGAACAGAACAATGGCACAAACAAGCCGTTCTGGGGGACGAGAGACGATGATGGATCAGGTGACCGCCCTGCTGCGGGAGGCGGCGGCGGCGGAGATCATGCCGCGCTACCGCAGCCTGAAGGCCGAGGAGCGATTCGAGAAGTCGACCGGCGAGATCGTGACCGCCGCCGACCACGCCGTCGAGGCGCGGCTGCGCGAGGCGCTGCGCGACGTGCGCCCGGACGCCGCCTTCGTCGGCGAGGAGACGCACGAGGCCGATCCCGGCCAGCTCGCGGCGCTGACCGGCGACGGCGCGGTCTGGGTCGTCGATCCGGTCGACGGCACGCACAACTTCGCCCACGGCCGGCGCTACTTCTGCGTCATGGTCGCGCTGGTCGAGGCCGGCGACACCGTCGCCTCCTGGATCCACGACCCGATCGGCGGCTGGACGGCGCGGGCGCTGAAGGGCGAGGGCGCCGACATCGACGGCGAGCCGCTGCGCATACCGCCGCCGCCGGAGGACCCGGCGCTGCTGCGCGGCGCCGTCTCCACCCGGTTCCTGCCCGAGACGCTGAAGGCGCCCGCGAAGGCCGGCGCCCGCCGGCTGGCGCACAACCGCAGCCTGTTCTGCGCCGGCCACGACTACGTCGCGCTGTGCCGGGGGCTGCAGCATATGGCGCTGTATTTCCGCACCTGGCCTTGGGATCATGCCGCCGGTGCGCTACTGGTGCAGGAGGCGGGCGGCATCGCCGCGCGCTTCGACGGCGTGCCGTACCGGCCGGCCGACAACACGGACTCGATGCTGGCGGCGGCCGACACGGCGACCTGGCGGTACGCCCACGACCTGCTGCTGCCGGGCATCCCGATGCAGCCGGAGGCGCCGCTGCCGCCGGCCTGACCGCCGCTCGCTTCCGTTGCGGCATGCCGCGCGGCTAGACTGCTCCGCCGGCGCTCGCCGTGCCCGATTCAAGAATGAGGAACCTCCAGGATGCGCGACCTTCATTTTCCAGGGCGTTCGCCCGTCCGTTCCATGAACGCCATGGCCTGCACCTCGCAGCCGGCGTCGACGCTGGCCGCCATCGACATCATGCGCCAGGGCGGCAACGCGATGGACGCCGCCGTCGCCGCCTGCGCCGTGCAGTGCGTGGTGGAGCCGCAGTCGACCGGCATCGGCGGCGACTGCTTCTGCCTCTACGCGCCGGCCGGGCAGAACAAGGTCATCGGCCTCAATGGCTCGGGCAGGGCGCCGGCGAAGGCCGAGGTCGGCTGGTTCCTGGAACGCGGCATCAAGGGCAAGGTCGACATGTGGGGACCGCATGCGGTCACCATCCCGGGCGCCGTCGACGCCTGGATCACGCTGCTCGAGGACCACGGCACCATGGGCATCGACCAGGTGCTGCAGCCGGCCATCGGCTATGCCGAGAACGGCTTCGTGGTGCACTCGCGCACCGGCGACGACTGGGCCGGCAACATGAAGAAACTGCTCAAGGACCCGGACTCGAAGCAGCAGTTCACCAAATCCGGCAAGCCCTACGCCGAGGGCGACGTGTTCGTGCAGGCGAAGCTGGCGGCGACGCTCAAGCGCATCGCGGAGCACGGCCGCGACGGCTTCTACAAGGGGCCCGTCGCCGAGGACATCGTCCGCAAGCTCGAGGGCCTCGGCGGCCTGCAGACCCTCGACGACTTCGCCGGCACGAAGAGCAAGTACGTCGAGCCGATCTGCACCGACTACAAGGACCACCAGGTCTGGGAGATTCCGCCGAACGGCTCGGGCATCATCACCCTGCTGCTGCTCAACATCCTCAAGGGCTTCGACCTGTCGAACGGCGGGCCGACCGGCACGCGGCGCCTGCACCACCTGATCGAGGCGGCGAAGCTCGCCTACCGCGACCGCAACGCCTTCGTCGCCGATCCCGACTTCGTCGACGTGCCGGTCGACGCGCTGCTGTCGGAGGACTACGGCCGCTCGCTGGCCAAGCTGGTCGACCCGGACCGCGCCGCGACCGAGCTGCCGCCGCCGAGCCTGCCGAACGACGACACGGTCTACCTCTGCGTCGTCGACAAGGACGGCAACGCCTGTTCGTTCATCAACTCGCTGTTCCAGGGCTTCGGCTCCGGCATCCTTGCGCCGGAATCCGGCGTCATGCTGCAGAACCGCGGCTTCGGCTTCGTGGTGGAGGAGGGGCACCCCAACTGCATCGCGCCGAACAAGCGGCCGCTGCACACCATCATCCCGGCGATGCTCACCGAGGGCGGCCGGGCGCGGATGCCGTTCGGCGTCATGGGCGGCCACTTCCAGCCGTTCGGCCAGACGTATTTCCTGACCAACCTGCTCGACTACGGTCTCGACATCCAGCAGTCGTTCGACCTCGGCCGCATCTTCTGCATGGGCGGCGACGTCGAGATCGAGCGCAGCGTCCCGGCCGAGGCCGTGCGCGGGCTGATGGACCTCGGCCACAAGTGCTCGGTCGTCAACAAGCCGCACGGCGGCGGCCAGGGCATCTGGATCGACTGGGACAAGGGCACGCTGGCCGGCGGTTCCGAGCCGCGCAAGGACGGCTGCGCGATGGGCTACTGACGGTGGCGGCCGAGCGCACCGGCATGGAGCCGGACTTCCGGCTCGACGGCAAGGTCGCCGTCGTCACCGGCGCCAGCCGCGGCATCGGCCGCGCCATCGCCGTCGCGCTCGCCGCGGCGGGGGCGGAACTGGTGCTGGTCGCGCGCAGCGCCGAGGGGCTGGAGGAAGCCTGCGAGGACATCCGCGCCGCCGGCGGCAAGGCGACGCCGCTCGCCTGCGACGTCACCGACCGTGCCCAGGTGCGTGCGCGCATCGGCGGCCTGCCGCGCATCGACGTGCTGTTCAACAATGCCGGCGTCAACCGCCCCCAGCCGGTGCTGGAGGTGACCGACGACGCGCTCGACCTGATCGTCGACGTCAACGTGAAGGCCTGCTTCGTGGTCGCCCAGACCGCCGCCCGCAAGATGGTGGAGCAAGGCGGGGGCGGGTCCATCGTCAACACCTCCTCTCAGCTCGCGAAGGTCGGTAGCGCCGGGCGCGCGGTTTACTGTGCCAGCAAGTCGGCCGTCGACGGTATCACCCGCTCCATGGCGATCGAGCTCGGTCCGCACGGCATCCGCGTCAACAGCGTCGGCCCGACCTTCATCGAGACGCCGATGACCCGGCCCTACCTGGAGGACCCGGAATTCCGCGCCCAGGTGGAGGCGAAGATCCCGCTCGGCCGTGTCGGGCAGGTGCGCGACGTCGCCGGGGCGGTGGTGTTCCTCGCGTCGCCGGCGGCGTCGATGATCACCGGCATCAACCTGCTGGTCGACGGCGGCTGGACCGCGGCCTAGCGTTCCTTCGTTACCGGATTCTCCCGCATGCCGACGCCGTCGATCTCGATGCGCACCGTGTCGCCATCCTTCAGGAAGACCTTCGGCTCGTGCCAGAAGCCGACGCCGGCCGCGTCTCAGGACTCCTCCGGGTTCTTCGCGGCGCGTCGGCCGCCGGACTCGTGCACCGTCAGCCAGGTCACCGTGGCGAAGATGACGGTGCCGCCGACCAGCGTCCACAGGTCCGGCAGCTCGGTGAAGACGATGAAGCCGAACGCCATGGCCCAGATCAGCTTCATGAAGTCGACCGGCATGACGACGCCGGCGTCGGCGAGCTTGAGCGACTGCGCCAGGCAGAACTGTCCGCCGAAATGGCAGAAGCCGATCAGCACCAGCCAGCCGATGTCGGAGGCCGACGGCGTCACCCAGACCAGCGCCGCCGGGATCGCGGTCAGCAGCGTCACCATGAGGCCCATGTAGGCGACCACGGTGATGCTGTCGTCGTGCCGGGTGATGGCCTTGGTGAACAACACCACCCCGGACCACGCCGCCGCCGAGGTCAGCATCCACAGCGATCCTTCGCTCACCACCTCGACGCCGGGACGCAGCACCACCCAGGTGCCAACGAAGCCGATGGCGAGGGCGACGATGCGCGGCCGCTTGGCCGGCTCCCCGAACAGCAGTATGGCGCCGATCACCGCCCACAGCGGCGAGGTGAAGCTGATCGCCGCCACCACCGCCAGCGGCGTCAGCGCCAGCGCCTCGTGCAGGGTGATCATCGCCGTGACGTTGACCAGCCCGCGGCCGACGTGCAGCCGGAAGCAGCCGGTGCGGAACACCGACAGCCCGCGCCGCAGGATGAACGGCGCGACGAACATGAACGCGAACAGCGACCGGAAGAACGCCGACTGCGGCGCCGGGATGTCGCTGCTGATGTAGCGTACCGCCGCGTGCAGCACCGAGATCAGCAGCGCCGACAGCACCATCAGGGCGATGCCCTGCAGGTTGGCGGATGCGCCGTCGTAGACGCGGCGGAGAGCGGTCAGGAGGGAAATGGACGTTTCCGTTCGGCCGGTTTGTTGCTGGCCATTGTAGCGGCCGGCGGCCGGCGCGCTAGCTGCCGGTGCCGTCCTCGCGTGCGGCAGCATAGGGTTGCAGGTCGCCGGCGCCGGGCAGCGCGAAGGCGTCTTGGAAGATCTGCGTCACCAGCCCGACGCTCCAGCCCGGCCGGTAGAAGACCTTCTCGATCTCGCCGACCAGGTCGCCATGCCGCGTGACGGCGCGCAGCGCCCACATCCCGCGCTGCGGCTGGCCCGGCACGCCGTAGCGCATGTCGTGCATCTCGGCGATCAGCGTACCGTCCTCGCCGCGCCGCAGCGTGCCGTGCGTCTGGCCCATCGCGAACCAGTAGAAACCGAACGCCTGCCGGGTCATGCCCAGCTGCACCAGCACCGGATGCTCGACCGGCTCGAAGCGCGCCCAGTCGATGGGGCCGGGTTTCCACATGGTGACGTAGCCGACCCGCATCTCCGGATAGCTGTGCACGACGAGGCGGCGCAGGAACGGCTGGAACATCGTGGGATAGGCGGCGACCTTCGCCTCCCTTGTCCCGGCATCAGCGAGCTGCTCCTCGGCCAGCTCTCGCGCCGCCTCGTTCAGCCAGGCGGCGTACCCGAGATAGGCGGTGGTCAGCAGCAGCGCGATGCCGCCGGCCGCCATCGCCCGCAACTGCGACACCCGCGGCAGCAGGCCGTACAGGACGGCGGCCA
Organism: Acetobacterales bacterium; assembly: GCA_040905765.1. Lineage (GTDB taxonomy): Bacteria > Pseudomonadota > Alphaproteobacteria > JBBDQX01 > JBBDQX01 > JBBDQX01. The sequence goes on from JBBDQX010000198.1 coordinate 15,373, forward strand.
GCAGCGGCAGCGTGTAGAACGGGTCGATCACCGCCACCGCGTCGACGGCGAAGCGCCGGTTGGAGAACGGCGCCAGCAGCTGGGTGCCGTAGCTGGTCATCGCGTCGAGCAGCCCGTGGCTGAGCAGCGCGAGCAGCCCGAGCCCCATCCACGCCGCCATGTCCTGCCGCGTCGCCGACGGCGCCAGCCGGCGGTGCGCCAACCACAGCAGGTAGCCGGCGACCGGCCCCATCACCAGCGCGAACGGCACCGAGTGGGTGATGCCGCGGTGCTGCAGCGACGCCTCCAGCGGCCCGGCGCCCGACAGCATCGAGGCGAAAAGGTCGACGTCCGGCGTCATCGCCAGCACGCCCCCGGCGACGATAGCGGCGCGCCCGAGGCGCTGGCGGAATCCGGACTGGCCGATGGCGGCGCCGAGCAGTCCTTGCGTGAACGGGTCCATGGTCCGGTGTGCGTGGTGGCGGCTGGAGGCGAAACTAAGCGGCCCGTCCGTCCCTGCCAACTTGTTCCGTGCAGGGTCGATCCTGCTATGCTCCCCGGAGCAATCCGACATCGAATGCCAGAGGGGAGAGCGGGAATGCGGCTCGTCACGTTCGTCGAATCCGGTACCGCGCGCGCCGGCGCATTGATCGAGAACGACAGCAAGGTGGTCGACCTCGATGCCGGCGACATGCTGTCCCTGCTGGCGGCGAGCGACAACCGCTTCGACACCGCGCTCTCCAAGGTGGCGGCGGCGGCACGGACGTACCCGCTGGACAAGGTGACGCTGCTGGCGCCGGTGCCGCGGCCGCCGAAGATCACCTGCGTCGGCCTCAACTATCGCGACCACGCGCTGGAGGGCGGCAACCCGATTCCCGAGCATCCGGTGCTGTTCTCCAAGTACCCGGTCAGCGTGATCGGGCCGGGCGAAACGATCCGCCTGCCGAAGGTGTCGACCAGGGTCGACTACGAGGGCGAGTTCGCCGTGGTGATCGGCAAGCGGGCGAAGCACGTGGCGAAGGCGGACGCGCTCGACGTCGTCGCCGGCTACACCGTGATGAACGACGTCAGCGCCCGCGACTGGCAGAAGCGCACCAGCCAGTGGATGGTCGGCAAGGCGTTCGACACCTTCGCGCCGATGGGGCCCGCCCTGGTGACGAAGGACGAAGTGCCGGACCCGCACGCGCTGTCGATCAGGACGTACGTCAACGGCGAGCTGCGGCAGGACTCGAACACCAGGGAGCTGATCTTCGGCGTCGACGACCTGATCGCCGAGATTTCGCAGATCTGGACGCTGGAGCCGGGCGACGTGATCCTTACCGGCACGCCGTCGGGCGTCGGCGCTTACTGGGACCCGCCGAAGCTGCTGAAGGCCGGCGACAGGGTCCGTATCGAGATCGAGAAGGTAGGCGTTCTGGAAAACCCGGTCGCCGACGAAAGCTAGGCACCGCAACGCATAGGAGAACCGGATGGACAAGCAGCTCTCGGTCAACGAGGTCTCGCAGCGCGGGGCGATCCTCGGCAACCGGCACATGATCTCGGCCGGGCACTACCTCGCCGCCCATGCCGGCTTCGAGGTGCTGGAGGCCGGCGGCAATGCCGTCGATGCCGGCGTCGCGGCGGGCCTCGTGATCGGCGTCGTGCTGGTCGACTACGTCAACATCGCCGGCGTGGCGCCGATGATGATCTACCTCGCCGAGCGCGACGAGCTGGTGACGCTGGCCGGCGTCGGCACCTGGCCGAAGGCCGCGACCTGCGAATATTTCCAGAAGAAGCACGGCGGCAAGATCCCGCGCGGGCTGGAGCGCGTGGTGGTGCCGGCGGCGCCGGACGCCTACCTGACGGCGCTGGAGAAGTACGGCACCATGTCCTTCGCCGAGGTGGCGAAGTATGCCATCCGCTTCGCCGGCGAGGGCTTCCCCGCGCATCCGCTGATCGCCCACAACTTCGCCAAGCACGAGGCCGAGCACCGCGAGTGGCCGCAGAACGCCGAGGTGTTCCTGCCCGGCGGCAAGCCGCCGCAGGTCGGCCGGCTGTTCGTCCAGGCCGACCTGGCGAAGAGCCTGCAGTACATGGCCGACCAGGAGGCCGCAGCGAAGTCGAAGAGCCGCGAGGCCGGAATCCGTGCCGCGCGCGACGCCTTCTACAAGGGCGACATCGCCGCCGCGATCGCGAAGTACCATGCCGAGAACGGCGGCCTGATGACGATGGAGGACCTCGCCGGGTTCAAGGTCGAGATGGCACCGGCGGTCGGCAGCCGCTTCGGCGACATCGACGTCTACGGCTGCGGCCCATGGTGCCAGGGCCCGGTGATCCCGATGGCGCTCAACATCCTCAAGGGCTACGACCTGAAGGGGATGGGCCACAACTCCATCGAATACGTCCACACCCTGACCGAAGCGTTCAAGCTCGTCTTCGCCGACCGCGAGCGCTACATCGGCGATCCGAATTTCGTCGACGTTCCGCTCGACGGGATGATGTCCGATGCCTATGCGGAACTGCGCCGCACGCTGATCCGTCCTGACAAGGCATGGCCCGAGATGCCGCCGGCCGGCGACCCGCGCGGCATGAAGGCGGTGCTGGACGAGAAGGCGCCGGAACTTGTCGGCGCCTCCGGCACGCCGAACCTGAACGACACCTCCTACTGCTGCGTGATGGACCGCTTCGGCAACGCCTTCTCGTGTACGCCGAGCGATTCGCCGCACGCCGTGCCGATGGTGCCGGGCACCGGCCTGGTGCCCTCGGGACGCGGCAGCCAGTCCTGGGCCGACCCGAAGCACGCCTCCAGCGTGCAGCCCGGCAAGCGGCCGCGCCTGACGCCGAACCCGGCGATGGCGATGAAGGACGGCAAGCCGCTGATGCCGTTCGGCACGCCCGGCGGCGACGTGCAGATCCAGGCGATGATCCAGGTGTTCCTGAACATCTTCGTGTACGGCATGGACCCGCAGCGAGCCGTCGAGGCGCCGCGCTTCGCGACCCAGAGTTTCCCCAACAGCTTCGCGCCGCACCACTACTTCCCGGGCCTGCTGAACATCGAGGCGCGCATCCCGAAGGCGGTCGGCGACCGGCTGGCGGAGATGGGCAACGAGGTAAAGTGGTGGGACGCGCACAGCTACAGCGCCGGCGCCGTGCTGGCCATCGTCCGCGATCCGGAGACCGGCACCCTCGCCGGCGCCGCCGACCCGCGCCGCGCCACCTACGCGCTCGGCTGGTAGGGCGCCGCAGGCAAATAATTGCCGAGCCGCTTTGACCGCAGGCTTCCGCCGCCGCTATGCTGCGACTGCATCGGCTGCGGCGGTCGCCGTGGTCGACAAGACAGCCGGGGCGGTGACCGCCATCCGGCTCGCCGCCCGACCGGGCGGAGGCTTTTCGTCGGGGTGCCGAGAACCGGGAAGAACCTGGGGCGCCCGTCCAGCAAAACGCATTTCCCGTGGGAGGGTGTCCATTAACCGCAGAGGGAGACGCACGACATGACGCACGTTCCGACACGCAGAAAAGTTCTCGTGTTGTCGGCAGCCGTTCTGGTGGCTGCCTGCATGTCCGAACAGGCTTCGGCATTCGACGTAGACGGCAAGCGGATCGAACTGATCGTTCCGTTCGGCGAGGGGGGCGGCACCGACACCTACGCCCGCTTCATGGCCCCCAAGCTGCATGAAGCATTGCCGGGCGACTCGACCCTGATCATCCGCAACATCCCGGGTGCGGGCTCGATCGCCGGCGCCAACCAGTTCGAGGAGCGGGCGAAGCCCGACGGCATGACGCTGCTTGCCGTGTCGCAGTCGACCATCCTGAACTACGTCCTGAACGATCCGCGGGTGAAATTCGACCCGTCGAAGTGGGTGCCGATCCTCGTCTCGCCGCTCGGCAATGTCGCCTACGTTCACCAGAAGACGGGCATCGAGGAGCCCTACGCGACGGCCGACAAGATCAAGACCCTGCGCGACCAGGAACTCATCCTCGGCGCCAACGGCCCGACCTCGGCGGACATCAGCAACCTCGTCGGCTACGACATGCTGCAGATTCCGCTGAAGCCGGTGTTCGGCCTCAATCGCGGCAAGTCGCGGCAGGCCTTCGAGCGCGGCGAGTTCACGCTGAATACCGACAGCACCGCGGCTTTCCGCAAGAACGCCAAGTCGCTGATCGAATCCGGCATGGGCATCCCGTTCACGGTGCAGGGCTACCTGAACGCCGAGGGCGATATGATCGAGGATCCCGGCAACCCGGACATTCCGACGGTGGCAGAGGCCTACGAGATGGTCAACGGCAAGCGGCCGTCCGGGCCGCAGTTCGAGGCGTACAAGACCCTGATCAGCGTCAGCGTGATGACCTCCAAGGCGCTCGTCCTGCCGGCGGGCACGCCGCAGGAGATCGTCGATTTCTACCGCGAGGCGATGGCGAAGGTGATCGCCGATCCCGGCTGGGAGAAGGAGTCGGAGCGCTTCCTCGGCGGCTACCCGACGCTGCTGGGCCGCGAGGCGACGGCGGCGCTGAAGTCGGCGACGACGATGGATACGGAGACCAAGAAGTGGCTCTTCGACTGGCTCGATGAGACCTACGACGTGAAGCGCCAGATGTAGCCGAGGGGTACTCATCCAGACGCCGTAAACTCTCGTGGACATGGTGATGGAGGCGGTTGGCGGGGCGCTCGCCAACCTCCTCACCATCGAGCACTTCCTGTACCTCAGCCTCGGCACGCTGCTCGGCCTCACGGTCGGGCTGCTGCCGGGGCTCGGGGGCATAGCGGGGCTCTCCCTCGTCCTGCCGTTCGTATTCGGCGTCGAGCCGACCAAGGCGCTGGCGCTGATGATCGGCCTGCTGGCGCCGACCACGACGTCGGACACCTTCCCGGCGGTGCTGATGGGGATACCCGGCACCAGTGGCTCGCAGGCCACGGTGATGGACGGCTTCCCCCTCGCCAAGCGGGGCGAGGGCGCCCGGGCGCTCGGGGCCGCGTTCGCGGCCTCGCTCGCGGGCGGGCTGTTCGGGGCGCTGGTCCTCACCCTCTCTGTCTTCGCGGCGCGGCCGATCATCCTCTCCATCGGCTTCGGCGAGCAGATGATGCTGGTCGTGTTCGCCCTCAGCATGATCGGCATGCTGACCGGCACCAACGCGCTGAAAGGCCTCGCCACCTGCGGGGTCGGCCTGCTGGTCGGCAGCATCGGGTCGGCGCCGGGCAACGGCGAACTGCGGCTCGCCTGGGACACCACCTACCTCAGCGACGGCATTCCGCTGGTCATCGTCGGCCTCGGCATGTTCGCGGTGCCGGAGATCGTCGACCTGCTGCGTCGGCACGGCACCATCTCCCAGACCAGTGAGCTCGGCCGCGGCTGGATGCACGGCCTGCGCGACACCATCCGCCACTGGTGGATCGTGCTGCGCTGCGCCACCATCGGCGTACTGGTCGGGGCGCTGCCGGGCCTCGGCGGCTCGGTCGTCGACTGGATCGCCTATGGCCATGTCGTACAGACCAGCAAGGACCGCAGCGGCTTCGGTTCCGGCGACATCCGAGGCGTCATCGCGCCGGAGTCCGCCAACAACGCCAAGGACGGCGGTGCGCTGATCCCGACCCTGCTGTTCGGCATTCCCGGTTCCGGAAGCATGGCACTGCTGCTCGGCGGCTTCATCCTGATCGGTATCGAGCCGGGGGGGGGGGGGGGGGGGGG
>JBBDQX010000198.1:21024-22031 GCA_040905765.1 Acetobacterales bacterium
AGCCGGGCGCCGACATGGTGGGCGCCAACCTCGACCTGACGTTCACGATGATCTGGTCGCTCGCACTGGCGAACGTGCTCGGCGCCGCGATCTGCCTCGTGCTGGCCCAGCCCATCGCGCGGCTGACGCTGATCCCGTACGCGCTGATCGGCCCGGTGATGCTCACGATCATCTTCTTCGCCGCCTTCCAGGCGACGCGGAGCTGGAACGATCTGATCGCGCTGCTTCTGCTCGGCGTGCTCGGCATCTACATGAAGCGGTTCGGCTGGCCGCGACCGGCGCTGCTGATCGGCTATGTGCTCTCGGGCCGGCTGGAGGCGTCGGTCTACCAGTCGCTGCAGGTCTACGGCCTCAGCTTCTTCCAGCGGCCGATCGTACTCTTGCTGCTCGGTCTGACGGCGGTGTCGATCATCGTCGCGGTCCGCACTGCCCACCGCAAGCCCGAGGTTCTCCAGCGGGCGAAGGCGTCGATGAGCGCGCCGTCGCCGCAGATCGCCTTCACCGTCGTCCTGCTGGCCGCTGCGGCCTATGTGGTGTGGGACTCGACCACGCACGCCTGGCTGGCGATGGTCTATCCGCTCGCGGTGTCGCTGCTGACCCTGGCCCTGCTGGCCGGCGTGCTCGGCAGCCAGCTGCTGCGGCGCGACGCGCACACGATCTACTACGACGAGGAGCGAATCGAGCCGCTGCCGCACAGCGCCATGCACTACATCCTGTGGATCGCCGGCATGCTGGTCGGCGCCGCCATCGTCGGCTTCCCCATCGCGGTGACCATCTTCGTGTTCGTCTTCACCACCCTGAAGGCCGGACACAACCTGGTGCGCAACGGCCTGCTCGCGCTCGCGACCATCGTGTTCTTCGCAACGATGGCGAACGCGCTGGTGCTGGTCTACCCGTCGGGCCTGCTGCAGGGCATGGTGGCGATGCCGTGGTGGCTGGGGTGAGCGCCTAACAGGCTGTTGAAGAAGTCGGTGGAGGGTCTGTTGCCGACGTGATTCACTCGATTG
>JBBDQX010000199.1:0-17244 GCA_040905765.1 Acetobacterales bacterium
CACCTCGCGCTGCCCGTGGTCGCCCTGGCCTACGCCAACTTCGCGTTCCTCTCGAAGCTGATGCGGTCGGCCATGCTCGAGAATCTCTCGGCCGACTTCGTCCGAACCGCCCGCGCCAAGGGCGTGGACGAGAACACCGTCCTCTGGCGGCACGTGTTCCGCAACTCCCTGCTGCCGCTGATCACCGTGGCCGCCACGCTGCTGCCGGCCATGCTCGCCGGGTCCGTCATTGTTGAGACGATTTTCTCGGTGCCCGGCATGGGCAAGCTGACCTTCGACGCGGTGATGGGCAACGACTACAACCTGGCGGTGACGGCGCTGATGCTGGCGACCCTGCTGACGCTGCTCGGCAACCTGCTCGCCGACCTGTGCTACGCCGCGCTCGACCCGCGGATCTCGCTGGGATGAGCACCGCCGTCGCCCCCGAACGGCATGTCGACCAGCACCCCGGCGCCCGCGCCCGCCGGCGCTTCCGCCGCCACCGCATGGCGGTGGCCGGCCTTGTCGTGCTGGCGCTGCTCGCGGGGTTGTGCGTCGCGGCGCCACTGGTCGAGGCGATGCTGGGCGTGGATCCCGACCGTGCCGACCTGTTCGCACGCTTCGGCGCGCCCTCGGCGCAGCATCCGCTCGGCACCGACGAACTCGGCCGCGATGTGCTGCTGCGGCTGCTCTACGGCGGGCGGGTGTCGCTCGCGGTCGGGCTCGCGGCGGCGCTGACGGCGGCGGTGATCGGCACAGCGATCGGCCTGCTCGCCGGCTATTTCGGCGGCTGGCTGGATTCGCTGCTGATGCGCACCACCGACAGCTTCATCAGCCTGCCGCTGCTGCCGCTGCTGATCGTGCTGGCGGCGATCGACCTCGAGAAGGCCGGCGTGCCGGAGGCCATCGCGCAGTCGCCGCACGTCAGCCTGTTCCGCATCGTCGCCATCATCGCCGTGGTCGGCTGGACCACCGTGGCGCGGCTGGTGCGCGGCGTCACCCTGTCGGTGCGCACGCGCGAATACGTCCGCGCCGCGGTGGCGCAGGGCGCCCGGCCGCTGCGGGTGATCCGGGTCCATGTGCTGCCGAACGTCGTCTCGCCCATCGTCGTCGCCACGACGCTGTCGGTCGGCCAGGTGATCCTCCTCGAATCGGTACTGAGCTTCCTCGGCCTCGGCATCCAGCCGCCGGTCGCGAGCTGGGGCAACATGCTGACCAACGCGCAGGAGCTGATCTGGTCGGCGCCGATGCTCGCGGTCCTGCCGGGCCTGCTGATCTTCCTCACCGTGATCGCCTTCAACTTCGTCGGCGACGGCCTGCAAGACGCACTGGACCCGCGGTCGGACCCGCATTAGCGGCCCGGCGAGCTAATTTGGGGGTGCCGGGGAGGGGGGGCCGGCGGCCCGGCCGAGCCTTGGGGGAGGCTCAGGGGGGTAGGTACGGACGGGGCCGCCGGCTTGGTCGAGGTCTTGATCCGACGGGGCGGTAGGGGATACCTCGATACGAGGACCGAACCGTCGGCTGACCCAATTGATAGTCGGCCTTCTTGTCCAAAAAATGGCAACCGCACGCCGGATTTGGGCAATTCCGCCCGATCCTCAGCGGGGCCGTTCGCGCCCCGGCGGCGGCAAGTCGGGCAGCCGCGCCGCGACCGCCGCGGAGTCCGGCATGCTCGGCACGGCGCCCTCTACGGTGCAGGCCAGCGCGCCGGCGACTGAGGCCCGCCGCAGCGCGTCCGGCAGCGCCAGTCCGGCATCCAGCGCCGCGGCCAGCGCGCCGGCATAGGCGTCGCCCGCGCCGGTGGTATCCACGGCGCGAACCGGCAGCGGTGCGACCCGCCACAGCGTCTCTCCCTCCACCGCCAGCGACCCGGCCTCGCCCAGCGTCACCACGCAGGCGGCCCGGTGGCGGGTGGCGAGTTGCCGCGCGAGCGCCTCGGGACCGGCCCCGGACCCGCCGGCGAGCATCGCCGCCTCGACCTCGTTGAGCAGCAGCACGTCGGCGCAGCGCAGCGCCTCGGCCGGATAGTCGCCGGCAGGGGCCAGGTTCAGCACCACCCGCGCGCCCTGCATCGCCGCCCGCACCGCCAGCGCGGCGCCTTCGGCGGGCCTGACCTCGTTCTGCAGCAGCAGCACCGTGTCGGGCCCGAGCACCGCGTCCGGCACCTGTGCGGCCTCGGCCGCGAGGTTAGCGCCGCTCGCGACGACGATCTGGTTGCCGCCCGCGCGATCCACCATCACTGCGGCGCAGGCGGTCGGCCCGGTCGCCCGGCCGACGCCGGCGACGTCGCCGCCGGCGTCCGACAAAGCCGCCAGCACCGAGTCCCCGAATGCGTCGGCGCCGACCATGCCGAACATCCGCACCGAAGGCGCCAGTCGGGCCGCCGCGACCGCCTGGTTGGCTCCCTTGCCGCCGGGCACCGCGCGGTAGGACGGGCACAGCACCGTCTCCCCCGCCACCGGCAGCCGAGGGACGGGCATCACCAGGTCCATGTTCAGCGAACCGAAGACGACGATCACCGGCGCACCTGTACCGGCTCGGACCGGGCCTTCCCTATCGTGCCGCCGGCCTGCTCCGTATATTGCCCAAGTCGCCCGGATTGCCCCGCCCCCGTGAAGCCGGAAGCATGACCGACCTCTCGATCTTCTACGAAGTCTCGCTGCTCCTGCTGCTTGCCACGGCTGTCGGGGCCGTCGGGCTGCTGCTGCGCCAGCCGCTTATCGTGAGCTTCATCGCCGCGGGAATTCTCGCCGGCCCGTCGGGGATCGGTCTTTCGTCCGGCGGAGAGCATGTCGAACTGCTCTCCCAGATGGGTATCGCCGTCCTGCTGTTTCTGGTCGGCATCAAGCTGGACGTTCAACTCGTCCGCTCCCTGGGGCTCGTGTCCCTCTGCACCGGGCTGGGCCAGGTTTTCTTCACCTCGGCCTTCGGGTTCCTGATCGCCCTCGCCTTCGGCCTCGACACGATCGCCAGCATCTACGTTGCGGTCGCCCTGACGTTTTCCAGCACGATCATCATCGTGAAGCTTCTTTCGGACAAACGCGAGATCGACTCGCTTCACGGCAGGATCGCCCTGGGCTTCCTCATCGTCCAGGACCTGGTCGTCGTGCTTGCGATGATCGTGCTTTCCACCATCGGTATCGGCAGCCAGCAGGATGCCGGCGCAACCGACATCCTGAAGGTCGTTGGCGCCGGTGTCGTTATGGTCGGCGCGGTCGGGCTTTTCGTCCGCTATCTCGCGAACCCGGTGACGTGGATGCTCGCCCGGGCACCGGAACTGCTGATCATATTCGCCGTTTGCCAGGCCACCCTGTTCGCGGCTGTGGCGGACTTCTTCGGGCTCGGCAAGGAGCTCGGCGGCCTGATGGCCGGCGTCTCGCTGGCGTCGACGCCTTATCGCGAGGCCGTGGTGGCCCGGCTGTCGCCACTGCGGGATTTCCTGCTGCTTTTCTTTTTCATTTCTCTCGGGAGCCATCTCGATCTCGGCAACATCGGAAATGACTGGCCGGCCGCGCTGGTCTTTTCGGCGTTCGTGCTGATCGGCAACCCGTTGATCGTAATGATTATCATGGGGTTCATGGGGTACAGGAAACGGACCGGGTTTCTCGCCGGCCTTACCGTGGCCCAGATCAGCGAATTCTCCCTTGTCTTCATGGCCATGGGACTGTCCATCGGCCATGTGACGCCCGATTCCGTGGGGCTGGTGACGATCGTAGGACTGATCACGATCGCCGCATCGACCTACATGATCACGTACTCGCATCGACTTTACGGCGTTCTCGAACCGCTGCTTTATCCGTTCGAGCGCCAGGTTACCAGCGAACCCATGGACGAAAGTCGCTTCCCGCAAGGGGGCTACGACGTGCTGGTCTTCGGACTCGGACGTTACGGCACAGCCGTCGCGCAGCGGCTGAAGAAGCAGGGAATGAGCGTTCTCGGGATCGACTTCAATCCCGAAGCCGTGGCGCATTGGCGGCAACTGGGATTCGCCGCCATCTACGGCGACGCGTCCGACCCCGAGTTCGTCGGCCATCTCCCGCTGCAGTCCGCGACTTGGGCAGTCTCGGCCATCCCGTACCATGATATCGGGCTTACCCATATGGATCCCCGGATCGGCATCATGGGCGCCCTGAGGGACGCGCGCTTCAAGGGCAACATCGCCGTGGCATGTCACAGGCAGACGGATCTCGATGTCCTTCGCAAGGCCGGCGCCGACCTCGTGTTGCTGCCGTTCCAGGACGCGGCCGATCAGGCCGCCGACCTGCTGATGAGCACGCGCAGGCCGCCGCGGTTCGACCTGCCGGAGCCCGGCGGTCAGAAGGACATCCCCGCCTGACACGCCGCCAAATTCAGCTTTTCTCGCGCGTCTCCGCCTGCCAGTGCTCGCGCACCGGCGACACCTGCGCCGCGGCGAGGGCGATGTTGAGGCCGCCGAAGATGCACACGACCAGCGCCGAAACCATCGGCAGTGCCGGCAACCGGCGGTCGTGGATGCCGGCCGCCGCTACGGCGACGCCGGTGGCGGCCGCTGTGACCATTGCAGGCGCTTGCTGGCCCGTGGCCGGCGCGGCGGATATACTCGCGGCCCGTCCGCACACCCCTGCCAGCCCGGGATTTCCTCATGTCGTCAGCCCCGCCGCGCAAGGTACACCCGGTGATCCTCTCGGGTGGCTCCGGGACCCGGCTGTGGCCGATGTCCCGTGCCGGCTATCCCAAGCAGTTCCTCGCCCTCACCGGTGACCGCAGCCAGTTCCAGGATACCGTCCGGCGCGTCGGAGGCGCGCACTTCGCCGCCCCGCTGGTGATCGCCAACGAGGAGCACCGCTTCATCGTCGCCGAGCAGTTGCGCGCCCTCGGCACCAAGGCCGAGCGCATCGTGCTCGAGCCGCTCGGCCGCAACACCGCCCCGGCAGCCGCCGTCGCGGCGCAACTGCTGGTACGGGACGATCCCGAGGCGCTGATGCTGCTGCTGCCCTCCGACCACAGCATCGCCGATGTCGATGCCTTCCTCGCCGGCGTCGACAGGGCGGCGGACGCGGCGGCCGGCGGCGCCCTCGTCACCTTCGGCATCCGCGCCGACCGGCCGGAGACCGGCTACGGCTATATCCGCCGCGGCGATCCGCTGCCCGGGGGCGACGGCTGCTTCTCCGTCGCCGCCTTCGTCGAGAAGCCGGACGTCGAAACGGCCGAGGGCTTCGTCGCGTCGGGCGACTATTCGTGGAACAGCGGCATGTTCCTGTTCCCCGCCGCCCTCTACCTCGAGGAACTCGGGGCGCAGCATCCCAAGGTGCTGGCGAAGTGCCGCGAGGCGATCGCCGCCGGCACCGAGGACCTCGACTTCTTCCGCCTCGACCGGGACGCGCTCGGCGCCGCCGAATCGATCTCCATCGACTACGCGGTGATGGAGCACACCAGACGCGCCGCCGTGGTGCCGGTCGACATCGGCTGGAGCGACGTCGGCCTGTGGGCCTCGCTGTGGGAGATCGGCGAGCACGACGGCGACGGCAACGTGCTGAACGGCGACGTGCTGGCCCTCGACGTGCGCGATTCCTACGTGCGCGGTCCGGGCGACCGGTTGATCGCCGTGCTTGGCGTAAAGGACATGGTCATCGTCGTGACCGACGACGTGGTGCTGGTCGCCGACCGCCGTCGCACCGACGAGGTGCGCGCGCTGGTCGACCGCCTGAAGGCGGCGGGGCGGCCGGAAGTGGCCCGCCACCGCACCGACTACCGCCCGTGGGGCAGCTTCACCTCGATCGACGCCGGCAGGCGCTTCCAGGTGAAGCGCATCGTCGTCAAGCCGGGCGCCGCGCTGTCGCTGCAGAAGCACCACCACCGCGCCGAGCACTGGGTCGTCGTCGCCGGCACCGCGCGGGTGACGCGCGGCGAGGACGAGATCCTGCTGCACGAGAACGAATCGACCTATATCCCGATCGGCGAGGTCCACCGGCTGGAGAACCCCGGCAAGATCGACCTGCACCTGATCGAGGTGCAGTCCGGCTCCTACCTCGGCGAGGACGACATCGTCCGCCTCGAGGACGTCTACGGCCGCGGCTGAAACGCATCCCGCCGCCCGCGGCACTCCTTGCCGCGGCCCTCGCGAAGGCGGATACTCCGGGCCCGCGCGCAAGCGCGGCGGCGACGGCGCGGTGCGGCCGGGCTCGAGGGAGCCTGGCCGGCGAACCGGGCCTGAACGATAGGCCCCTGAACACAAGGGCCCAGGCATCAGGACGCGCGGGGCGTTACTTGGCCGACGACACCGATACGACGAGCCTCCCGCTGTTGCGGGACTACCGTCCACTGCCCGGCATTTTCGACGAGATGATGACCGCCGACGGCGGCGTGCGGGAGCACTGGCGCTCGCTGCTGCGCGCGCTGGACGGGCTCGGCGTCGACGGCCTGAAGTCGCGCGACGCGCTGGCCCGCCGGCTGATCCACGAGGACGGTATCACCTACAACGTCTACGGCGACCCCGCCGGCATCAGCCGGCCGTGGGAGCTCGACGTGGTGCCGCTGGTCGTGCCGCCGACCGAATGGGTGGCGCTGGAAGCCGGGCTGATCCAGCGGGCGCGGCTGCTCAACGCCGCGCTGACCGACATCTACGGCCGCCAGACGATGCTCCGCGAGGGCCGCCTGCCCGCCTCGCTGGTATTCGGCAATCCGCAGTTCCTGCGCCCGCTGCACGGCGCTTCGGTGCCGAACGGCACCTTCCTCCACATCTACGCCGCCGACCTCGGCCGCTCGCCGGACGGCCGCTGGTGGGTGATCAACGACCGCACCCAGGCGCCCTCCGGGGTCGGCTACACGCTGGAGAACCGCATCGTCACCGGCCGCGCCCTGCCGGACATCATGCAGGCCGGCCACGTCCGCCGGCAGGCATATTTCTTCTACCGGATGCGCGAATCGCTGCGCGACCTCGCCTCCCATCGCGAGGATCCGGTGGTGGTGCTGCTGACTCCGGGCCCGTTCAACGAGACCTACTTCGAGCACGTCTACCTCGCCCGCTACCTCGGCTTTCCTCTGGTCGAGGGCGGCGACCTGACGGTGCGCGACAGCAGGGTCTACATGAAGACCGTCGCCGGCCTGCGCCAGATCGACGTGATCCTGCGCCGCGTCGACGACGACTGGTGCGATCCGCTGGAGCTGCGCGAGACCTCGGCCATCGGCGTGCCGGGGCTGGTGCAGGCGGCGCGCGCCGGCAACGTCGCCATCGCCAACGCGCTCGGCAGCGGCGTGGTCGAGAGCCAGGGATTCATGGGCTTCCTGCCCGGCCTCTGCCGTCACCTGCTCGGCGAGGAGCTGATCATCCCGAACGTCGCCACCTGGTGGTGCGGCCACGAGAAGGCGGCGCAGACGGTGATCGACCGGCTCGACTCCCTCGTCGTCCGCCAGGCGTTCCGCCCGCTGCCCGGCCGCGCCGAGACGCCGCCGGTGATGGGCGCCGAGCTGACGGCCGGCCAGCGCGAGGACCTGATCCGCCGCATCCGCGCGCGGGGCTACGACTTCGTCGGCCAGGAGACGGTGACGCTGTCGACCGCCCCGGTGTTCGACGGCGAGGTCCTGCGGCCGGGCTCGGTGGTGCTGCGCGCCTATGTCGCCGCGGTCGGCGATTCCTGGATCGTCATGCCGGGCGGGCTGACGCGCGTCGCCAGCCAGCACGACACCCGCACCATCTCGATGCAGGAAGGCTACGGCAGCAAGGACGCATGGCTGATGGCCGAGGGTCCGGTCGGCAGCTTCAGCCTGCTGCCGTCGGAGGACGAGCCGGCGCCGCTGCGCCGCAGCGGCACCGCCCTGCCCAGCCGGGCCGCCGACGACCTGTACTGGCTCGGCCGCTACGCCGAGCGCTCCGAGGGCATCATCCGGCTACTGCGCGCGCTGCTGGCCCGCCTCGTCGGCGACGCCGATCCCGAGCAGGGGCGCCGCCAGCTCCGCCTGCTGATGGACGTGCTGGTGGCCGAGGATCTGATCGACAGCGCCGCCAAGGAGGAGCACGAGGCCGGGGCGGCAGGCGGCCCGGTCGACCCGCGCTTCACCGAGGGGCTGCGGCTGACCATCGGCAACCTGTTCGCCGCCGGCACGCGCGTGCGCGACAGGCTGTCGGCCGACGCCTGGCGCATCATCAGCCGGCTCAACGACCACGCCGTCTGGCAGGAGCCCGCCCTCGGCATCGAGATCGAGACCGCCCGCGCCAACCTCGACGAGATGGTCACCCTCGTCTCGGCCTTCAGCGGCATGGAAATGGAGAACATGACCCGCGGCATGGGCTGGACGTTCCTCGACATCGGCCGCCGCGTCGAGCGTGCGCTGCACGGCACTATGCTGCTCGACGCGCTGCTGCTCACCCGGCAGGGCGAGCGCCGCGGCACCCTCGAGCTGCTGCTGGAGCTGGCCGACTGCGCCATCACCTACCGCACCCGCTACATCAGCACGCCGCAGCTCGCGCCGGTGGTCGACCTGCTGCTGGTCGACGACAGCAACCCGCGCTCGGTCCTGTTCCAGCTCCGCCGGCTGGAGGACCGCCTCCGCGCCCTGCCGCGCGGCGAGGAGGCTTTCGGTCTGGCGCCGGAGCAGCGCATCCTGCGCGACCTGCTGACGCGCCTCGAGCTGGCCGACGTGCATGACCTGTGCGCCGAGCGCAAGGGTGGCGGCGCGCGCCCCCTCGACGCCCTGCTGACGCGCCTGATCGAGCGCCTGCCGCAGATCTCGAACGTCATCGCCAACACCTACTTCGCCCATGTCGAGGTGCTGTACGCCGACCGTGCCTACGCGCGCGGGCGCGGCCGTGGAGGCAAGCCGTGATCCTGGTCGTCTCGCACCGCAACAAGTTCAAGTACGGCAGCGACGTCAGCCTGGCGCGCCACCTCGTCCACCTTACGCCGCGCTCGACCGGCACGCAGACCTGCCACCGCCACAGGCTGGTGGTCGAGCCGAAGCCCGAGATCGTCTCGCGGCGGCTCGACTTCTTCGGCAACACGGTGCAGTTCCTGACCCTCGAGACGCCGCACCGCCGGCTCACGATCAAGGCGGAGAGCGTCGTCGAGGTAAACGCCGTGGCGCCGCCGGAGCCGGACTCGACCGTACCGTGGGAGGACGTCCAGGAGGCGCTGCGCGACGACTTCTCGCCCGAGGGGCTCGCCGCCTACGAGATGACCTTCGAGTCGCCCTATGTCGTCGCCGGGCCGGAGGTCTCCGACTACGCCCGCGCCAGCTTCCTGCCCGGCCGCCCGGTGCTGGAGGCCGCGATCGACCTCACGGCGCGCATCCATGCCGAGTTCCGCTACGACAGCGGCGTCACCGCCATCGACACGCCGGTCGACGAGATCCTCGCCAACCGGCACGGCGTCTGCCAGGACTTCGCGCACCTGCAGATCGCCTGCCTGCGGCAGCTCGGCCTGCCGGCTCGCTACGTCAGCGGCTACCTGCTGACCCGGCCGCCGGAGGGGCGCGAGCGGCTGGTCGGCGCGGATGCCTCGCACGCCTGGGTGTCGCTCTGGTGCCCCGGCGCCGGCTGGGTCGACCTCGACCCGACCAACAACCTGATCCCCGGCGACGAGCACGTCACCCTCGCCTGGGGCCGCGACTACGGCGACGTCAGCCCGGTGCGCGGCGTGGTCGTCGGCGGCGCGGCGCAGGAGCTGGACGTGGCGGTCGACGTGATACCCGCGAATTCGCTGGAGGAGACGGCGAAGGCGGCTCCCCTCTAGCCGAGCGCCGCCGCAGCGGTTACGCTCGGGGACATGGGTGAGGCTCCAGACAACACAGTCCAAGCGCGGAAAACGCGCCGATGACCACGGCGAAGACGAAAACCCCGGCCACGAAGCGCAAGGGCACGACGCGCCAGGGCGCGGCGCCGTTCGCCTCCTACGCCCCCGGCGGCTTCTTCTGCGCCATGTCGGACGAACAGGCGGAGACCGACCCCGTCGTCCGCCGCATCCGCAGCCGGCTGCTGAGGATGAGCGCGCGCAAGCTGCGCCGCCGCGCCGCCGACGCCGAGGCCGAGCTGTACAACCTCGGCATTACCTTCACCGTCTACAGCCAGGAGCGGCAGATCGACCGCATCCTGCCGTTCGACATCGTGCCGCGCGTGATCAACCGCGAGGACTGGCGCCGCATCGAGACCGGCGTCACCCAGCGCGTCGCGGCGATGAACGCGTTCCTGCACGACATCTACCACGGCGGAAAGATCCTCAAGGATGGCGTGGTGCCGCGCGACCTCGTCGTCGGCAACGCCAACTACCGCCCGGAGATGAAGGGCGTCGACGTGCCGCACGGCACCTACGTTCATATCTGCGGCACCGACATCGTGCGCGACGACGAGGGCCGCTTCCTGGTGCTGGAGGACAACGGCCGCTGCCCCTCGGGCGTCTCTTACGTCCTTGAGAACCGGCACCTGATGATGCGCTCCTTCCCCGACCTGATGGAGGGCATCCCGGTCCGCAAGGTGGAAAACTACGGTCACCGCCTGCGCCAGGCCCTGCTCGAAATCGCGCCGCCGCGCCGCCGCACGCCGCAGATCGCCCTGCTGTCGCCCGGCGTCTACAACTCGGCCTATTTCGAGCACGTCTTCCTCGCCCGCGAAATGGGCGTCCCGCTGGTCGAGGGCGGCGACCTGTTCGTCGACGAAGACAGGGTCTTCATGAAGACCACCGCCGGTCCCGAGCGCGTCGACGTCATCTACCGGCGGATCGACGACGACTTCCTCGATCCAAAGGCGTTCCGCCGCGACAGCAAGCTGGGCGTGCCGGGCCTCTTCCAGGCCTACCGCAAGGGCAACGTCACCCTCGCCAACGCCGTCGGCACCGGCGTCGCGGACGACAAGGCGGTTTACGCCTACATGCCGCGGATCATCCGCTACTACCTCGACCAGGAACCGATCCTGTCGAACGTCGACACCCACATCTGCCGTGAGAAGGAAGGTCTCGCCTACACCCTCGACAACCTCGACAAGCTGGTGGTGAAGCCGGTCGGCGAGGCCGGCGGCTATGGCGTCGTCATCGGCCCGTGCGCCAGCAAGGCGGAACTGGCCGAACTGCGCAGGCAGCTCCGGGCGGATCCGGAGAACTACATCAGCCAGCCGATGATCCGGCTCTCGGTCGCCCCCACCCTGATCGGCGACAGGATCGAGCCGCGCCACATCGATCTGCGGCCGTTCGCCGTCACCGGCCGGCGCACCTGGGTGCTGCCGGGTGGCCTCACCCGCGTCGCGCTGCCGCGCGGCTCGCTCGTCGTCAACTCGTCTCAGGGCGGCGGATCGAAGGATACCTGGGTCCTTGAGTAGCCTGCTCTCCCGGTTCGCCGAGAACGCCTACTGGATGGCCCGCTACGTCGAGCGGGCGGAGAACGTGGCCCGCATCCTCGATGTCAACGAGACCTTCGCGCGCGACTCCTCCGGTACGTCGGACTGGCTGCCGGTGCTGCAGCTCAATTCCGACGAGGAGCGCTTCTTCAAGAGGCACAAGCGCGCCTCCGCCAACGAGGTACTGCACTTCTACGTCGCCGACGCCGCCAACCCGACCTCGGTCGTGTCGGCGGTGCGCATGGCGCGGGAGAACGCGCGGTCGATCCGCCACATCGTCAGCACCGAGATGTGGGTGCAGCTCAACGTCTTCCATAACCGGCTGATGCGGCTGAAGCGCACCGACTACATGCCGGGCAACCTGTCGCGCGCCTGCGACGCCATCAAGGAGGCGTGCCAGACCCACGCCGGCGTGGTCGAAGGCACGCTGTACCGCGACCAGGCGCTGCGCTTCGCCTATCTCGGCCGCTACCTCGAACGCGCCGACCAGAGTTCGCGGCTGATCGACATCGCCTACCGGCGTGTCCTGTCGCGTTCGGACGACGGCATCGGCCCGATCGATTCCGGGGAGTGGAACTCGGTGCTGCGCCTCGCCTCCGGCTATCACGCGTTCCGTCGCACCCATCCCGGCGACACCACGCCGCAGAACGTCGCGGCGTTCCTGATGTTCGACCGGCGCTTCCCGCGTTCGATGGCCGCCTGCGTGCAGGGCGTCGACTTCAACCTGAAGCGCCTGCACAGCGAATTCGGCCTCAGGATCAGCCCGCCGCTACGCGCGATCCTGCGCGAGCTCTCGGCCCACGTCCGCCGCCGTGCCGCCAGTCGCCTGTTCGACGACGCCGACCTGCACGGCTCGATGGACGAGTTCCAGAAGACGCTGATCAGCTGCGACACCCGGCTCGGCATCGATTACTTCGGCCAGGAGGCTGGCGAGGGCTAAGTCGTCTAGGGGCCGGCGCGCCGCTCCAGCTCCGCCAGCAGCGCCGCGGCGGTACCGGCCAGAATGAGGCCGGCGCAGATCCAGCCTATACCCACGCCCGCATCGATCGGGATGCCTATGGTTGCGGGGCCGAGGGCGGTGCCCGCGACCATGAGCATGACGGCGAAGCTGCGGATCGTGCCGAGGCGCGAGACGCCGTAGACCTCCGCCCATACGGCCCCCACGGCGGTGACGACGAGGCCGGCCGAGAACCCGTTCAGGCCGAAGAAGACGATGGCGGCCGCCTGGGCGTCGAACGCGCCCAGTGCCGCCACGCCGATCAGCAAGGGCAGGTTCATTCGCGGCAGCATCGCGCGCGCGCCCAGCCTGTCGACGAGGCCGCCCGACACCGCGAGGCCGGCGAGATGGCCGACCGCGTAGGCGATGAGTCCGAAGGCCACCAGCCCCGCGGGCCAGCCCTTGTCCTGCGCGATGGCCTGGATGTGGAAGATCAGGGCGGTCGAGGTGAACGGCATGAACAGGAGGATCGGCAGCGCGCACCGGAAGAAGCGTGTGCCGGCGACGATCCTGAAGCCGTCCAGCAGGCGCGGCCTCGGGCTGGTTGCCGTGTCGGCAGGCGGTCGGGCGAATGCCGGAACGCGACCGGCGAGGTGGACGAGAGCCGGCGCGGCGAGAAGCAGAACCGCGGTGGCTACGGCAAGATAGGTCTCGCGCCACCCGATGGCGGAGATCAGCGCCACGGCGATCCCCGGGAGAATGCCTTCCGCGAGAGGAAATCCCACGGCCACCAGCGCCAACGCCTGCCCGCGGCGTGTCGTGAAATACCGCGCCACGGAGGTGACGCCGATGTGCGTCATCAGGCCCTGGCCGGTCAGCCGCAGCAGCAGGAAGCCCGCGAGCAACCCGAGGGGCCCGTTCGCGCCGGCCATCGCCGCGCATGCTCCGGCGAGGGCCACGAGGACGAAGGCGACGTACCAGCGCAGGTCGAGCCGGTCGATCCAGGGCCCCGTGACCGGCAGCAAGGTCGCCGCGCCCATGGTCGCCAGCAGGTAGAGCGACCCCATCTCGGCCGCCCCGACCCCTACAGTCTCGGCGACGTCGCCCAGGAACAGCGAGATGAAGAAGGTCTGTCCCGGGGCCGACAGGAAAGCGCAGAGGATCCCGAAGACAAGCACCGCGGGCTCGCGGCGCAGGAGGTCGAGATAGGGTCGGATCATGGGAGGCGCCGTGGCTTGCCGGATGGGGGAGGATGGGCATGCAAGCCGTTTTCAGGGCACAGGACTACAAACCCGCTCCGCTTCGCGCTATAATCTTTTTGCTGCTTGGGCTTCCTCGACCCGCGGCGGGGCGCCCCGCCGCGTTCGCGACTCCATCATGCGGGTTCGCACACGGCACCACCGCAGGCTTCGCCGCGGATGTGCACCGGGAACATTACCGAATCGACTGCCGCCCCGGGCGATGCCCGGCGCGCGACCACAAGGCAACGAGATGACCTCACGAAGGACCAAGGCGCACCACCCGCTCGACGGCGACTCGGGTTTCAACCCGTTCGGCTCCGGCCCTGTGCCTATCGAGCCCAGGAATGCGGACGACGACCCGCAGGCCGGCGAGGCCTCGGAAGAAGACGGGAACCGCTGACAAGAAGGCTCCCGAAAGAACGCCATCGCTTCACGACACCGACTTTGACAACGGCGCATATCGCGCAATTGCGTATTCCGGCCGGCGAGCGTGTGACGGCGACAGCCGACACCCCCGGCAAATGCGCAGGAAATTTCGCAGTTTTTCGGTGCTAGGATGTCGAATACGCAGGAACACGAATCGGGCGCGACAATTCAGGCCTATGTTCGCGCACGCATGCAAGGTCATGCGACCGCCGCCGACCGCGCCAGGGTGGCGGAGATGCTGCCTTCCTGCCTTCGCGCACGCATAGATGCGCTGGGCGTGGACCGGGAACGCCTGCTCGCGGTCGCGCCGGAGGATGTCACCGCTGCACTGGAAGCGCTCGAGCGGGAAGCAGAGCTGGAGGACGCGGGCATCCGGCCACGATCCGTCGAAGTGCGGGCCAGGGAAGAGCGCTGGATCCACGGCCAGACGCATTCGCCGCACGAAAGCCGTCGGAGGTTGCCCCCCGGGTTGAAGAAAGCCCGCTCGGGACGCCGGAAAGCGAAGCCGCAATAGCGGGCCGGATGGCGCACCGTGCAGGGCAGGCACGCGCCGGCGGTCGCCTCCGGCGATTCCGCCCGCCGCACGATGATCCGGGCCACCTCCTCCTTCATCCGGACCCGCCGGGGCGATAAGGTGCGCCGACATGGCCGGGAAACGCGCGGCCCCGACCGCCGCGCCGCCGACACGGGAATCATGACATGAACAAGCCGCTCGCCAACTCGCCCGCGGCGCGGGACATCGCCCACGTCTTCCATCCGCAGACCGACCTCGCCGGCATCCGCCAGTCGGGACCGCTGATCGTCAGCCGCGGCAAGGGCGTCCGCGTCTGGGACGAGGACGGCACCGAATACATCGAGACGATGGCCGGGCTGTGGTGTACCGCGCTCGGCTTCGACAACGAGCGGCTGGTCGAGGCGGCGGTCCGCCAGATGCGCAAGCTGCCGTTCTACCACGGCTTCGCCGCGCGCGGGCACGAGCCGATGATCGACCTCGCCGAGAAGCTGATGGCGATCGCGCCGGTCCCGATGTCGAAGGCGTTCTTCGCCAACTCGGGCTCCGAGGCGAACGACACCGCCATCAAGCTCTGCTGGTACTACAACAACGCGCTCGGCCGGCCCGAGAAGAAGAAGATCGTCTCGCGGCAGAAGGCCTACCACGGCGTCACCATCGCCACCGGCAGCCTGACCGGCCTGCCGCCGATCCACAACGACTTCGACCTGCCGCTCAGGAGCGGACACTTCCTGCACACCACCTGCCCGCACCACTACCGCGTCGCCGAGGCCGGCGAGAGCGAGGAGCAGTTCGCCGACCGCTGCGCGTCCGACCTCGAGAAGCTGATCGAGGACGAAGGCCCCGAGACCATAGCCGCCTTCTTCGCCGAGCCGGTCATGGGTGCCGGCGGCGTGATGCTCCCGCCGAGGACCTACTTCGAGAAGATCCAGGCGATCCTGAAGAAGCACGACATCCTGTTCGTCGCCGACGAGGTGGTCACCGGCTTCGGCCGCACCGGCAACATGTGGGGCAGCCAGACCTACGACCTCCAGCCCGACATGATCACCTGCGCCAAGGCGCTGTCGTCGGCCTACCTGCCGATCTCCGCCCTGCTGGTGAACGACCGCGTCTACGACGTGATGGTGTCGCAGAGCGAGAAGCTCGGCATCTTCGGCCACGGCTACACCTATTCCGGCCACCCCGTGCCGGCCGCCGTCGCCGTCGAGACGCTGAAGATCTACGAGGAGATCGACATCGTCGGCCATGTCCGCGACGTCGGCCCCTACATGCAAAAGCAGCTGCAGGAGCGATTCGCCGGCCACCCGCTGGTCGGCAATGTCCGCGGCATCGGCCTGATCGCCGGCGTCGAGTTGATGAAGGACGGCCCGCTGCGGATCCCCTTCGATCCCAAGCTCAAGGTCGGCCCGAACGTGATGAAGGCGGCGCAGCGGCACGGCCTGATCATGCGGGCGATCGGCGACACCCTCGCCTTCTCTCCGCCGCTGGTGATCGACCGCAACGAGATCGACCAGATGTGTGAGCGCTTCCAGGCCACGCTGGACGAGGTCCTGGGCATGCTGCAGCGCTCCGGGGAGCTCGCAAGGGGCGCCTGAAACCCGTTTTCGCGCTTGCAATTGCGCCCCCCCGGGGCGAGCATGCCGCCATGAACTACAAGGCCTTCTTCGAGGCGCGTGTCGAGGATCTGAAGGCGGAGGGCCGCTACCGCGTCTTCGCCGATCTCGAACGCTGCGCGGGCTCGTTCCCGACCGCCACCTGGCACGGCGCGGGCGGCGAGCGCACCATCACGGTCTGGTGCTCCAACGACTATCTCGGCATGGGCCAGCACCCGGACGTGCTGTCGGCCATGGGCGAGGCGGTGGAGCGCTGCGGCGCCGGCCCCGGCGGCACTCGCAACATCTCGGGGACCAACCACTACCATGTGATGCTGGAGAACGAGCTCGCCGACCTGCACGGCAAGCAGTCGGCGCTGCTGTTCACGTCCGGCTACACCGCCAACGAGGCGGCGATCAGCACCATCGCGGCGCACCTGCCGGACTGCCTGATCCTCTCCGACGCGCTCAACCACGCCTCGATGATCGCCGGCGTGCGCTTCAGCCGCGCCGAGAAGCAGATCTTCCACCACAACGACGTCGCCCACCTCGAGGAGCAGCTCGCCGCGCAGCCGCATGAGCGGCCGAAGCTGGTGATCTTCGAATCCTGCTACTCGATGGACGGCGACTTCGGCCCCATCGCCGAGATCTGCGCCGTCGCGAAGAAGTACAACGCCCTGACCTACCTCGACGAGGTGCACGCCGTCGGCCTTTACGGCAAGCGCGGCGGCGGCGTCGCCGAGCGCGACGGCCAGCTCGCCAGTGTCGACATCATTCAGGGCACGCTGGCGAAGGCGTTCGGCATGTTCGGCGGCTATATCGCCGCCTCCTCCGCGCTCGTCGACTTCGTGCGGTCGTACTCCGCCGGCTTCATCTTCACCACGGCGCTGCCGCCGGCCGTCGCCGCCGGCGCGCTGGCCAGCGTCCGCACCGTCAAGGCGTCGAACCACCTGCGCGAGCGGCACCAGGAGCGTGCGGCGACGCTGAAGCGCCGGCTGCGCGAGGCCGGGCTGCCGGTGATGCCGTCCGACAGCCACATCGTCCCGGTGCTGGTCGGCGACGCGGCCCTGTGCAAGCGCATGACCGACGCGCTGCTGGAGCGCCACGGCATCTACATCCAGCCGATCAACTATCCGACCGTCGCCCGCGGCACCGAACGCCTGCGCCTCACGCCGAGCCCGGTGCACACCGACGCGATGATGGACCACCTCGTGCAGGCGCTGCGCGAGGAATGGAAGCGCCACGGCCTGAAGGCCGTG
>JBBDQX010000199.1:17254-21972 GCA_040905765.1 Acetobacterales bacterium
CTGACCCGGCCGCCGACACCCATCCCCAGCCGGCGGGCGGCGGAGCCGTCGCGCCGCCTCCATCCCGGCGGGGCGACGCCGCAGCTCGCCTGATATCCCGGCCCCGCCTGATATCCCGGCCCTGAAAGACGACGCCCGGCGCGGGTAGCCCGGCCGGGCGTCTATCGTTGGAGGCCGTGTTGCCGCTCAGCGGTGCATGAACACCGGCATCATGGCGTTGGACACGACGTGGCTGGTGACGCCGCCGAGGATCAGGTGGCGCAGCCGGCTATGGGTGTAGGCCCCCATGACCAGCATGTCGGCGCCGAGCTCGTTCAGCTTCGACAGCAGCGAGCCGCCGATGTCCTGCGGGCTGCTGCCGCCGAACTGGCGCAGCTCCGGCCGCACGTCGTACCAGGAAAGGTAGCGGGCGACGTCGGCGGCGCCCGGGCCGTGCGAATAGCCTTCCTCGGCGGTCAGGATATAGACCTCGTCGGCCTGCATCAGGATCGGACGGGCCGCGGCGATCGACTTCGCGGCCTCGCGGCTGCCGTTCCAGGCCACCGCCACGCGCTTGCCGATGTCCGACGGCGCCTCGGGCGGCGCCAGCATCAGCGGCCGTCCAGCGTCCATCAACGCCGCGTGGACGACCTCGGTGGTCGACTTCTCCTGTCCCTCGGCGGGGCGGGAGATGACGATGATGTCGTGCAGCCGGCCGTGCCACGAGACCACGTCCTCCTCGCGGCCGATCTCGGTATGCCACGAGGCACTCACGCCGCCCGGTCCCGGCGGTTCCTCGACGAAGGGAATACCCTTCGACTTGCAGTACTCGTCGAACATCCGCCGTGCCGCGGAGGAGTGCTCCATACCCTCCTTCTCGGCGGATTCCATCATCTCCTCGATCATCGCGCCGGAAAGGCCCTCCCCGGCCAGCGGCGCGATGTCGCGCGGGTCCATGCGGACGTGCAGGCCATGCACGTTCGACCGGTACTTGTTCGCTATCACGAACGCCAGTTCCATCGCGGCCTTGTCGCCGGGCGTGGACGTGAAGGGCAGCAGGATCGTCCGAATGTCCATCGTCTTCCCTCGACCTCTGTGTGGGCGGACAGGTGCCGCCTGGGGGTGCGTCGCCGGTTTCCGGTTCGTCGTGCGCCGGCCCTGCCCGCCGGACGCGCCGCCGTTTCAGCATTGCTAATATACGGCCCGCCTCCCGCCCCGTACAACAGTACCGGACCGCGCGCAGCAACTAGCCGAGAAGCGTTCGCACCGCCTCCAGGACCCGTTCCGGCCCCGCCCCGGCGTCGATGCGGTGCCAGTCGATCCGCCCCGTCTCGTAACCCAGTTGCCGGCGCACGACCCCGGCGTCGGCGTCGGATACGTCGCCGGTCCGGCCTTCCACCCGCTCGACCAGCGCCGTCTCGGGGGCGTCCAGCCAGATGCCGGTGAACGTCGCGCCGGCCTCGCGCGCGGCCGATTCGATGGCGATGCGCTCGTCGGGCCGGGCGAACACGGCGTCGGCGACGACGCAGCGGCCGGCCCGCAGTCCCGCGAAGGCGCTGCGGCCCAACGCCTCATAGACCCGTTCCCCGACCTCGGGCCGGTAGCCTTCGGGCCCCAGCCGCGTCTCCGGACCGACGCCCATGATCCCCTTGCGCAGTTCGTCGCTGCGCGCGACCAGCGCCCCGGGTGCGCCGCCGAGCAGCGGTGCCAGCGCCAGGGCCAGCGTGCTCTTGCCGGAGCCGGACAGCCCGCCGACGGCGACCAGCCGTGCCGGCTGCGGCTCGAGGATGGCCGCCGCGAGATCGAGATAGCGCCGCCCTTCCTCATGCAGCTTTTCCTGTTGCGCCGGGCCGGCGGTTTCCGCCGCCGAGGCCGTCACATGCGCCTTGATCGCCGCCCGCGTCGCCATGAACAGCGGCAGCGCGACCAGCCCGTCGAGGTCGCGCCGGCGCAGCAGGTAGCGGTTCATCACCAGATTGGCGAAGCGGCGCAGGTCGCGGTGCTCCAGGTCCATCAGCAGGAAGGCGAGATCGTAGAGCACGTCGATGCAGGCGATGCTCTCGCTGAACTCGATGCAGTCGAACAGCGTCGGCTGCCCCTCCCACAAGCAGATGTTGCGGAGGTGCAGGTCGCCGTGGCACCGCCGCACCAGGCCTTCCTCGCGCCGCCGGTCGAGCGCCGCGCCGACCCGCTCCAGCGCCTCGCGCGAGCGGTAATTGACCGCCGCCACGGTCTCCGCCAGGAAAAGGCCCGCCGGCGCATCGCCGAGGCATTCCGCGTTGTTCTCGATGACCCACCGCAGGCCGGCCGCGCCGCCGTGGTCGCGGCGTTCCTCCGCCGATTCGTGGAAGCCGGCCACCGTGTCCGCCAGCCGGCGCACCAGCGCGTCGTTCAGCCGCCCGTCCGCCGCCAGCCGGTCGAACAGGGTGTCGTCGTCGAAGCGGTGCATGTGCACCAGCCAGTCGACCGGCTCGCCATCGCCGCCCGCCTCCGGACCGGCCAGCGCGAGGTCGCCCCGCACGGTCCGCACCAGCGGCACCACGCCGTGGTACAGCGGCCGGGCGGTGCGCCGGTTCAGCCGCACCTCGGCCTCGCAGGCGGCGCGGCGGCGCTCGGCGGTCGAGAAGTCGAGGTAGGAGTACCTGACCGCCCGCTTCAGCTTGTAGACGTCGTCGCCGGCGACGAAGACAGCGGAGATGTGGGTGTCGATCCGGCGCACCTCGTCTCCCGGCCGCAGCCCGTGGGTCTCCGGCCGGGCGAGGAAGTCGAGGATATCGTCCTGGTCCTCCGTCAGCATGAGGCCGGTGTCAGCACGGGGCCGGCGCGGAGGGGGTCCGGTTCAGGGGAACAGCCAGCGCGTCGTCCATGCGTCCCCCTCGCGGCTGTAGACGATCCGCTCGTGGAGGCGATAGTTGCGGTCGCGCCAGAACTCGACGCGGCGCGGCGCAAGGCGGAAACCCGACCAGTGCGGCGGCCGCGGCACGCTGCCGATGTTGAATTTCGCGGTATAGCTGGCGATCCGCTTCTCCAGCTCGAAGCGGGTCGGCAATTCGCGCGACTGCTCGGACGCCCAGGCGCCGATCTGGCTGCCGCGCGCACGGCTGGCGAAGTAGGCGTCCGCCTCCTCGTCGGTCACCGCGCTGACCGCGCCCTCCACCCTCACCTGCCGGCGCAGCGTCTTCCAGTGGAAGCACATCGCCGCGTTCGCATTGCCGGCCAGGTCGTCGCCCTTGCGGCTCTGCAGGTTGGTGTAGAAGACGAAACCGCCGGCATCGACGCCCTTCAGCAGCACCATCCGCACCGAGGGGCGCCCCTCGCCGTCGACGGTCGCCAGCGCCATCGCGTTGGGATCGTTCGGCTCGCTCTCTCCGGCCTCCTTCAGCCATTCCTGGAACAGGGTGACCGGCTCCTCGCGAACGAGGTCTGACATGGCTGCTTTTCCCCGGGCAAGCGCATCAGGCAGCGGTCGCGCCCCGAACGAGGCCATTCACGCCGCGGCTCCGGCGTAATAGCATCTGACGCCGGCTCTGGAAACGGCCGGCGGATCACCACATCTTGAATGCTTGGAGAAACGATTTATCTTTAAAAGTGCATTCAAATGTGCTTGTAGTTTGTCGTGCGAGGGCGTGCTTGGTGGTGGTTCGGTACAGGCAGCGATAGCGAAGCGAGAGGCAGGAAAGTCATGAATATTCTCAAGTCCGGCGGCCGGGCCTGCGTGGCGGCGGTTGCGGCGCTGTTTCTGGTTACCGCCTGCGCGCAGGAGCCGGGGCCGAAGGAAGGCCTCGGTACGGTGCTGGGCGGCGTCGCCGGCGCGGTGGCGGGCGCGCAGATCGGCGGCGGTAGAGGCCGCGACGTCGCCATCGCCACCGGCGCCGTGCTGGGTGCGCTGGTCGGCAACGAGGCCGGCAAGTCGCTGGACCGCGCCGACAAGATCGCGATGTCCCGCACCACCCAGAATACGCTTGAGACCCAGCCCTCCGGCACCACCGCGACCTGGCGCAATCCGGACTCGGGCAACTATGGCACCGTCACCCCGAAGCCGGCCGTCCAGACGGCCTCGGGGCAGTATTGCCGGGAGTTCCAGCAGACCGTCACGGTCGGCGGCGCCACCGAACAGGCCTACGGCACCGCCTGCCGGCAGCCAGACGGGACCTGGAAGATCCAGTAGGCGCCATCCCGCACGCGGGCCCGTCGCCGGTTGCCGGCGGCGGGTCGCGGCGTGTTGCGTGACCCAATATTTGGTGTAGATTGCGGCCTGTTGCATCTATCCCTTCGGAGTCCTGCCCGGATGAGCCTTCCCAACCCCCTGCTGGCCGGCAAGCGTGGCCTGGTCATGGGGGTCGCCAACGACCGTTCCATCGCCTGGGGAATCGCCAGCGCCGCGGCGGCGCAGGGGGCCGAGCTGGCCTTCACCTACCAGGGCGACTCGCTGCTCAAGCGAATCATGCCGCTCGCCGAATCGCTCGGCTCCGACATCGTGCTGCCCTGCGACGTGCTCGACGAGGCCAGCCTCGACGCGGCTTTCGGGGAAATCGGGACGCGCTGGGGGCAGCTCGACTTCCTCGTCCACGCCATCGCCTTCTCCGACAAGGACCAGCTCAAGGGCAAGTACCTCGACACCACAGCGGACAACTTCCACAAGACGCTGATGGTGTCGTGCTACTCCTTCACCGCCGCGTGCCGCCGCGCCGTGCCGCTGATGTCGCCCGGCGGCAGCCTGCTGACGCAGACCTACTACG
>JBBDQX010000200.1:0-20986 GCA_040905765.1 Acetobacterales bacterium
CGCCCAGCGCCACGGCGCGCCAGGTGGCGCGGCGCTGCGCCCCCGTCAGGTCCGAGTGCCATTGCGCCGGCCGGCAGCCGAAGCGCGTCTCGAAGCGGCCGAGCCACTGCGCCGTCAGCGCGATCTCGGGCAGGAGCACCAACGCCTGCCGGCCCTGCCGCAGCGCCTCGGCGATCGCCTCGAAATAGCCTTCGGTCTTGCCGGAGCCCGTAACGCCGTCAAGCAGCGCCGGCGGCCCCGGCTCCCGCGCCGCCGCCGCATCCTCCACCATGCGGCACAGCGATCCGGCCGCGTCGCGCTGGGCATCGGACAGGGCGGGGCCGGGCAGCGACGGGTCCGGCACCCGGAAACGGATCGGCGGCAGCGCCACCGCCTCCAGCAGGCCGGCGGCGGCGAGGCCCTTCACCACCGAGGTGCCGGTGCCGGCCTGCCGCGCCAGTTCGGCGGCGCCGCGGGCCGGTCCCTCCGCCACGTCCCAAACCCGCCGGCGCCCCGGCGTCCAGCGCAGGCCGGAGGCAGCGGGATCGGCCGCCGCGCGACGCCAGCCGGTGGCGGGAGCAGGCGGCTCGAACGCCGCAGGCACGCTGATCGCCATGCGCAATACGCTGCCGACGGGAGACAGCGTGTAGTCGGCAACCCATTCGACGAAGGCACGCAGCTCGGCCGGCATCGGCGGCAGGTCGGAAAGCGCGGCAAGCGGCTTCAGCTTCTCCGGCGCCACCTGCCCTGTCGCCGCGCCCCACACGACCCCCACCGCCCGGCGCTTCCCGAACGGCACCACGGCATAGGCACCGGCCGGCAGCGCAGAGGGATCGAACTCGCCGGTCGCGTAGTCGAAGGGGGTCGGAACGGGTAGCGGCAGCCGCACGGCCACCCCAGATATTGTGTTTTTGCGGCATGGCGGCGCGGATCGGGTGGCGGGCGGTGGGCGCATTGGTTAAACTCTACGAGCTTTGCGGCGCACCGCAACGGCATCTTGCCAGACGGACCGAGCACGGGGACACAGCATGAAATTCTTCATCGACACGGCCGAAATCGACGAGATTCGGGATCTCGCCGCGACCGGCCTCGTCGACGGCGTGACCACCAATCCGTCGCTGGTGGCAAAGACCGGTCGCCGCTTCGTCGACGTCCTCGCCGAGATCTGCGAGGTCGTGCCGGGGCCGGTCAGCGCCGAGGTGGCGGCGACCGACCACGAGACGATGCTGGCCGAGGGCCGCTATCTCGCCCGCGTCGCCGACAACGTCACGGTCAAGGTGCCGCTTACGCCCGCCGGGCTCAAGACCTGCAAGGCGCTGAGCAGCGAAGGTACCATGGTGAACGTCACCCTGTGCTTCTCCGCGGCGCAGGCGATCCTGGCCGCGAAGGCCGGCGCCACCTTCGTATCGCCGTTCGTCGGCCGGCTCGACGACATCGGGGCCGACGGCATGGAACTGATCGCCGAGATCGTCGAGATCTTCGGCAACTATCCGAAGCTGCAGACCGTGGTACTGGGCGCGTCGGTGCGCGGGCCCGCGCATGTCGTGGCCGCGGCGCGTCTCGGCGCCGAGGTGGTCACCCTCCCTCCCTCGGTGATGCGCCAGCTGTTCGCCCATCCGCTGACCGACAAGGGGCTTGCAGCCTTCCTTGCCGACTGGGAGAAGACGGGCCAGACCATCCTGGACGAGGCCGGCACGCCGCGCATCGCGGCGGCGCGGTCCGCCTGAGGCGCGCCGGATGGCGAAGAAGTCCAGCGAAGGCGCCGCTTCCAGCCCACCCGAGGCCGAACCGACCGCCGAGCAGGTAGAGGCCTTCCTGCGCCGCCATCCCGATTTCCTCGGTCTCCGGCCCGAGCTTCTCGCCGTGCTGGAACCACCAAGGCGCTGGGCCGAGGAGGGCGTCGTCGACCTGCAGTCCTACCTGATCCGCCAGCAGCGGGGCGAGATCGCCCGGCTTCAGGAATCGCGGCAGGAACTGATCGACGCCAGCCGCGCCTACCTGTCGAATCAGAACCGCACCCAGGCCGCCGTGCTGGCGCTGATCGGCGCGCACGGCCGCGACGCCTTGACCGAGGCGCTGACCGCGGACCTGCCGATGCATCTCGACATCGACGCCGTCTCGCTGTGCTTCGAGAAGACGGACGAGGCCCGGATCGCGCTCGTCGGCCTGCCGGTACGCTGGCTCGACCAGGGCGATGTCGGGCGCGTGCTGCCGGAAGGACGCGAGGTCGAGCTGATCGAGGTCCGAGACGATGCCCGCATGCTGTTCGGCGAGGCCGCCGGCCTCGCCAGTTCGGCAGGCGCGGTCCGGCTCGATGCGCTGCAGGGCGACCCGCCGGGGCTGCTGGCGCTCGGCTCGCGCTCGGCGGAGGACTTCAGGCCGGGCCGCGCCACCGACCATCTCGCCTTCCTCGGCACCGTGCTCGATATCTGCCTGCGCGGCGTGATGAGCGCCCTGGCGCCGGCGGCTTGAGCGGCGGCGGGACGACGACCCGTCAGGCGGACGTCGCCGCTGCGATCGAGGACTGGCGACGCTGGCTCGCCGACGAACGGCAGGCCTCGCCGCACACCGTCGCCGCCTACCTGCGCGACCTGCACGGCTTCCTCGACTTTCTCACGAACCATCTCGGCGAACCGGCGGACATGGGGGCGCTCGCCACGCTGCAGACCGGCGACTTCCGCGCCTATCTGGCGATGCGCCTGGGTGCCGGCGCGGCGCGGACATCCAGCGCACGGGCCCTGTCGGTGCTGCGGAGCTTCCTCCGATTCCTCGAACGAACCGGAAGGGCGCGCAACCACGCCGTCGAATCGGTGCGCGGTCCGCGATTGCCGCGTTCTGTACCGAAGGCCCTTACGGTGGCGGAGGCCGCCGAGGTGGTGGACGAGATCGGCGAACTGTCGGACGAGCCCTGGGTGGCCGCTCGCGACACAGCGGTCATGGTGCTGCTCTACGGCTGCGGGCTGCGCATCGGGGAAGCCCTCGGCCTCGACTACCGTGACCGCCCGGCCGGAGACGCCATGACGGTGCGCGGCAAGGGCCGCAAGCAGCGGGTGGTTCCGCTGCTGCCAGTGGCGCGCGCCGCCGTGGCCGACTATCTCGCATTGTGCCCGTTCGCGATGACGCCGGAATCGCCGCTGTTCCGCGGCGTGCGGGGCAAGCGGCTGCAGGCGGGGGTGGTGCAGCGGCGGTTGCGCGACCTGCGCCGGGCGCTCGGCCTGCCCGAAACGGCGACGCCGCATGCGCTGCGGCACAGCTTCGCCACCCATCTGCTGGCCGGCGGCGGCGACCTGCGGACGATCCAGGAACTGCTCGGGCACGCGTCACTGTCGACGACGCAGCGGTATACCGAGGTCGACGCGGCGCGCCTCGGCAAGGTCCACCGGGAGCATCATCCGCGCGCCCGCCGGCGAGTCGCGGCCGATTAGCGGCGACGCAGCAGGCGGACTCGGGCGCGGATGCGCCGCGCCACGCGCGCGGCACGCAGCCGTGCCTTCTCGCGCGTAGTGTAGAGCTGCGGATAGCGCTGCTCGAGCCGATCGAGCCGACGCTTGACCCAGACGCTTTCCAGCGACAGCAGGTAGACGCCGATCGCGAGGAACAGGATCCCCTGCAGGAACGGCAGCACCAGCCCGACGATGCCGAGCAGGATCATCAGCCAGCCGGCGACGAGGATGCCGATCCGCTGCAGGCGCGAGCGGCGGCGTCCCTGCGTCGTCACCAGGCCGCGGGATTGCCCCCCGTCAGGAATGGATCGCGCGCCCCGCCACGGCCATCGCCGCCTCCTTCACAGCCTCGTTGAGGCTGGGATGGGCGTGGCAAGTGCGGGCGATATCCTCCGCCGCCGCCGAGAATTCCATGCCGACGACGATCTCCGCGATCAGCGTGCCGGCATCGGGGCCGATGATGTGCGCGCCGAGCACCCGGTCGGTCTTCGCGTCGGCGAGGATCTTCACCAGCCCGTCGGTGAAGCCGTTGGCGCGCGCCCGGCTGTTCGCCGAGAACGGGAACTTGCCGACCTTGTACTCGACGCCCGCTTCCTTGAGCTGCTCCTCGGTGCGGCCGACCACGGCGACTTCCGGCCAAGTGTAGACCACGCCCGGAATGGCGTCGTAGTTCACATGACCGGCCTGTCCGGCGATCAGTTCGGCGACGGCGACGCCCTCTTCCTCCGCCTTGTGGGCCAGCATCGGCCCGCGGATGACGTCGCCGATGGCGTAGATGCCCTCGACGCCGGTGCGGAAGCGGTCGTCTA
This sequence comes from Acetobacterales bacterium, assembly GCA_040905765.1. Lineage (GTDB taxonomy): Bacteria > Pseudomonadota > Alphaproteobacteria > JBBDQX01 > JBBDQX01 > JBBDQX01. The sequence goes on from JBBDQX010000200.1 coordinate 4,232, forward strand.
CCTCGACCCGGCCGGCCTTGTCGCGCGCCACCCCGACCTCATCGAGGCCGAGACCGTCGGTGTAGGGGCGGCGGCCGATGGCGACCAGCACGATATCGGCGTCCAGCGTCCGGCTTTCGCCGCCCTTCGCCGGCTCGACCGTCAGGGAGACGCCCCTAGACGAGGCCTTCGCGCCGGTCACTTTGGTCGACAGGTGGAACTTCATGCCCTGGCGCTGCAGCAGGCGGTAGAACTGCTTCGAGATCTCGCCGTCCATGCCGGGGACGATGCGGTCGAGGAACTCCACCACCGTGACCTCGGCGCCGAGCCGCCGCCACGCCGTGCCCATCTCGAGACCGATGTAGCCGCCGCCGATCACCACCAAGTGCTTCGGCACTTTGGACAGCGCCAGCGCGCCGGTGGAACTGACGATCCGCTTCTCGTCCACCTCGACGCCCGGCAGCGGCGTGCTCTCGGAGCCGGTGGCGATGACGATGTGCTTCGCCGAGATCGTCTGCGCCTTGCCCTTCTCCGGCTTGACCTCGACCTGGCCCTTGCCGGCGATGCGGCCGGTCCCCTTCAGATAGTCGACCTTGTTCTTCTTGAACAGGAACTCGACGCCCTTGGTCAGGTCGCCCACGACCTTGTCCTTGCGCGCCATCATCGCGGCCAGGTCGAGCGAGACCTTGCCGGTCTTGACGCCGTGCTCCTGCAGCCCGTGCGCCGCCTCGGCATAGAGTTCCGAGCTCTGCAGCAGCGCCTTGGAGGGGATGCAGCCGACGTTCAGGCAGGTGCCGCCAAGGGCGCCGCGCGATTCGACGCAGGCGGTCTTGAGGCCGAGCTGTCCGGCCCGGATGGCGGCCACGTAACCGCCAGGTCCTCCGCCGATGACGACGACGTCGTAGCTGTTCTCGCTCATGGTTCCGTCCGCGGCTGTGGGCCTACATGTCGATCAGCATGCGGTCCGGATCCTCGACGCATTCCTTGATGCGAACGAGGAAGGAGACCGCCTCGCGGCCGTCGACGATGCGGTGGTCGTAGCTGAGCGCCACATACATCATCGGCCGCACCTTGATCTCGTCGCCCAGCACCATCGGCCGCTTTACGATGTTGTGCATGCCGAGGATACCCGACTGCGGCGGGTTGAGGATCGGCGTCGACAGCATCGAGCCGTAGATGCCGCCGTTGGTGATCGTGAAGGTGCCGCCGGTCAGGTCGTCCATCGTCAGCTTGCCGTTGCGCGCCGCCCCGGCCAGTTCGCCGATCTTCTTCTCGATGTCGGCGAAGCCGAGCCTGTCGACGTCGCGCATGATCGGCACGACGAGGCCCTGCTCGGTGCCAACGGCGACGCCGACATCGTAATAGTTCTTGTAGACGATCTCGTCGCCGTCGATCTCGGCGTTAACCGCCGGGAACTCCTTCAGCGCGACGATCGCGGCCTTGACGAAGATCGACATGAAGCCGAGCCGCACGCCGTGCTTCTTCTCGAAGCTCTCGCGGTAGCGGGCACGCAACTCCATCGCGCCGGTCATATCGACCTCGTTGAAGGTCGTCAGCATGGCCGCGGTGTTCTGCGCTTCCTTCAGGCGGGCAGCGACGGCACGGCGCAGCCGGCTCATGCGCACCCGCTCCTCGCCACGCTCGTCCGGCTCGCGCTGCTTCTTCGGCGCGGCTTCCTTTGCCTCGGGCTGCGCCGGCTGCTGCTTGCCGCCGGATTCGATGTGCGCCAGCACGTCGCCCTTGGTCAGGCGCCCGTCCTTGCCGGAGCCCTCCATGGCCGACGGGTCGAGGTCGTTCTCCTCGACCAGCTTGCGCACGGCGGGCGACAGATCCGCGGCGGGCTCCGTCTTTTCCCTGGACTGCTCCTGCTTCCCGGGCGCCGGCTTCGCCTCGGCCTTCGCGGGCTTCGGCTGCTCTCCCTTCTTCTCTTGCTTCTCGCCGCCGGCCTTCGCGCCGCCGCCCTCGCCGATGACGCCGAGCACGGCGCCGACCGCGACCTCGGCGCCCTCCTTGGCGCGGATCTCCGATAGCGTGCCGGCCTCCGGCGCGTTGACCTCGAGCGTCACCTTCTCGGTCTCAAGTTCGCAGAGCGGCTCGTCGCGCTCGATGGCGTCGCCCTCCTTCTTCAGCCACTTGGCGACGGTCGCCTCGGTGACCGATTCGCCGAGTGCGGGAACCTTGATCTCGGTCGCCATGTCCTGTCCTGCTCCGACCTTTTGGTGACTCTGTCTCGCCCCGGACTCAGTCCAGGGTCAGCGCGGTGTCGATGATCTTCTCCTGCTCGGCCGCATGACGCTTCGCCGAGCCCGTGGCCGGCGAGGCGGCCTCCGGCCGGCCGACATAACGCGGGCGGGCATTCTTGCGCCCGGCCTCCTCGACCAGCGCCCGCTCCAGCCGCCGGTCCATGTAGGTCCAGGCGCCCATGTTCTCCGGCTCCTCCTGGCACCACAGGACTTCGGCCTTGGGATAGCGCTTCAGGACCTTGCCGAGGGTGCGGCGCGGGAACGGGTAGAGCTGCTCCACCCGCACCAGCGCGACGTCATCTATGCCCCTGTCGCGGCGCGCCTGCAGCAAGTCGTAGTAGATCTTGCCGGTACACAGCACGACGCGCTTGATCGAAGAAGGCGCCTTGAGCTTGTCGATCTCGTCGAAGACGCGCCTGAAAGAGGTGCCCGGCCCCATCTCCTCCAGCGTCGAGACGCACAGCTTGTGCCGCAGCAGAGACTTTGGCGTAAACACGATCAGCGGCTTGCGGATGTTGCTCATCACCTGCCGGCGCAGGGCGTGGAAGTAGTTGGCCGGAGTGGTGACATTGCACACACGCATGTTGTTCTCGGCGCAGAGCTGCAGGTAACGCTCCGGCCGGGCGGATGAATGCTCCGGCCCCTGTCCCTCGTAGCCGTGCGGCAGCAGCATGACGAGGCCCGACAGCCGCAGCCATTTGGCCTCGGCCGAAGCGATGAACTGGTCGATGATGACCTGAGCGCCGTTGGCGAAATCGCCGAATTGCGCTTCCCACAACACCAGGGCATGCGGCTCGGCGCTGCTGTAGCCGTACTCGAAGCCGAGGATGCCCGCCTCCGACAGCGGGCTGTTCCAGACCTCGAAACGAGCCTGCCCGGCCCGGATGTGGTTGAGCGGAACGAAGCGCTCGCCCGTCTTCTGGTCGGTCAGTTCGGCATGGCGGTGCGAGAAGGTGCCGCGGCCGCAATCCTGGCCGCTGAGCCGCACCGGCTTGCCCTGGCACACCAGGGTGCCGTAGGCGAGCAGTTCGCCCATGGCCCAGTCGAGATCCTTGCCATCCTCGAGGTTCTTCCGCTTGACCTCCATCTGGCGAATGATCTTGCGGTGCACATCCAGCCCCTCCGGGGGCTCGGTGATGGCGCGGCCGACCTCCATGAGCAGGTCCATCGGCGCGGCAGTGTCCTCGTGCTCCTCGAGGCTTTCCTGCTCCGTGGCCAGCCCCTTCCACTTGCCTTCCAGCCAGTCCGCCTTGTTCGGCTTGTAGCCGCCGGCGGCGTCGAACTCCTGCTCAAGCTGACTGCGGAAACCGCTGTCGATCTCGTCGGCCTGTGCCTGGGTCAGCACCCCCTCGTCGACGAGTTGTTTCGCATAAGTCTCGCGCACCGACCGGTGGCTGTTGATGCGCTCGTACATTAGCGGCTGGGTGAACGCGGGTTCGTCGCCCTCGTTGTGGCCGAAGCGCCGGTAGCAGTACATGTCGATGACGACGTCGTGCTGGAATTTCTGCCGGAATTCGGTGGCGATGCGACAAATGTGCGCGACCGCCTCGGGATCGTCGCCGTTGACGTGGAAGATCGGCGCCTGGCCGAGCTTCGCCCACTCGGTGCAGTAGGGTCCGGTGCGCGCCTCGCCCGGCGCCGTCGTGAAGCCGATCTGGTTGTTGATGATGAAGTGGATGGTGCCGCCGCAGCGGTAGCCCCGGACCCCGGCCATGTCGAGGATCTCGGCGACCAGCCCCTGGCCGGCAAAGGCGGCGTCGCCGTGCATCAGCAGCGGCATCACCTGGCGGCGCTGGAGATCGCCGAGCTGGTCCTGCTTGGCCCGAACCTTGCCCAGCACCACCGGGTCGACGGCTTCGAGATGAGAAGGGTTGGCGGTCAGCGACAGGTGGATGTTCTCGCCGCCGACCTCGCGGTCGGTCGAGGTGCCGAGGTGGTACTTCACGTCGCCGGAGCCCTGCACCTCCTCCGGATGGGCGGAGAGTCCCTGGAACTCCGAGAAGATCGCCCGGTACGGCTTACCGAGGTAGTTGGCGAGCACGTTGAGGCGGCCCCGATGCGGCATGCCGAGCACGAGCTCGTGCACGCCCAGTCCGGCCGCCTGCCGGAGGATCGTCTCCAGTCCGACCATCGTGCTCTCGCCGCCATCGAGGCCGAAGCGCTTGGTGCCGGCGTACTTGACGTGCAGGAAGCGCTCGAAGCCTTCCGCGCGCGTGAGCTGCTCGAGGATGTCGATCTTGTCCTCGGCGCTGAACTGGCTGCGGTACTCGGTATTCTCGAACTGGCGCTGCAACCAGGCCTTCTGGTCCGGGTCCTGAATGTGCATGAACTCGATGCCGATGTGCCCGCCGTAGGTCTGGCGCAGGACATCCATGATCTGGTGCAGCGTCGCCGACTGCAGCCCGAGGACCATGTCGATGAAGATCTCGCGGTCCATGTCGGCTTCTGTGAAGCCGTAGTTCGCGGGCTCCAGCTCCGGGTGCGAGCCGCGCTCCTCGAGGCCGAGCGGATCGAGCTTCGCCGCGAGATGGCCGCGCACGCGATAGCTGCGGATCAGCATCAGCGCGCGGATCGAGTCGATCGCCGCGGCGCGGAGTTGCTCCTTGCTCAGCCCCTCGGCCGCGGCGCTGGGATGGGCGGGCAGGGCCTGGCCGTTGGTCGTCTGGCCGATCACCTTCGACCGGTCGCGTCCCCAGCTCGGCCCGTCGATGTCCTTCAGGACCTGGCGACCCTCGGCGCCGAGCTCGTTGAAGTAGCTGCGCCAGCTCGCGTCGACGGACCCGTCGCCTTCGAGGTAGCGCTGGTAGAGTTCGGCGATGAACGTCAGGTTCGCGCCGTACAGAAAGGAGCCGTGTTCAACCCCGGATGCCATGAACTCGCCCGGCCTCTGGCCGTTCCCTCTCGTCTTTCTGACCCAAATCCGGGCCGCGCGGCGCCCCGATGGACGCGGTTAACCCTTCAGGAGCTCCACCAGCGTGGTGCCCAGCGCCGCCGGCGAGTCGGCGACCCGGATGCCGGCGCTGCGCATCGCTTCCTGCTTGTCACCCGCGCCGCCCTTGCCGCCGGCGATGATCGCCCCGGCATGGCCCATGCGACGGCCGGGTGGGGCGGTGACGCCGGCGATGAAGCCGACGGTCGGTTTCTTCACCTTGTTCTTCTTCAGGAACTCGGCGCCGGCCTCCTCGGCGGTGCCGCCGATCTCGCCGATCATGATGATCGCTTCGGTCTCGTCATCGCCGAGGAACATCTCCAGGCAGTCGACGAAATTGGTACCGTTGACCGGGTCGCCGCCGATGCCGATGCAGGTGCTCTGCCCGAGCCCGGCCGCCGTCGTCTGCGCCACGGCCTCATAGGTCAACGTACCCGAGCGCGAGACGATCCCGACCTTTCCGCGCTTGTGGATGTGGCCCGGCATGATGCCGATCTTGCACTCGTTCGGGGTGATCACACCCGGGCAGTTGGGGCCGATCAGCCGCGACGTCGACCCCGCCAGCACCTGCTTGACCTTGACCATGTCGAGTACCGGGATACCCTCGGTGATGCAGATCACCAGCGGAATCCCGGCATCCACCGCCTCGAGGATGGCATCCGCGGCAAACGGCGGGGGCACATAGATCACGGACGCCGTGGCGCCGGTCTTCCCGACCGCATCGGCAACAGTGTCGAACACCGGCAGGCCGAGATGCGTCTCACCGCCCCGGCCCGGCGTCACGCCGCCGACCATTTTCGTGCCGTAGGCGATCGCCTGCTCGGAATGGAAGGTGCCCTGCTGGCCGGTAAAACCCTGGCAGATGACCTTGGTGCTGCTGTCGACGAGAACCGCCATCAACCTGCCTCCTTCACCGCGTTCACGACCTTCTCGGCCGCGTCCGCCAGGTTGTCGGCGGAGATGATCGGCAGCCCCGAGTCCGCGAGGATCTGCTTGCCCTGCTCGACGTTGGTCCCTTCCAGGCGCACCACAAGGGGCACCGAAAGGTCGACCTCCCGCGCCGCCGCGACGACGCCCTCGGCGATGATGTCGCAGCGCATGATGCCGCCAAAAATGTTGACCAGGATGCCGCGCACGTTCTGGTCCGACAGGATGATCTTGAAGGCGGTGGTCACCTTCTCCTTCGTCGCGCTGCCGCCGACATCGAGGAAGTTGGCCGGCGCGCTGCCATAGAGCTTGATGATATCCATCGTCGCCATGGCGAGGCCGGCGCCGTTGACCATGCAGCCGATCTCACCGTCGAGCTTGATGTAGTTGAGGCCCTGCTCGCCGGCCTCGATCTCCGCCGGGTCTTCTTCGGTCTCGTCGCGCATCTCCGCGACGTCCTTGTGGCGGAACAGCGCGTTGTCGTCGAAGTTCATCTTGGCGTCGAGCGCCATCACCTCGCCGGCCCCGGTCACCACCAGCGGGTTGATCTCGACCACGCTGGCATCCAGCTCGGTGAACGCCTTGTACATGCCGAGCATGAACTTCACCGCCGAACCGACCTGCTTGCCCTCAAGGCCGAGGCCGAAGGCGAGCCGGCGGGCGTGGTAGGGCATCAGGCCGGTGGTCGGATGCACGACGACCTTGAGGATTTTCTCGGGCGTCCTGGCCGCGACTTCCTCGATCTCGACGCCGCCCTCGGTCGAGGCCATCACGGTGACACGGCTGGTGTCGCGGTCGATCAGCAGGCCGAGATAGAGCTCGCGCGCAATATCGCAGCCTTCCTCGACGTACAGCCGGTTGACCTGCTTGCCATCGGGCCCCGTCTGGGGCGTCACCAGCACCTTGCCGAGCAGCTCCTTCGCTGCCTTGGCAACGTCGTCCTTCGACTTGACCACCTTGACGCCGCCCGCCTTGCCGCGGCCGCCGGCGTGGATCTGGGCCTTCACCACCCAGACCGGTCCGCCGAGGTCGCCAGCGACCTTCGACGCCTCGTCGACGGAGAACGCCACGCCGCCCCGAGGAACGGCGACGCCGAACTTCGACAGCAGCTGCTTCGCTTGATACTCGTGAATATTCATGGCGTCGCGCTGACCCCCTCCCGCGAAGCCGGCCGAACCCTCGTCAGATCATGCCGTCCGCGATCTTGACGAGGCTCTGCACCGACTGGATGGATTTCTGGAACATCTTGCGCTCGCTGGCATTGAGCTGGATTTCGACGATCTTCTCGATACCCTTCTCGCCGATGACAACGGGCACGCCGACGTAAAGGTTCTTCACGCCGTACTGTCCGGTCAGGTAGGCGGCGCAGGGCAGCACCCGCTTCTTGTCCTTCAGAAAGGATTCAGCCATCGCGATGGCGGAGGACGCCGGCGCGTAATACGCCGACCCGGTCTTCAGCAGGCCGACGATCTCGGCGCCGCCGTTGCGGGTGCGCGCCACGATGTCGTCAAGCTTCTTCTTCGTCGTCCAGCCCATCTTGACCAGATCCGGCAGCGGAATGCCGGCGACGGTCGAATAGCGGGTCAGCGGCACCATGTCGTCGCCATGGCCGCCGAGCACGAAGGCGGTGACGTCCTCAACCGAAACCTTGAACTCCTCAGCCAGGAAATAGCGGAAGCGCGCGCTGTCGAGCACGCCGGCCATGCCGACGACGCGTTCCGCCGGCAGCCCGCTCTTCTTGCGCATGACGTGCACCATGGCGTCGAGCGGATTGGTGATGACGATGACGAAGGCCTTCGGGCAGTGCTTCTTGATGCCGTCCGCGACCTGCGAGATGACCTTGCAGTTGATCTCGATCAGGTCGTCGCGGCTCATGCCCGGCTTGCGCGCCACGCCGGCGGTGACGATGACCACGTCGGCGCCGCGGATGCCGGCGTAGCTGTTGGTGCCGGAAAGCGACACGTCGGTGCCTTCCACCGGCGTGCCCTCGGCCAGGTCGAGCGCCTTGCCCTGCGGAACGCCATCGACGATGTCGAACATCACGACGTCGCCGAGCTCCTTCAGCCCGATGAGATGGGCGAGCGTGCCGCCGATGTTCCCCGAGCCGATGAGCGCAATCTTCTTGCGAGCCATGAAGCTTCCTTTATGTCCTGCCGAAATCCCGCCGTACCTACTGCGATTCGCCGATCAGGGCAAGGCTGCGCCCGGTCACTGCACCCGGGTCACTGCGCCGCCTGTTCCCTTCCGCCCTGCCCCGCGTCGTCGGCCGCGAGGTGCGGCGCGTCGAGGTAGTCGCGCGACCGCATCTCCATCAGCCGCGACACCGTCCGGTCGGTTGCGGGCGAGCGTCCGTCGCGCAGGTACAGCGCATCGGGCTCCTCCGCCGCCGAACAGACGAGGCGAACATGATGATCGTAGAGCACGTCTATCAGGATGGCGAAGCGTGCGCCCTCCGTCTTCAACGTATAGTCGAACTGCGGCACGCCGGACAGCACCACCGTATGGTACCGCTCCGCGATCGCCAGATAGTCGGCCGCACCGAGGGGCCGGGCGCATAGCGCCGCGAAATCGAAGCGGGCCACGCCGCGCGCGGCCTCCGGCACCGGTATCGTGCGGCCCTGCACCTTCAGTTCGTCCGCATCGGGCCGCGCCCCGTCGGTGAGCATCCGGAAATCCTCGTCCAGCTTCGCCTCGGCCTCCTCCCCGAGCGGCGTGACGTAGACATCGATGCCGTGCACCCGGTCGCGCCGGTAGTCGCGCCCGTCATCCATCGCGAAGACCTCGAGGCGGCGCTTCAGCAGGTCGATGAAGGGCAGGAAGTTCTCGCGCTGCAAACCGTCCTTGTACAACTCGTCCGGGCGCGTGTTGGAGGTGGCGACGACCACCACCCCGTGGTCGAACAGCGCCCCGAACAGCCGCGCAAGGATCATCGCGTCGGTGATGTCGTGGACCTGGAACTCGTCGAAGCAGATCAGCCAGGCCTCGTCGGCGATGCGGCGCGCAAGCGGCGGGATCGGATCGTCGCCTTCCAGCCACCGCCTGCCCCCCTCCCGGCGCCTGCGGCGCCAGTCGTGCAGCCGGCGGTGGACCTGCAGCATGAAGTCATGGAAATGCACCCGCCGTTTCCGCTGCACCGGCGCGGAGGCGTAGAACAGGTCCATCAGCATCGACTTGCCGCGGCCGACGGTCCCGTGGATGTAGAGGCCCTGCGCCCCGGGGAACCCGTCCTCCCGCCCGCCGAACAGTCGGCCGAGCAGGCCGGGCCGCGCCGGCGGCGGGCGATAGCCACGCAACCGCCGGTGCAGGTCGTCGAGACGCTCCACCGCCCTGCGCTGCGCCGGGTCCTCGACGATCTCGCCCGCCCCGGCCATCGCCTGGTAGCGGGCGAGCGGCGTCTCCGCGTCGTCGGCCTCGGTCACGCCGGCGCCTCGCGGAACACGGTCTCCATCTCGCGGCGCAGCCGCACGGCGGGGTCGGCGTCGTCGATATCCACGTCCTGCCAGCGCACCGCATGCATGGCCGGCACGGCGTTGCGCAGCCGCACGCCCTTGGCGAGGCCGATCGGCAGCACCCCGTCGGCCAGTGAATGCGCGGCGGGCATCAGCCGGCCCCAGACGGTGTAGCCGCCCTCCCCGTCCAGCATCTCGCCGGCGGCGAGGTCGCGCTTGGCCACTGCCGCCACGTCGGCCCGGAACCCGGTCGCCGAGCCGGTCGCCTCGCCGCGCAGGCCCGCCAGGGCGACGCTGACGCCGAGTTCCAGCCCGATCATGTGGTAGGGACGGTACAATGCCGCGTACCGGCCGGACATGTCGGCGGCGATGCCGTACTCAGTAAAGCAGCGCGCGGTGTAGTCGGACGCGGCCGCGAAGGTCACCCAGACGCCATAGCGCAAGGCGCCGTCCGCAGGCGTGCCGTCCCAGTTGAAGCAGGAAATCACCTCGACCTGCCCCATGTGCTCCAGCATGCCGCCGTCGCCGCGCGGCTTCAGCAGCTCGGCGAGGCCCTCGGCGTCGCAGGTCTCGAAGGTCAGGCCGCCCTCGGCGGGCGTCAGTCCGGTGGCGTTGGCGACAGCGGTCATCTCGATGGCGGATTTGGTGCCGTCGAGGAAGGAATTGAACATCTGCGGGTTATAATCGCCCGTCGCCACCTGCTCCGGCGAGAAGCCGTAGTTCTCCCACACCGTGTCGGGCGTCGAGCCATGGTAGTGCGGCAGGTACTTGGTCCACTTGCCGGCGCCCGCGACCTCGAAGCCGGCGCTGCGCGCCCAGTCGACCAGCTCGCAGATCAGCGCCGGCTGGTCGCCGTAAGCTAGCGAATAGACCACCCCCGCCTCGCGCGCCCATTTCGCCAGCAGCGGGCCTGCCAGTGCGTCCGCCTCGACGTTGACCATGACGATGTGCACGCCGTTGTCGATGGCGAGCGCGGCATGGGCGCAGCCGGCATGCGGGTCGCCGGTGGCGTCGATGGCGACATCGATTCCGCCGGCCGACAGCATCGCCGCGGCATCGTCGGTCAGCCAGGTCGCGCGGCGCGCCAGCGCGTCGGACAGGCCGGTGGCGCCGCCCTGCCCGGCCGGCCAGCCGGTGCGCGCAAGCGCCGCGGCCGCCCGGTCGGGCGACAGGTCGGCGATCGCGGCGACGTGCAGGCCCGGCGTGGTGCGGGCCTGCGACAGGAACATCGAGCCGAACTTGCCGGCGCCGATCAGCCCGACGCGCAACGGCCTGCCCTCGGCCTCGCGGGCAAGCAGGCGGGAATGCAGGTTCATCATCGGGCAAGCACCTCAGGTCGCCGCAATCGGACGCAAAAGGGCCGCCCGAGGGCGGCCCGTTGCCTTGAGCGGCCAGCCTGACACGCGCAGGGTCAGACCCGCCGCGCGACGATCGACTTCTTGATCTCGCCGATCGCCTCCGCCGGGTTGAGCCCCTTCGGGCAGGTCTTGGCGCAGTTCATGATGGTGTGGCAGCGATACAGCCGGAACGGATCCTCCAGCGCATCAAGCCGCTCCCCCGTCGCCTCGTCGCGCGAATCCGCGATCCAGCGGTAGGCTTGCAGCAGCACCGCCGGCCCAAGGTACCTGTCGGAGTTCCACCAGTAGCTCGGGCAGCTGGTCTGGCAGCAGAAGCACAGGATGCATTCCCACAGCCCGTCGAGCTTGTTGCGCTCCTCCTTGCTCTGCCGCCGCTCGGTGTCGGACGGCGCGGCGGAACTGGTCTTCAGCCAGGGTTCAACCGACTCGAGCTGCGCATAGGCCTGGGTGAGATCGGGCACCAGGTCCTTGATCACCGGCATGTGCGGCAGCGGATAGATGCGGACCTCGTCCTTCACCTCGTCGATCGGCTTCAGGCAGGCAAGGGTGTTGGTGCCGTCGATGTTCATCGCGCAGCTGCCGCAGATGCCCTCGCGGCAGGAGCGGCGGAAGGTCAGCGAGGGATCGACCTCGTTCTTGATCTTGATCAGTGCGTCCAGGACCATCGGCCCGCAGGCGGCGAGGTCGATCTCGTAGACGTCGGTGCGGGGATTCTCGCCGTCGTCCGGGCTCCAGCGGTAGACCTTGAACTTGCGGGGCTGCTTGGCGTCCCCATCGGCGGCATGGGTCTTGCCCTCGCGGACCCTGGAGTTCTTCGGCAGCGTCAGTTGGACCATGGTCCTCGGTCTCCGTGGAACGTATCAGCAGGGGCGCCCGGCAAACGCACGCCGTAAACGCGCTCAGTAAACGCGCTTTTGGGGCGCGATCACCTCGACCTCGTTGGTCAGGGTGGTCATGTGCACCGGGCGGTACTTGAGGGTCACCTTGCCCTTCTCGTCCATCCACGACAGCGTGTGCTTCATCCAGTTCACGTCGTCGCGGTCGGGGAAGGTCTCGTTGGCGTGGGCGCCGCGGCTCTCCTTGCGCGCCTCGGCCGAGAACATGGTGGTGACCGAGTTGCCCATCAGGTTGTCGAGCTCGAGCGCCTCGACAAGGTCGCTGTTCCAGATCATCGAGCGGTCGGTCAGCCTGATGTCGGCCAGCTCGGCATGTGTCTTCTCGATCCGCTCGCAGCCCTCCTTGAGCACCTCGTCGGTGCGGAACACGGCGCAGTTGTCCTGCATCGTGCGCTGCATGGTGTCGCGGATTCGTGCCGGCAGCATGCCGCCGTCGGCGTGGCGCATCCTGTCGAGCCGGGCGACGGCATGCTCGCCGGTGCCGTTGGCGAAGCCGCGCGGGCGTGCGCCCTTCTCCACCACTTCGGCACAGCGCGCGCCGGCGGCGCGGCCGAACACCAGCAGGTCGATCAGCGAGTTGGTGCCGAGCCGGTTGGCGCCGTGCACCGAGACGCACGCCGCCTCGCCCACAGCCATCAGCCCGGGCACGGTGGCGTCGGCATCGTCGTCGGTCGGGCGCAGCACCTCGCCGTACACGTTCGTCGGGATGCCGCCCATGTTGTAGTGCACGGTCGGCAGCACCGGGATCGCCTCCTTGGTGGCGTCGACGCCGGAGAAGATGCGCGCCGTCTCGGTGATGCCGGGCAGCCTCTCGTGCAGCACCTCGGCGCCGAGATGCTCGAGGTGCAGCATGATATGGTCGGTCTGCGCGCCCACGCCGCGCCCCTCGCGGATCTCCACGGTCATGGCGCGGCTGACGACGTCGCGCGAGGCGAGGTCCTTCGCGGTCGGCGCATAGCGCTCCATGAAGCGCTCGCCCTCGGAATTGGTCAGGTAGCCGCCCTCGCCGCGGGCACCCTCGGTGATCAGGCAGCCGGCGCCGTAGATGCCGGTCGGGTGGAACTGCACGAACTCCATGTCCTGCAGCGGCAGGCCGGCGCGCAGCACCATGGCGTTGCCGTCGCCGGTGCAGGTGTGCGCCGAGGTGCAGGAGAAGTAGCTGCGGCCGTAGCCCCCGGTCGCCAGCACGACCATCTGGGCGTTGTAGCGGTGGATCGTGCCATCATCGAGGTTCCATGCCATCACGCCGACGCACCGCCCCTCGTCGTTCATGATGAGGTCGAGGGCGTAGTACTCGATATGGAACTCCACCCGGTGTTTGAGGCACTGCTGGTACAGCGTATGCAGCATCGCGTGGCCGGTGCGGTCGGCCGCGGCGCAGGCACGCAGCGCCGGCGCCTCGCCGAAGTTCTTCATGTGGCCGCCGAAGGGACGCTGGTAGATCTTGCCGTCCTCGGTACGCGAGAACGGCATGCCGAAGTGCTCCAGCTCGACGACCGCCGGGATCGCCTCGCGGCAGAGGTACTCGATGGCGTCCTGGTCGCCCAGCCAGTCCGACCCCTTGACGGTGTCGTACATGTGCCAGCGCCAGTCGTCCTCGTCCATGTTGCCGAGCGCCGCCCCGATGCCGCCCTGCGCGGCGACGGTGTGGGAGCGGGTCGGAAATACCTTGGTGACGCAGGCGGTCTTCAGCCCCGCCGCGCCTGCGCCCAGCGTCGCCCGCAGCCCGGAGCCGCCGGCGCCGACGACGACGACGTCGTAGGTGTGGTCGATGATCTCGTAGGACTTCATGGTTCCCCTAGCTCCCGAGCGCGATCCGCACCACCGCGAAGACCCCTGCCAGCGCGAGCACGAACGACAGGAACTTCATCGCGACGAGGCTGGCGATCTTCGCGCCCTCGTGATGGACGTAGTCCTCGATAACCACCTGCAGCCCGAGCTGCGCATGGTGGAAGGTGGCGATCACGAGCACGACCAGCATCACCGCGTTGAACGGTTCGGCGGCCCACGCGCGGGCCGTCGCATGGGCCTCGCCGGTCAGCGCGATCACCGCCCAGATGAACCAGAGGCTGAGCGGCACCAGCGCGATGGCGGTCAGACGCTGCACCCACCAGTGGTCGGCGCCGGAACGGGCGGAACCGAGGCCGCGGACGCGGGCGAGGGGAGTCGACATGCGGCGCATCCTCAGTTCCCCATCGCCATGTAGCCCGCGATCCAGGCCAGCACCGTCAGCACGCCGCTGGCCGCGACCACCGCGATGGCCGAGGCGTAGGCGGTGTCGAGTTCGTAGCCGTAGCCGGCGTCCCACACCAGGTGCCGGATGCCGTTGCACAGGTGAAAGAACAGCGAGAAGGTCCAGCCGAACAGCAGCAGCCGGCCGAACCAGCTGCCGAGGAAGTCCTGCAGGCCGCGGTAGCCTCCGCCATCGCCGGCGAGCTGGAGCAGCCAGCACACCAGCAGTAATGCGCCCACGGAAAGGGCGACGCCGGTGGCCCGGTGCAGGATGGACAGCGTCATCGTCCACTGCCAGCGGTAGATCTGCAGATGCGGTGATAGCGGTCGGTTGCTTGCGGTCATATCGTCATGTCCGGCTGCTGTCGGCGAATACGCCGATATGCGGCGTTCGGATTGAAAGAGGCGTCCGCACCCTTGCGGCGCGGCCGGCGGAGGCGGACTCCCCCGGAAGGCAGCAACCCTACCGCCGCTGCCCGTTTCCGTCCAGTTCCCGCGCTCACGCGGACTGCTTTTCCAGCTTCGCGACGGCGCGCGCAAGGGCGACGGTGCGCCGGGCTTCCTCGACGTGCAGGCTTTCGACCAGCTTACCGTCGACCACCACCAGCCCCTCCCCGCGCTTCATCGCATCGTCATGCGCCTTGATGATCCTGCGCGACCAGGCGACGCGCTCCCTATCCGGCCCATAGGCGGCATTGGCCGCGGCCAGCGTCTTCGGATGGATCAGCGTGCGGCCGTCGAAGCCGAGTTCCGCGCCCTGCCGGCAGCTTTCCGCGAAGCCCTCGTCGTCGTTGAGGTCGAGGTGGACTCCGTCGAGCACCGCGAGGCCGCAGGCGCGGGCGGCGAGAATACAGAGGCCGAGGCTGGTCAGCATCGGCAGGCGCATCGGCGTATGCGCCGCGCCGAGGTCCTTGGCGAGGTCGGACGTGCCCATGACGAGGCAGGCCATGCGCGGATGGGCGCTTGCGATGTCCTCGGCGCGCAGCACCGCGCGCGGCGTCTCGACCATGCACCAGATGGCGAGGGAGGCCGGCGCCCCAGCGCGTTCCAGGATGCGGGCGGCGCTGCGCACGGTGTCGCCGCCCTCCACCTTCGGCAGCAGCACCGCGTCGGCCCCGGCCGTCGCCAGCGCGACGAGGTCCGCATGGCCCCAGGCGGTGTCGAGCCCGTTGGTCCGCACGACCAGTTCACGGGCGCCGTAGCCGCCTTGCTTCAGCGCGCCGACGACCCGGTCGCGCGCCTCGGCCTTGGCATCCGGCGCGACCGAGTCCTCCAGGTCGAAGACCAGCGCGTCGGCCGGCAGCGACTTCGCCTTCTCGAGCGCGCGCGGATTGGCGCCGGGCATGTAGAGGACGCTGCGGCGGGGGCGCGCGGTGGCGGACATGGGTGGCTCCTGCTGGGACGCGACGAGGCCCGTACTATGCACCCGCCGGGGGCTGTGGCAAGGTCGCCGCTTGCGTCGGAGTCCCGCAGAAAACATGAGCGTCCTGTCGATCCAGTCGTTCGTCGCCTACGGCCATGTCGGCAATTCCGTGGCGGCCTTCGCGCTGCAGCGCCTGGGCGTCGAGGTGATGCCGGTGCCGACGGTGGTGCTGTCCAACCACGCCGCCTATCCGACGGTCCGGGGCCAGCGACTGTCGCCGGACACCGTGCACGACGTGGTCAGGGGGCTGGCCGAGCGCGGCGCCCTGACCGATTGTGCGGCGGTGCTGTCGGGCTACCTCGGCGATGCCGCCCTCGGCGCGACGGTGCTGGATGCCGTCGCCGAGGCGCGCGCGGCCAATCCACGCGCCCTCTACTGCTGCGACCCGGTGATGGGGGAGGCCGACAAGGGCCTCTACGTGTCCGAAGCGATCGCCGGGTTCTTCCGCGACGCGGCGATACCCGCCGCCGACATCGCGACGCCGAACGCCTTCGAGGCAGGGCGGCTGACCGGCGTCGACACGACCACGCTGGACGGTGCCCGCGCCGCCGCCGCGGCCCTGCTGCGGTCCGGGCCGGACAAGGTAGCGATCACCAGCCTGCGGCACGAGCCGGACGCGGTGGGCGTGCTGCTGGCCGACCGGCACGATGCATGGCTGGTATCGACACCGCTGATCGAGGGCCACCGGTCGGGCACCGGCGACCTGTTCGCGGCGCTGCTGCTCGGCCACCTGCTGCTGGGCCGGCCGCTGTCCGAAGCCGGCGCGCTTAGCGTCGCTTCCATCCACGGCGTCCTGCGCCGGACGCTGGAGCTCGGCCGGGCGGAACTGGCGCTGGTGGCGGCCCAGGACGAACTGGCCGCGCCGAGCCGGCGCGTCGAGGCAGTCCGGCTCT
Source organism: Acetobacterales bacterium (assembly GCA_040905765.1). Taxonomy (GTDB): domain Bacteria; phylum Pseudomonadota; class Alphaproteobacteria; order JBBDQX01; family JBBDQX01; genus JBBDQX01. The sequence goes on from JBBDQX010000200.1 coordinate 20,561, forward strand.
GACGGGCCCGATATCGTTCAGGCTGGCTGCTTCTCGAGGTGATGCTCGACCAGCAGTTCGGCGATCTGTACCGCGTTGAGGGCGGCACCCTTGCGGAGGTTGTCGGCGACGCACCAGAAGCTGAGGCCGTTCTCCACCGTCGGGTCCTCTCGTACCCGGCTGATGTAGACCGAATCCTCGCCCACGACGTCGACCGGCGTCACATAGCCGGCGTCGGCGCGGCGGTCGAAGACGACGATCCCCGGCGCCTGCTCCCAGATCTCGCGCGCCTCCTCGGCACTCACCGGCCGAGCGAACTCGACATTGATCGCTTCGCTGTGGCCGATGAACACCGGGATGCGCACGCAGGTGGCGTGCACCTTGATCTTCGTATCGAGGATCTTCTTGGTCTCGACCGTCATCTTCCACTCTTCCTTGGTCGAGCCG
>JBBDQX010000201.1:0-20928 GCA_040905765.1 Acetobacterales bacterium
CACATGCACGATCAGCGCCAGCGCGGCGTCGTCCTGCTGGACGCGGTTGATGACGGCAAGGACGTCCGGGTCCGCGACGATCACGCCGGAGACGGTCAGGCGCGCCACATAGGGCTCGTCGTCCCACTCGCCGAAGCGGGCGAATTGCGCGACCAGACCGGCGACGATGGCGACCACGGCGACGATACGCCAGAAGGTCAGCCGCCGCTTGAGGCGGCGGCGGTCGACCATGACGTCGGACTCGAGCGCCATTCAGCGGACCTCCCGGCGCCCGGTTCCCGCAGCGCCGCCGCGCTACTCCTTGTCGCTGCCGCCCTGGCCTTCCTTGCGCGCCTTTTCCTGCTCGGCCCTCTGCAAGGCCGCGCCCAGGATGTCGCCCAGCACGGCGCCGCTGTCGGTCGAGCCGTAATCGGCCATGGCCTGCTTCTCCTCGCGAATCTCACGCTGCTTGATCGAGAGCAGGAGGCGTCGGCTGCCGCGGTCGATCTGGGTGACCATCGCGTCGAGGCGCTCGCCCGGGGCGAAACGGTCCGGGCGCTGGTCGCTGCGGTCGCGGGCGAGGTCGGACTTGCGAATGAAGCCCGAGGCGCCGTCGACTTCGACCTCGATGCCGCCGTCGGTGACGGAGGAAACGGTCACGGTTACCACGTCGCCCTTCTTCAGTTCAGAGGTGCTGCTGGCGAAAGGATCGTCGCTGAGCTGCTTGATGCCCAGGCTGATACGCTCCTTCTCCACGTCGACGTCGAGGACCTTGGCCTTGACCATGTCGCCCTTGTTGAAGTCGGCGAGCACTTCCTCGCCGCTCCGCTCCCATGCCACGTCGGAGGTATGGACCATTCCGTCGATGTCGCCGGACAGGCCGATGAACAGGCCGAATTCGGTGATGTTCTTGACCTCGCCCTCGACTTCGGTGCCGACCGGATGGGTGGCGGTGAACTCCTCCCACGGGTTGGACAGGCACTGCTTCAGGCCGAGGCTGATCCGGCGCTTCACCGGATCGACGTCGAGCACCATCACCTCCACTTCCTGCGAGGTGGAGACGATCTTGCCCGGATGGATATTCTTCTTGGTCCAGCTCATCTCCGAGACGTGGACCAGGCCCTCGACACCCGCCTCCAGCTCCACGAAGGCGCCGTAGTCGGTGATGTTGGTGACACGGCCCTTGAACCTGGTGCCGACCGGGTACTTCGCCTCGATGCCGTCCCACGGGTCGGCCTCGAGCTGCTTCATGCCCAGGCTGATGCGCTGGGTCTCCGGGTTGAAGCGGATGACCTGGACCTTGACGGTCTGGCCGATCTGCAGCGACTCGGTCGGGTGGTTGATGCGCTTCCACGAGATGTCGGTCACATGCAGCAGGCCGTCGACGCCGCCGAGATCGACGAAGGCGCCGTAGTCGGTGATGTTCTTCACGACCCCGTCGAGGATCTGGCCTTCCTTCAGGCTGCTGATCAGCTCGGAGCGCTGCTCGGCCCGGCTTTCCTCCAGCACCTGGCGTCGCGAGACGACGATGTTGCCGCGCGAGCGGTCCATCTTGAGGATCTGGAACGGCTGCTGGGTGCCGAGCAGCGGCGTGATGTCGCGCACCGGGCGGATGTCGACCTGGCTACCCGGAAGGAACGCCACCGCCCCGTTCAGGTCCACGGTGAAGCCGCCCTTGACACGGCCGAAGATCACCCCGGTGACCTTCGCGTTGTCGGCGAACGCCTTCTCGAGCAGGTTCCACGCCTCCTCGCGGCGTGCCTTCTCGCGGCTCAGCACCACCTCGCCGTTGCGGTCTTCGTAACGCTCGACGAAGACCTCGACCTCGTCGCCGGGCTGCAGTTCGACGGCCTCACCCGCGCTGGAGAACTCGCGCAGCGGCACACGGCCCTCGGACTTCAGGCCGACATCGACCGTGACGGTGTCGCCATCGACATTGACGACGGTTCCCCTGACGACGGTTCCTTCGAATCGGTCTTCCTCGCCGAAGGTTTCGTCGAGCAGGCTGGCGAAGTCCTCCACAGGCGGCGGGGTCTCGCCGGACAGGGAAGCCGCGGTCGGATTGGCAGTGCCTTGGGCCATGAAAAAACCTTTGTGACTAACGGGTTGGCGCGCGGCCGGGCCGGTCTGTCCGGCGGGTCTCGCACGGCTTGGCCGGCCACGCGTCGCGCGGCGGCCCGTCTCGGTTGCTCCTAGGTCGCATCAAAGGGGCGCGCCGGCCATGTGCCGCGCGACCGCTCAGGGGCGCGAGTCATAGCGTTTCGGCCCCACGGGTCAAGGATTTCCTTATGTCGGCTTCGGGATCCGGCTGTCAACGTGCCGGCATGCCAGCGCGAAGACAGCGTCGGCGTCGAGCGCGTCGGTATTGATGGCGAGGGCGTCCGCCGCCGCGGCGAGCGGGGCCACCGACCGTTCGGCATCCTTACGGTCGCGCCGCAGGATGTCGGCCAGGATGGTTCCGCGGTCCGCTGTCTCGCCTCGAGCGACCAGTTCCCGATACCGGCGCTCGGCCCGCACCTCGGGGCTTGCCGTCACGAACAGCTTGAGGTGGGCCCGCGGGCATACCACCGTGCCGATGTCGCGGCCGTCCAGCACGGCCCCGCGGAAGTCCGGGGGCGGTGCCGCGGCAAAGCTGCGCTGAAAGTCCAGCAGCGCTTCGCGCACCGCCGGGATAGCCGCCACGGTGGACGCCGCGTTGCCGACGGCTTCGCTGCGCAGGTCCGGATCCTCCAGCGCCGCCGGTGTCAGGGTCCGGGCCGCCTGCTCTGCGGCCCGGGCGTCGCCTGGATCGGCGCCGGCGGCGAGCACCGCCGCGGCAACCGCGCGATACAGTCTGCCGGTATCGAGATATGCAAGGCCGTAGTGCGCGGCGAGCCGCCGCCCGAGGGTGCCCTTGCCAGAAGCGGCCGGACCGTCGATGGCGATGACGAAGGGTTCGGCGCGATCCTGCGCCGTCGTGCCTGCCATTCCGTCAGGCGGTGGCAGCGGCGCCGACCAGGGCGTCCGGTCCCATGGCGGCGCCAATGGCGTTCATCATCTCGACGAAGCCCGGAAAGCTGGTGTCGACGCAGCTGACGTCGTCGATGCGGACCGGCTCGCGGGACGCGGTCCCCATCACCAGGAACGACATCGCGATGCGGTGGTCCAGCCGGCTCGGCACCAGCGCGCCTCCCGCCGGCGGCTCGCCGCGGCCGTGCACAACCAGGCTGTCCGCCGTCTCCTCGACCTCGACCCCGCAATCAGCCAGTCCCTGCGCCGTAGCCGCGAGGCGGTCGGTCTCCTTGACACGGAGTTCCGCGAGCCCGGTCATTCGCGTCGTGCCATGCGCGAAGGCCGCGGCGACGGCGAGGATCGGATACTCGTCGATCATGCTCGGCGCCCGCTCGGGCGGCACCTCGATGCCGCGCAGCGGACCGGCCTCGGCGACGATGTCGGCGACGGGTTCGCCGCCTTCGTGCCTCTGGTTGGTCAGGTTGATCCTGGCGCCCATCTCGCGCAGGCAGTCGAACAGGCCGGCACGCAGGGGGTTGAGGCCGCACCCCTTGACCTCGACGCGGGAGCCGGGCACCAGCAGGGCAGCGACCAGCGGGAACGCGGCCGACGAAGGATCGGCCGGCACCGACAGGTCGCGACCGGTCATTTCCGGCTGGCCCACCAGGGTGACGATACGTCCGCCCTGCTCCGCCTCCTCGACCCGCACGTCGGCGCCGAAGAAGCGCAGCATCTTCTCGCTGTGGTCGCGGGTCGCCTGCGGCTCGACGACCGACGTCTCTCCGGCCACGTTCAGGCCGGCGAGGAGGACGGCCGACTTCACCTGCGCGGACGCCACCGGCAGTTCGTAGCGGATCGGCATCAGGTCGTCGCTGCCGATCACCGCCAGCGGCAGGCGGCCGCCCTCACGCGCGATGAAGCGGGCGCCCATCTCGCCCAGCGGGCGGATCACCCTGTTCATCGGCCGCTTGCGCAGCGAGGCGTCGCCGGTGACGAAGGACGTGAAAGGATGGCTGGCCAGGATGCCGGCCAGCAGCCGCGCGCCCGTGCCGGAATTGCCGAGATCGAGCACGTCCTCGGGTTCGACGAGACCGCCCACCCCCCGGCCGGCGACATGCCAGACGCCGTCGGCGGTGCGTTCGACGTCCGCCCCCAGGGCCCGCATCGCCGCGGCCGTACGCAGTACGTCGTCGCCTTCCAGCAGGCCGGTGATCCGGCTTTCACCGACCGCGAGGCCGGCAAACATCAGGCTGCGGTGCGAAATGGACTTGTCGCCCGGAACGTCGGGACAGCCCGTGAGCCGCTCGGCGCGGCGGGCGGTGAGTGGCCGGGGATGGGCATGTGCGGTCATCTGCGCCGCTCTGTCTCCGGAAGGATAGCGACCGTGGTCTAGCACAGGGCAGGGGGGTCGGCCAGCGATCGGCCGCTCGGCATTGCGGGCCACCGTATTTTTGGTTTTGACAGGCGGGGCTGGAACGTGGAAAAGGCACCGCGTTTTCGCCCGACCATACCGGACCAATCGACGTACTCGACTGAAGGAGCGGAAGTGGCCAAGCCTGAATGGGGCACCAAGCGCGCATGCCAGAGTTGCGGTGCGCGTTTCTACGACATGCAGCGCCAGCCGATCGTCTGCCCGAAGTGCGGCGAGGCCTTCGAACTCGAGACGGCGCCCAAGCCGCGGCGATCCGCGGCGGCGAAGCCCGCCCCCGTGAAGAAGCCGGCCAAACCCGCTGCCGCTGTCGTGCCTGCGGAGGCCGAGGCGGACGACGCGGAGATCGAAGTCGACGACGACGCGGATCTGCTGGAGGCCGACGAAGATCTCGACGACGACGCGGAGGATGTCCTCGGCTCCAGCGGCGAGGAGGAAGAGGAGGAGATCTAGCCGCCGGCAAGCTTCTGGGGACTTGGTTCGGCGACCGGTGCCGTCTATATAAGCGTCCGGAAAACGTCACGCCCGCGTTCGGGCGAAGGGGCCATAGCTCAGTTGGGAGAGCGCTACAATGGCATTGTAGAGGTCCGGGGTTCGATTCCCCGTGGCTCCACCAGTTTCGCAAGGGCCGACCGGCTTGCCGGTCGGCCCTTTGCATTCCCGCCCGACCGCGACATCTGACGATGGACCTCGCCCTGGCCGCCACGGTCTATCGGCGCGCCGTGATCGGCGGGGTTGGGGACGTGCCCTGGCGCCGGGAGGCCGAGTGCCGGCTGTACGGCCGGGTGGTGGAGGGAAAGCCGCTGATCATGGGGCGCCGGACCTACGAGGCGCTGGGCGGTCTGCTGCCGCTGGGCGATGCCGTCGTGGTCAGCCGGGATCCGGCGTTCTTTCCCCGCGACGTGATGGTGCGCAGCACCATCAGTGCCGCATACAATGCCTGTGCCCGGCTGGCGAAGGGGCTCAGCGCCCGGGAGGCGGTGGTCATCGGCGGCGCGACGATCTTCCGGCTCGCCCTGCCGGTGACCGACAGGGTCTACCTTGCGCTGGTCGACGAGGACAGGGAGGGCGGCCGTCATTTCCCGTTGCTGCCACCGGCGCGGTGGCGGCCGGCGCTGGCGGGGCCGCAGTACCGGCCGGACGGCACGACCCTGTTCGAACTGCGGACCTACGAGCGGCGGCCGGAACCCGCACCCGGACCGGAACCGCGAAGCTATTGAGGCACCGTCAGTCGACGGCTATGTCGAGCGACAGGTCCAGGTTCGGTGCGCTGTGGGTCAGCCAGCCCATCGAGATCAGGTCGATGCCGGATGCGGCGACGGCCGCGACGCTTTGAGGCGTGATGCCGCCGGACGCCTCGGCGATCATCCTGCCGCCGATCATTTCGACGGCCCTGCGCATGGTCTCGGGAGACATGTTGTCGAGCAGCACGGCATCGACACCGAGCGGTATGAGCTCCTCGAGCTGGTCCAGCGTGTCGACCTCCACCTGGATCTTGACCATGTGTCCGACATGGCCGCGCACGCGCCCGATCGCGGCGGCGATGCCACCGGCCACGGCGATATGGTTGTCCTTGATCAGCACCGCGTCATCGAGTCCGAAGCGGTGGTTCAGGCCGCCGCCCATCCGCACCGCGTACTTCTGCAATATCCGCAGACCGGGAATCGTCTTGCGCGTGCAGGCGATATGGCCCGGAAACGGGCCGGCCGCCGCGGCAATGTCCCGGGTCGCCGTGGCAATGCCGGAGAGGTGGCCGAGGAAGTTCAGCGCCACGCGCTCCCCGGTCAGCAACGCCCGTGCCGGGCCGTCGAGCGTGGCGACGGTGCCGCCCCTGGCGACGTCGCAGCCATCGTCGACGGCGACGTCGGCGACAATCGACGGATCGAGTGCCCTGAACGTGGCAAGGGCGACATCCAGCCCGGCTATGCGCCCATCCGCGCGCGACAGGATGGCTGCGCGTGCCGTGGCATCGGCGGGAATGACCGCGTCGGTGGTGACGTCGCCGGCGCGGCCGAGATCCTCGAGCAGCGCCTCCCGCACCAGCCGCTCGTAGAGCAGCGGGTGCAGACGGGCATGTGGCATCGGCGTCAGGCCGGCTTGACTTCGAGCATCCGCTCGACCGCCCGCCGGGCACGCGCCGCGGTCTCGGCAGGGACTTCCACCTCGGGTGCCATGTTGCGCATGCAGTCGAGGATCTTCGGCAGGGTGATCCGCTTCATGTGCGGGCACAGGTTGCACGGCCGGATGAACTCGATGTCGTCGTTGCCGCTGGCGACGTTGTCGCTCATCGAGCACTCGGTGACCATCAGGACCCGCGACGGCCGCTCGTTCAGGACGTAGTTCTGCATGCCGGCGGTCGACCCGACGAAGTCCGCTGCCTCCAGAACGTCGGGCGGGCACTCGGGATGGGCGATCACGATCAGGCCGTCGAAACGGTCGCGGTAAGACCGGATTTCCTCGCCCGTGAAACGCTCATGCACCTCGCAATGGCCTTTCCAGGCGATGATCTCGACGTCGGTATTCCGGGCGACGTAATTCGCGAGATATTCGTCCGGCAGGAAGATCACGCGGTCGACGCCGAGCGACTCCACCACTTCCTTGGCATTGCCGGAGGTGCAGCAGATGTCGCACTCCGCCTTCACGTCGGCGGAGGTGTTGACGTAGGTGACCACCGGCACACCCGGATAGCGCTCGCGCAGCAGGCGGACGTCGGCGGCCGTGATCGACTCCGCGAGCGAACACCCCGCGCGCATGTCCGGCATCAGCACGGTCTTCTCCGGGCTGAGGATCTTCGCCGTCTCCGCCATGAAATGGACGCCGGCCATCAAGATGACCCCGGCGTCCGTCGCGGCGGCCTCGCGCGCCAGGGCCAGCGAATCACCGCGGATGTCGGCCACACAGTGGAAAATCTCCGGCGTCATGTAGTTATGCGCCAGGATGACCGCGTTGCGCTCCTTCTTCAGGCGGTTGATCTCCGCCACGTAGGGTGCGTGTACCGGCCACTCGATTTCCGGCACCGCGTGCTTCACGCGCTGGTACAGCGGGTCAGTCCCCCTCGCCTTGGCGGGGGTATAATCCAGCACCTCTGCGACTGCCATCTGACTGGCCCTTCCGGTTCCTAAAGGCGCCGGCATTCGCCGGCCGTTTCCTCCCCGGTCATCGCCAATGTCGTGACGCAACCGGCCCTCGACGGATCCTTCTCTATGCTCAGTTTGAGCATATCATGGGACTTATAGTCGGAGTGAGCATGCCCGCTGTCAAGGGCAGGAAGATGCGGATGTCGGTTGGGTGACAGTCTTGTGTATTGCCGGTCTGGCCGGCGTCAGGCCCCGCGCAGCGCCGGAAGGCCCACACCCGGGGCCGGGCGTTCCCGCAGGACCTCGCGCCGAAAGCGGAACAGGGCGGCGGGGCGTCCGCCGGTACGGGCTTCGACGCGGCCTGTATCGTCCACCAGGCCGCTGCCGATGACCAGTCGCCGGAAATTCTGCTTGTGCAGGCGGACGCCGGACAGCGCCTCGACCACCCGCTGCATCTGCAGAAGCGTGAACGCCGCCGGCAGCAGTTCAAACACCACCGGGCGATATTTCAGCTTGCCGCGGATTCGCGACATGGCCGTGGCGAGGATGCGGCGGTGGTCGAGCGCCATCGACCGGCCCGGCCCGGTCTGCGCCGGCTGGTCGGGCAGGTCTTCCTGCGACGTGCCGCCGAGGGCTATCCGTGCGGCGCGGTCGCGCCGAGCCTCCGCCACCACGCCGGCTTCGTACAGCAACTGGTAGCGGTCGAGGACCCTCTCCGCGTCCCACGCTCCGGCCTCGGTGCCGAAGGTGATAGCCACCCGGTCGAGCCGGGCGCTACGGTGACTGGCGTCGGGCGCCGCCTCGATCCAGTGCTCCAGCCCGGGAAGGATCTCCTCGTCGAGGACGGCCGGCCGGCCGTCACGCCAGTCCTCCCAGGGCATGTAGTCGTGCCAGCTGCGCCAGATCGCGTCGCCGCTGCCGCCGGGCGTGCCCTGGTGCACCAGGGCCAGGTATCCGATCGACGCCACGCGCCCGCCGCCCGCGAGTTCCCTCGGGTCGCGGTACTGGTCGGCGAAGGTATAGAGTTGCTCGACGTAGCCGAGGGACAGTCCGGTCTGCGTCTCCACCCAGTCGCGCACCCCGAGGTCGAGCGTCCGGTGGACCTGTGGATCGAAAGGACCGAAGGGCAGGGCATCCTGCGGCTCCTCGGCCAGCCCGCGCGACGGCATGTCGACGGCCAGCGCGTGGTCCGCCCGCCTGACGACGAGGATCCGCGGCTCTTCCTCGGCAACGGTGATGATCACGGCGTTCAGCCCGATGACCACTGCCGGGCGGCCCTCGCCGAAGATCGCCTCGCGCTGGAACAGTGATGAGACGTTTCTGGCGCTCATCGCCTTATCGCGGCCCTCGTTTCACCATCCCGCCAGTGCGGGCACTCTCCAACTATACACCGAACCTCGTTCCATCGCTGCGTCCAGCCGCTTGATTGCACGCGGGCAAATCCTAGATTGTAATCATCGCGGGTCTCTTCGGGACCGCGCTTGCCGTCCGGGGCGCCGCCAAGCGGGCTACGGTTCATGCGGCAAGGCCACTCGCTTGAGAAGGGAGGTGTGGCGTGACGCGACTGTCACTGTTCAATTCGCCGCTGTTGCTCGGGTTCGATCATTTCGAGCAGGTACTCGACAGGATCTCCAAGAACTCGGCCGAGGGTTATCCACCGTACAACATCGAGCAGGTCGGCCATAACGGCCTGCGAATCACGCTCGCCGTGGCCGGTTTCTCCGTCGACGATCTCTCGATCGGCGTCGAGGACAACCAGTTGACGATTCGCGGTCGCCAGGCTTCGCCGGAGGACGACACTGCGGTTTATCTGCATCGCGGAATCGCCGCGCGACAGTTCCAGCGCGCGTTCGTCCTCGCCGAAGGCATCGAGGTGGTGGGGGCCAGCCTCGACAAGGGCTTGCTGCACATCGACCTCGTACGACCCGCACCGGAAAGCCGCAGCCGGACCGTCAGGATCGACGTCGGTTCGCCCGCGCAGGGAGGCGAAGCCTCCGCCATTGAACTTCAGCCCGCCAGGAAGGGGGCCTGAAGGTACACTCAACCTTGGCCGGGCCGCCCCAGGGGACCCGGCAGGAGAACGACATGAACGCCGAGACGAATGCTGCCGAAGATCGCCGCACGACCCTGCACTCGCTGACGCCGTCTGAACTGGCGCTGCTGGGGGTCGAGGAATTCGCCTACGTGCGACCGATCGTCGTGGACGATGGGGAAGTCCGCTTCGCCATCCACCGTGCCGAAGGAAGCCAGGTCGCGGTTGTCGCAGACCGCGACACCGCCTTCGCTGCCGTCCGTCAGCACGGTCTGGAGCCGGTCAGCGTCCACTGACCGCCGGCTGACGCAGGGTACGGCCCGCGTCAGGCGGCGCGGCTCTTTTCGCTGTCGAGGAGGATGTCGCAGAGCGCGTCCCCGGAGGACGCGTTGCGCAGGCGGGCGCAGGTGTCGTGGTCCCGTAGCATGCGCGAGACGCGCGACAGGGCGCGTAGATGGTCCGCGCCGGCATCTTCCGGCGCCAGCAGCATGAACACGAGGTCGACCGGCTGGTCGTCGATGGCGTCGAATGCCACCTGCGTCGCGAGCCGGGCAAAGACGCCGTAAAGACGGTCCAGATCGCCCAGCCGGCCGTGCGGTATGGCTACGCCATTGCCGACGCCGGTGGTGCCCAGTCTCTCGCGCTCCAGCAGGATGTCCAGAATTTGGCGCATATGGTGGCCGGACGCGCCGGCTGCCACCTTGGCCATTTCCTGTAGAACCTGCTTCTTGCTGGTCGCGCTGAGATCGAGAACTACTGAATCGCGGTCTAGAAAATCGCTGATCTTCATCGTGCCGAGAGTACAGTCCGTTGATGGATCGAGGGACCCGATGGTCCCGGTTCGGCAGATCGGTGCGAGCGAGGCCGCGGACGATAGGCGGGCCCTTGGGGCGAGTCAACCGACGTGAGCAGCCCCCCGGGAGGCCAATTTTCCCAGCATCGGGAAGGCTCTGATTTCCGCCGGTTTTCCCGTCTCAGGCATGAGCCGCTTCCCGGTTGAGGGCCGTCCGTGCCTTGATGCGCCGCCGTTCGACCGAGGAGGGGATGCGCATGGCCTCCCGATACTTGGCCACGGTCCGCCGCGCGATATCAACGCTTTCCGCCCGCAGCAGTTCCACCAGCCGGTCGTCGGAGAGGACTCCCGTCGGCTTCTCGGCCTCGATCAGCTCCCTGATCCGGAAGCGCACCGCTTCCGCCGAGTGCGCCGGGCCGCCTGCCGAGGAACCGATGGCCTGACTGAAGAAGTACTTGAGCTCGTAGATCCCGCGGGGAGTGGCGATGTACTTGTTCGACGTCACCCTGCTGACGGTGCTCTCGTGCATCTCCAGCGCCGTGGCGATGTCGCGCAGCACCATCGGGCGCAGATGCCCGACTCCGCGGACGAAGAAGCCGTCCTGCTGACGGACGATCTCGGTCGCTACGCGCAGGATCGTCGTCGCGCGCTGGTGCAGGCTCTTCACCAGCCAGTTGGCTGCCTGGTATTGCTCGCTGACGAACAGCCGGTCCTTCCGGTCGCGCAGTTGGCGGTTTACCAGGGAGTAGTACTCGGCATTGACCAGCACGCGGGGCAGACTGTCCTGATTGAGTTCGATCAGCCAGCCGCCGCCTGGCTGCTGCCGCATCAGGATGTCCGGAATGATCGAGACCGGCGGCGGGGCCTCGAAGGCGAAGGCAGGTTTCGGGTTGAGGCTGCGCAGGTCCGCCAGCATGTCGACCACGTCCTCGTGGTCGACGCCGCACACCCGTGCGATGGCGGCGTAGTCGCCGTCCGCTACCAGTTCGAGATTGTCGAGCAACGCGGCTATGGCCGGGTCGTAGCGGTTGCGGTCGCGGAGCTGCAGCGCGAGGCATTCCTGGAGGTTCCGGGCGAACATCCCGGCGGGATCGAAGCGTTGCATGCGGATCAGCATCTGCTCGATCTCCGCCTGTCCGCACCCGAGTGCGCCTGCCGCCTCCGCCAGATCGAGGCGCAGGTAGCCGGCCTCGTCCAGCGAATCGATCAGGAACAGCCCGATCATTCTCTCGGCCGGCGCCTCGGTCTCGACATGGAGCTGTTCGACCAGGTGATCCCGCAGCGTCGGCTCGCTGCGAAGCGTGTTCTCGAGGCTCAGGTCGGGATCGTCGAAGTCGCGCCCGCCGCCGGCACCGAGGTTGCGGAAGCTGCCGTCGCTGCCGCCGGGCATTGGCGGCAGCTCCGCCTCTCCTGCACTGTCGTTGGTATAGGTGTTGTCCACCTCCGCGTCGAAAGGTGTCGAGTCCGCAGCGGCCTCGCCGCTGAATTCCTCGAAGGACGCGGTATCGGCCGGTTCAGCACCATCGCCGAAGCCGTCCTCGCCGATATCGTCGCCCCCCTTCCCGTCGCCGTCCCGGGCGTCGTCGTCGGCGACGCCGTCATCGCGGCCTTCCTCACGCTCGAGCAGGGGGTTCTGCTCGATTTCGTGCTCCACGTACTCGGCCAGTTCCAAGTTCGACATCTGCAGCAGCTTGATCGCCTGCTGCAGTTGCGGCGTCATTACCAGGGACTGGCTCTGCCGCAGGTCGAGGCGTTGCTTCAGGGCCATGGCGCGCGAAGCCTAGAGGCTGAACCTTTCGCCCAGGTAAACGCGCCGCACGTCTTCATGCGCTACGATCTCGTGCGGCGCGCCCTCCATCAGTACCGCGCCGTCGTGCAGGATGTACGCACGGTCGATGATGTCGAGGGTCTCGCGGACGTTGTGGTCCGTGATCAGAACGCCGATGCCGCGGTCCTTGAGGTGCGAGACGATGTCGCGGATCTCGCTGACCGCGATGGGGTCGATGCCTGCCAGCGGTTCGTCGAGCAGGATGAAATGCGGTTTGGATGCAAGCGCGCGGGCGATTTCCACGCGGCGGCGCTCGCCCCCCGACAGCGCCAGCGCCGGCGTCCGCCGCAGGTGGCTGATCGAGAATTCGGCGAGCAGGGAGTCGAGCGACGCCTCGCGCCGGTCGCGCTCGGGTTCGGCAATCTCGAGTACGGCACGCAGGTTGTTCTCGACAGACAGGCCGCGGAAGATCGACGCTTCCTGCGGCAGATAGCCGACGCCGAGCCGGGCACGCCGGTACATCGGCAGGTCGCTGATGTCGTTGCCGTCGAGGCTGATGCTGCCCGTATCGGGCGCAATCATGCCGGTGATCATGTAGAAGCAGGTGGTCTTGCCGGCGCCGTTCGGGCCAAGCAGTCCCACCGCTTCGCCCCGCTGGACCGCGATGCTGACGTTGCGGACCACCGGGCGGCGCCGGAAGCTCTTTCCGAGGTTGTGGGCCTGCAGTCCGGCGTTCGAGGCCACCAGGCGCGGCCCATGCTGAACGCCATCGCCATCGCTTCCCGCCCTGCGGTCCACCATGGCCGGGCCCGGCGCCCCGGGCTTCTCCGCCGCTTCGTGTTTCGCCCCGCTAATCTTCCCGCTCCGCCACGCGTTGTCCCTTACCCACCTCACGGCGCCGCACCATCCGACGGCTTCTCGGGCTTGATAAGCCCGAACACCCGGCTCGGCCCCTGTCCCGGCGCCGAGCGAAGCCGGCTCACCCCCGTGGCCAGGTTCACCTCGGCATACGCACCGTTAAGCTGGTTCTCACCCCGCGTGATCTTAACCGATCCCGCGAGCGTGGCTATACGCGAGTCGAGGTCGTAGACGCCCCGGTCCCCCCGGATCACCTCGTCGGCAGTGCGGATGGCGACATTGTCGAATGCCTCGATCCGTTCGACGGCTCCGTTCGACGGCCCTCCGCCACCATTCCGACTGGCCTCGCCCTTGCCGGCGAAGCGCGCGGTGAGGACGTCGGCCGTCAGCAATCTGTCTTCGCCGAATGCCCTGGCGTCGCCGCGGGCGACCGCAAGCTCGCGCCCGGCCCAGTATTCCAGGCTGTCCCGGGCGGTAATCCTGACGTCGGGCGTCTTCAGGCTGAGATCGCGGCCGGTCAGCACGAAGACCTGACCGTCGATATCATAGACCGCACTCTCCCCGACCGCGGTCTCCTGCCGGGAAACGATGCGGACATTTCCCTGCGCCTCCAGGCGGAAGATCTCTATGCCCCCGCCCGGTCCGATTGGCTGCCCCCCGCCTTGCTGTGGCTGTTCCTTGCCCGGTCCGCTCCGGTCCCGGTAGTGCGCGACCAGCCGGTCGGCATGGACGGTCACCTCGCCGCGGCGGGCACGGGCATTGCCTTCGGCGATGAAGACCTTTTCGTCCTGCCGCCACTCGATGCCACCGTCGGCCAGTACCTCCAGTGGCTCGTCGCCCTCCAGAGCACCGAGGCCGAGAGACTGGGCGGCCGCCGGGGATAAACCGAATGCCAAGGCAACGAGAAGTAGCAGGAGCCCTGCGGCGACGATCCTCATCGTGCCGGGAGCTCCGCCCCGGGCCGGATGAGGATCCGGCTGTGTCCGGTAAGGCGAACGCGCTTGCCGTTATCCGATATGCGGAAGCCCTCGGCCCGCAGGTCGCCGAAGGGCCCTTGCCCGACCACTGAATCGTCGCCCGAAACCGTCCCCGCACCGAGGTTGACCGATGCGCTTTCCGTCCGGATCTCGTAGCCGCGGTCGTGGAACAGGTCGACCCCTCCGATGAGATCGAGAACCTCGGCATCGCGGTCGTAGACGCCGAAGCTCGACTGCAACGCCAGCCATGCGCCGTCCGACATGGTCATGTCCGCCTGCAACTGTTCCAGTGCGACCTGCGAAGGCTCGCGGTCGAGCTGGCTCGCCGTGTCGGCGGTGATCGTATAGGGGCGGTTGTCGGAGTCGAAACCCGTATACCGAGGCTTTGTCATGGCCATGGCGTCGGCATCGACACCGGGCATGTTGGCGAAGTCGAGGCGGAAGCTCTCCGCCTGCTGGCGCAGCTGTGGCCATGCGACCAGGGCGACAAGCAGCGCTGCCGCGACCAGCGGCAGCACCATCTTGGTCATGTTGACGAAGCGGCTGTAGCCGGTGGAGAAGCGCGCCGGCAACGGGCGGGGATGCAGCAACCCGGTGCTGTCGGCAGACCGCTGCCCGCCGGCATCGCCGTCTGTCGTCGCCGCGCTCACCCTGCTGTTCACGCGACGCCCTCCCGCAGGCAGTCATGAATGTGGATGATGCCGACCGGCTGTCCGCCATCGACGACGAACAGATTGGTAATGCTGCGTTCGTTCATCAAGCCGAGCGCCTCCGCCGCCAGGGCGTCGGGCGAGAGCGTCGTCGGATCGGCCGTCATGACGGTGCCGGCGGTGGCGGCGATCAGGTCCGGAGCCATGTGCCGCCTGAGGTCGCCATCGGTGATGACGCCGAGCAGGCGCCGCGAGGCGTCGATGACGCCGACGCAGCCGAACCGCTTCGCCGTCATCTCGATCAGGACTTCCGACATCACCGTCTCGGGAGCGACGAGCGGCACCTCGTCGCCGGCGTGCATCAGGTCGCGGACGCGCCGGAGCTGGCGACCGAGGCGGCCTCCGGGGTGGAAGTCGTGGAACTTGAGCGGGGAAAAGCCCTTGCGCTCGAGCAGCGCGACGGCGATGGCGTCGCCGAGCGCAAGCATCGCGGTGGTGGAGGTCGTCGGCGCCAGGCCCATAGGGCAGGCCTCTTCGCTTTCCGGAAGCACCAGGGCGACGTCGGCTTCGGCCGCCAGCGTGCCCATGGCATTGCGAGTCATCGCCACCAGGGGAATCCCGAAGCGCCGGGTATAAACGATCAGGTCGGTCAGTTCGGCGGTCTCGCCCGAATTCGACAGCGCGAGCACCGCGTCCTCGGGCGTGATCATGCCTAGGTCGCCATGGCTCGCTTCGCCAGGGTGGACGAACATCGCCGGGCTGCCCGTCGAGGCCAGCGTAGCCGCGATCTTGCGCGCTACATGGCCGCTCTTGCCCATGCCGGTAACCACGATCCGGCCTTCGGGACTGGCCAGCTTGTCGAGCGCGGCCGTGAACGACCCGTCCAGGGAAGCGAGCAGTTCCTGCAGGCCGCGAGCCTCGGTCTCGATCACGCGCCGGGCAGCGGCAATATCGGCGCCAGTGCCTCCGGCATTCCGGCGCGCGGATCGGCGGACGATCGAGGGGGCGGAGGACATGTGGCCCGGGCTCTCCGGTCGGAATCGCGGGCCGATTATCGACCCCACAATGCAATTATGGTGCCTGAAGCAGGAAAAATCAATGAAACCGGGGGCTTAATGGCGTTCGGGGCGCCCTGTGCCCTGTTGCGCCCGTCAGTGGGCGAAGATGTCGATATCCGGCCAGCCGGCCAGGTCCAGTGCCGCGCGGGTCGGCAGGAAACCGAAGCAGGCCTCGGCGAGGTGCCGCCGCTCCGCCCGATCAAGCATGTCGTCGAGCGCGGTGCGGAGGCGGTGCAGGTGGAGCACGTCGTTGGCGGCATACTCGAGCTGTTCAGCCGATAGCTCGCTGGCTCCCCAGTCGGACGACTGCTGCTGTTTCGACAGATCGACGCCGAGAAGCTCCTTGCAAAGGTCCTTGAGGCCGTGCCGGTCGGTGTAGGTACGGCAAAGCTTGGAGGCGATCTTGGTGCAGTAGACGGGGGACGTGGCCACCCCCAGATAGCGCGCCATCACCGCGACGTCGAAGCGCGCGAAGTGGAAGATTTTGAGCGTGGCCGGATCGGCCAGCAACGTCTTCAGCCGTGGCGCCGCGTAGTCGGGATTCGCTGCCTGAGGGAACCGCACGACATGGCAGTCGCCGTCGCCAGCGGAAAGCTGCACCACGCACAACGGATCCCGGTGCGGGTTCAGGCCCATGGTCTCGGTGTCGATGGCGACGCCATCGGCGAAGGACAGGCCGTCCGGAATGTCGCCGTCGTGGACATTGATGGTCATGGCGCGAGCAGGGGGATGCGGCAGGGGAATGGTGCCCAGGAGAAGACTCGAACTTCCACGGCCTTGCGGCCACTGGCACCTGAAGCCAGCGCGTCTACCAATTCCGCCACCTGGGCAAGGCCGGCGACCCGGCAAAAAACCTCCCGCGCGGCAGCCGCCGGCGGGCCGGAAAGCGATGAGTTAGTCTCATGCGCAGGCGATGTCAACCGCAGCGCGAGGCGCGGTTGACGCCATCCGGGGCGGCGTGTAACTCAAGCCGAAGCGTCGAGGCTCGTCGGCGCGATTTCGGAGTTTCTGACATGGCACGGCGGCTGGTCACGGTCTTCGGCGGCTCGGGCTTCATCGGGCGGTATGTCGTTCAGCGGCTCGCACGGACGGGGGCAACCGTCCGTGTGGCGACGCGCTCGCCGCAGCGCGCCCACTTCCTGCGGCCGATGGGCAACGTCGGTCAGATCGTGCCGACCGCGACCCGCATCGAGGATGCCGATTCGGTCGCCCGCGCCGTGCAGGGCGCCGACTCCGTCGTCAACCTCGTCGGCATCCTGCACGAAAGCGGCCGGCGGACCTTCGAGGCCGTGCATGTGCGCGGTCCCGAGTCGGTGGCGGCGGCAGCGACGAGCGCCGGCGTGCAGCGGCTCGTGCATGTCTCGGCGCTTGGTGCGGATGCGAATTCGCCGTCCGCCTACGCTCGTTCCAAGGCCCTGGGCGAGGACGCGCTGCTGCAGAACTTTCCGAATGCGACAGTGTTGCGTCCGAGCGTGGTGTTCGGTCCGGAGGACAGTTTCCTGAACCTGTTCGCCGGCATGGCGCGCTACCTGCCCGCCCTTCCCGTGTTCGGCTGTCCGGCGCCGCGCCTCAATCCGGGCGGCCGCCCGTTTATCGATTTCTACGGCCACGGCGGTACCCGCTTCCAGCCGGTCTACGTAGGTGACGTGGCCGACGCCGCGATGGCGGGACTTACGCAGCGCGAGGCCCCTGGCAAGGTGTTCGAACTGGGGGGGCCGCGCACCTACAGCTTCAAGGAGCTGATGGAGTTCGTGCTGGCGCAGACGCAGCGCCGCCGCCTGCTGGTACCGGTGCCGTTCTGGCTGGCGCATGTCCAGGCGGCGTTCCTGGAACTGCTGCCCTCTCCCCTGCTCACCCGCGATCAGGTGCGGCAATTGCGCTTCGACAACGTGGTGACCGGCCAGCGCCCGCAGCTTCCCGAGCTGGGTATCGCCCCGACGCCGCTTGAAGCGGTGGCGCCGGAGTACCTCGCCACCTACCGCAAGGGCGGCAAGCGCACCCTCAGCCACGTTTGAGGGGTCAGGCCCACCAGTGTACGTAGGCGAGTAGCGCGCCGCCCAGCAGCAGCCTGTACAATACGAAGGGGCCGAAGCTGGCCCGCCGCAGCCAGGCCATCATCAGCGTGATTGCCAGGAGGGCCGTGGCGAAGGCAATCCCGGCCGCGATGAGCGCGTCGGCCTGAAGGGTGGCATTGCCGGCCTCTACCAGATCCAGCGTCGCCAGCATGCCCGCCGCGGCGATCGCCGGCATCGACAGCAGCATCGAGAAACGGGCGGCTTCGCTTCGTTCCATGCCGAGTATGCGTGCCGCCGTCATGGTGATGCCGGACCGGCTGGTCCCGGGTATCAGGGCCAGGGCCTGGCTTAGCCCGATGAACAACGCGCCGCCGTAGCCAAGATGTTCAAGCCGGCGCATCGTCATGCCGAGCCGGTCCGCGATCCACAGCACCAGGCCGAAGCCGATTGTGGCCCAGGCTATCACTTCGATGCTGCGCAAATGCTCGGTGAGGTGCGTCGAGTAGAGGACGAAGCCGGCCAGCACCAGCGGGACGGTGGCGACCGCCACCTTGATCGCCAGCCGGGCCCCGGCGGTCGTATTGCCGCGCGCGAGGTCGTAGACGCCCGCTACCATGGCGAACAGGTCGCGCCAGAAATAGACCATCACGGCCAGCAGCGTTCCAATGTGCACTGCGATATCGAGCAGCAGGCCCTGGTCCGGCCAGCCGAAGACGACCGGTACGAGGACCAGATGGGCCGAGGAACTGATCGGGAGGAATTCCGTGATCCCCTGGACGATTGCCAGAACCACGATATGTAGCAGCGGCATGGCGGCAAGATACCAGAGCGGGAGGCCCACTCCCAGCACACACCCTGCTGCGCTGCACAAAAAAATTAGTGCCGAATCGGAACAAAATCGGAGTCGGCCGCCTCGCCGCCCGGCGGCGAGGCCCTCGTCATTCCTCGCTAGCCTCCATATAGGTCAGGTGTATTGCCTTAAATTGCCGGATTCCTCTGGCCCTGCCCCCCCGATATCGCGTATACGGGCAGATGGAGAGGTGAGGAGCGCCGATCAACCTGCGGTGTCTCCACAACGGGTGTGCGGCGGCGATTGAAACGCGGCACCCCGTTTTGCTGAAGCTGAATTCGGCGCCGACGGGCGCTCAACCAGAACCAATGTTCGAAGGGTGCGCAACATGGCGCAACGCATGCTGCAGTTCGTGAAGGTCGCGGCGAAGCGGCCGGAAAAGCGCGACGCGGAGGTCCGCCGCGTGGACTTCCAGGAAATCTACGAGGAGTTCCAGCCGCGTGCTGCGGAAGACCAGGCGTCGCGCTGCTCCCAGTGCGGGATTCCGTACTGCCAGATCCACTGTCCGCTGCAGAACAACATTCCGGACTGGCTGATGCTGACGGCCGCTGGCCGGCTGGAGGAAGCCTATGAGGTCTCCTCCGCCACCAATGACTTTCCCGAGATCTGCGGACGAATCTGCCCGCAGGATCGCCTTTGCGAAGGCAACTGCGTCATCGAGAAGGGGTTCGAGGCAGTTACCATCGGCGCGGTCGAGAAATACATCACCGAGACCGCGTTCGAGCGCGGGTGGGTGAAGCCGGTCAGGCCGCCGCAGGAACTGGGCCAGTCGGTCGGAATCATCGGCGCCGGCCCGGCCGGCCTTGCGGCCGC
The DNA here is from genome assembly GCA_040905765.1 of Acetobacterales bacterium. Lineage (GTDB taxonomy): Bacteria > Pseudomonadota > Alphaproteobacteria > JBBDQX01 > JBBDQX01 > JBBDQX01. The sequence continues at coordinate 19,291 of JBBDQX010000201.1, forward strand.
CAATCAACTGCGACGCCTCGGCTACCAGGTGCACGTCTACGACCGCTACGACCGCGTCGGCGGCCTGATGATCTACGGCATCCCGAACTTCAAGCTGGAAAAGGAAGTGGTGCTGCGCCGCCACCGGCTGCTGGTCGAAGGCGGCGTCACCTTCCACCTCGGCTTCGAGGTCGGCCGCGATGCGACGCTCGCGGAACTGCGGTCGAAGCACGACGCGGTGCTGATCGCCACCGGCGTCTACAAGCAGCGCGATCTGGCGGGGCCGGGATCCGGCCTTGGCAACATCTTCCAAGCGCTCGACTACCTGACCGCCTCCAACCGCCAGGGGCTGGGTGACAGCGTCGAGGCGCTTGAGGACGGCACGCTGGACGCGGGCGGCAGGAACGTGGTGGTGATCGGCGGCGGCGACACCGCGATGGACTGCGTGCGCACCGCAATCCGGCAGGGAGCGAAGTCGGTCAAGTGCATGTATCGCCGCGATCGGGCGAACATGCCGGGCTCGATGCGCGAGGTTCACCACGCCGAGGAGGAGGGCGTGAAGTTCGCCTGGCTGTCGGCCCCGCTCGGTTTCCTCGGCGACGAAGTGATCGGCGGCCTGCGCGTGGCGCAGGTGCATCTGGGCATGCCCGATGCCAGTGGCCGGCAGACGCCGCGCGTGCTGGAGGACACAGCCTCGACGGTGAAGGCCGACATGGTGATCAAGGCGTTGGGCTTCGATCCGGAGGACCTTCCGGTGCTGTTCGGCGAGCCGCGGCTGCAGGTTACCCAGTGGGGCACCATCAAGACCAATTTCCGCGACCTGACGACCAGCCTGGACGGTGTGTTCGCCGCCGGCGACATCGTGCGCGGCGCATCGCTGGTCGTCTGGGCGGTCCGCGACGGCCGTGACGCCGCCGTGAGCATCGACCGCTACCTGAAGACCCGCGCCAAGACCCGCTCCGGTCGCAGGACCAGGAAGGAGGCAGCATGAGCCGCAGGACGGACGAGGCGATGCATGAGGACGGACAGGCTTTCGTCGAGCGCTGGCGCCGTGAGGCGGCGCGGCTCCAGGCTTGCGGACTCTATGACCCCGCGGAAGAGCACGATGCGTGCGGCGTCGGCTTTATCGCCTCGCTCAACGGCAAGCCGAGCCGCGAGGTGGTGCAGGCGGGCATCGATGCGCTGAAGGCGCTGTGGCACCGCGGCGCGGTCGATGCCGACGGCAAGACCGGCGACGGCGCCGGCATCCACGTCGAGATCCCGCAGGATTTCTTCAAGGAACAGGTCGAGCGGACGGGCCACGCGGTCGGCCCCGGACGACTTGCGATCGGTATGGCGTTCCTGCCAAAGACCGACTTCGACGCGCAGGAGACCTGCCGCTGCATCGTCGAGAGCGAGATTCTGCGCTTCGGTTACCAGATCCACGGCTGGCGGCAGGTGCCGGTCGATCCGGCGGTCGTCGGCGAGAAGGCCAACGCCACCCGCCCCGAGATCGAGCAGATCATGATCGAGAACAGCCGGGGCGTGGACGACGACAGCTTCGAGCGCGATCTCTTCGTGATCCGCCGGCGCATCGAGAACGCGGTGATCGCGGCGCAGGTCAACGACTTCTACATCTGCTCGCTGAGCTGCCGGTCGCTGATCTACAAGGGCATGTTC
>JBBDQX010000202.1:0-10582 GCA_040905765.1 Acetobacterales bacterium
CCGGCGCTCAGAATCTCGAGCAGATGCCGGGCGTGGCCGAAGCCCTATACGTCGGTGCAGGCCGACGGCGCAAATGCTCGCAGAACCCCCGCCGCGGCGGCATGCCCCAGTTCCATCGAAGCGACCGCCCGCTCGATCCAGCGTCCCTTCGCCCGACCGCGCATGTCGGCGGCGAACAGGGTGCCGGTGCCGATAGCCTTTGTGAGGATCAGCCGGTCGCCCGGCCGCACGCCCGCCTTGCGCAGCAGTGCGTCGCGGGCGGCGAGGCCGTTGACGGAGAAACCCAGCGCCAGTTCGGTCCCCTCCATGGTATGCCCGCCTACCAGCGCCGTGCGGCTTTCCCGGAACGCCTCGTTGGCCCCGGCCAGCAGCTGGTACAGGTCATCGGCCATCTTGCTCTCCGCCGCCACCGGCAGGGTGACGATGGCGAGCGCGCTCTGCGGCTCGGCGCCCATGGCGTAGATGTCGGCCAGCGCATGGACGGCTGCGATCCGCCCGAAACGGTAGGGATCGCCGAGGAAGTCGCGGAAGAAGTCGACGCTGTGCACCGCGACCTTGCCGGCCGGCACCTCGGCGACGGCGGCATCGTCCGGCGCGTCGAGGCCGATCAGCACGTCCGGCCTGACCACCGGCTTCAGTCGTCGCAGCGCCTGGTGCAGCAGGTCGCCGCCCAGCTTCCCGCCACAGCCGGCGCAGCGCATCGCCGCGTCGATGCCGTGCGCTTCCGGGCCGCCGCCGCCGTCCATCTCCGGCAGGTCCTGGTAGCGCCGCATCCAGCGCCGGTCGATCCAGTCCTTCCAGCGCCACACCCAGGCACCTTCCGTCGCCCAGCGCCCGCGCGCCGCCACCGCATGGCGGTCGCCGGTCGAAACGAGGCTGAGGAAGGCCTTCTGTGGTTTGAACGGCCGGGCGTTCCTGCCGGCGAGTTCGCGCCGCAGGTTCTCCGCGAGCGGTGGGCCCTGCCGCACCGCGAACACGCCGGCCTTCGGGCGCGGATGCGCTGTGACGGCGGCGATGTCGCCGCAGGCATGCACCTCGGGATGGGACAGCGACTGCAGCGTCGGCGTCACGAGGATGAACCCCTTTGCGTCGAGCTCGAGCCCGGTGTCCTGCAACCACGGTGCGGCGGCGGCCGCCGTTACCCACAGCGTTTCGTCGACCGGCACCGTCCGGTCGTTGTCCAGCAGCAGCCTTCCTGCCTGCACCTCCGTTACCTGCGCGCCGGTGATCGTCTCGACGCCGCGCTCGGCGAGGATATGCGCGAAGATCGACCGGACGCGCGCGTTAAATGACGGCAGCACCTCCGGCGCATGTCCGACGAGCACGAAGTGCATGCGGTCGGGGTCGCCGCCGCTCGCGGCCAGCTCGCGGCGCAGGCGGTGCTGCACGGCGAGGGCCAGTTCCACGCCTCCGGCGCCGGTGCCGACGATGCCGATGCGGACCGGTCCGGATGAGGCCAGTACCCGTTGGTGCAGCCCCTCCCAGCGTTCGAGGAAGCGGTCGATCGGCTTTACCGGAACGGCGTGTTCGGCGGCGCCGGGCACGGAAAGGTCGGGCCGCGAACCGATGTCGATCGACAGCAGGTCGTAGGGTACCGGCGGATGGTCGCGGCACTGCACCGTGCGCGCCGGCAGGTCGAGGCCGACCGCCTCGTCGTGCAGCAGCCGGGCGCCGGCGAAGCGGCACAGCGGCCGCAGGTCGACATGCGTCTCGTCGACCGTGTAGTGGCCGGCGATCAGACCGGGCAGCATGCCGGAGTAGGGCGTGTGCACGTCGCGCGCGACCAGCGTCAGGCGCACACCTGCTACCGGCTTCATCCCGAAGCTTCGCAACACCGCGACATGGCTGTGGCCGCCGCCGACGAGGACCAGGTCCCGTGTCACCGGCGCGTCTGAATGGCGCATCGGCAGTGGCATAGCGCAATTGTGCCGGCGGGAGAAATGCCGCGCCGACACGTTGCCATGATCCACCTGTTAGGCTGGCTGTTTCACCGGCGCCAGGTTGTCGAGGAACTGGCCTGCGCTGCGCGCCCAGGAGTAGGTCAGGGCGTGTTCGCGGCAGCGTTCGCCGGGGATCGTCAGCGCCCCGGCCACTGCCTTGTCGAGGTCCTCGTCAAGCACCCCGACGCCGGTACCGGTCAGGATGTCGACCGGGCCGGGAGCGGGACAGGCGGCCACCGGCACGCCGCAGGCCAGTGCCTCGAGGATGACGTTGCCGAAGGTGTCGGTCAGGCTGGGGAACACGAACACGTCGCTTGCGGCGTAATGGCGCGACAGCTCCTCGCCGTGCTTCGGACCGACGAAGGTAACGTCCGGCCAGGTGCGGCGCAGCGACTCGAGCTGCGGTCCGCCGCCGACCACCAGCTTACTGCCGGCGTGCGCGATTCGCAGGAACGCCCCGATGTTCTTCTCTACCGCGACGCGGCCGACGTACAGCAGCACCGGACGCGGCAGGTCGAGGAAGTTCTTGGGCTGCGGTCGGAACAGCACGATGTCCACGCCGCGCGTCCAGCGGCGGATGTTGCCGATGCGCCAGCCCTCGAGGTCGCGCTGGATACTGTCGGTCGCGACCATCACCGAGCGGGCGCCGCCGTGGAACCAGCGGATGAAGCCGTAGGTCCACGACAGCGGCACGCGGAAGCGGATCTGGATGTATTCGGGAAACCGCGTGTGGAACGACGTGGTGAACGGAATGCCGCGGCGGCCGCAATGGACACGCGCGGCGAGGCCGAGCGGCCCCTCGGTGGCGATGTGGATGCAATCCGGGTCGAGCGCCCGGATGCGCCGGCCGACGTCGCGCCAGTGGTTCCAGCTCAGCCGGATCTCCGGGTAGGTCGGGCAGGGCAGGGTGCGGTAGTCCTGCGGCGTGACGTAGTCGACGCGGTGCCCGGCGGCGCGCAACTCGCGGCCGACGGTGTCGAGCGTCCGCACGACGCCGTTCACCTGCGGATACCAGGCATCGGTGACGATCAGGATGTGCCGGCATCCGGCGGCGGGAGCGGTGCGGTCCCCCTCCGCCTGTCCGGATCTCGCGGTATCCCGAGAATTCACGAAGCGACGGCGGCAGTCGCGGGGGCGCGGCGTTCGGCCAGAGCCGCGAGGCTGCGATGGCCGATCTCTGCCCAGCGCAGGACTTCCAGCGTGCCGTCGAAGTGCTCGACCAGCGCGGTGCAGCTCTCGACCCAGTCGCCGTCGTTGCAGTAGGTCACGCCGTCGATATCGCGAATCTCGGCGTGGTGGATATGGCCGCAGATCACGCCGTCGGCGTCCCGCCGCCGCGCCTCGGCGGCGACCGTGTTCTCGAAACGGCTGATGTACTCGACGGCGTTCTTCACCTTGTACTTGAGGTAGGCCGACAGCGACCAGTACGGGAGGCCGAGCAGCCGACGCGCGTCGTTGAACCAGAGGTTGCCCTGCAGCGCGGTGGCGTAGGCCCAGTCGCCGAGGAAGGCCAGCCACTTGCAGTGCTTGATCACGCCGTCGAACTCGTCTCCGTGCAGGATCAGGAAGCGGCGGCCGTCGGCCAGCACGTGTTCCGCCTGCTTGCGGACATTCACCCCGCCAAGGCTCATGCCGCAGTAATGGCGCAGCGCCTCGTCATGGTTGCCGGGCACGTAGGTGACGCTGGTGCCGCTCCGCACCTTCGCCATCAGCCGCTGGATCACGTCGTTGTGGCTCGGCGCCCAGTACCAGGACCGCTTCAGCCGCCAGCCGTCGACCAGGTCGCCGACGATGAAAAGGTGTTCGGAGTCGGTGCTGTCGAGGAAGTCCAGCAGGATATCGGCGCGGCAGCCCCGCGTTCCGAGATGGATGTCGGATAGAAAGATCGACCGGTACCGCGCGTTGCGCCGCGGCCGCATGGGAGATCCGGAAACGGCGGATGACCGCGTGACTACCGGTTTGCTGTCAGGTCGGTCCGCTGTCGCGTCCTCACGGTCGTATAAATGGGGACGGAGGATTTCGGTAAGAAGTCTGAGACAAGTCGGGCGTTGGATGCTTGCCAATGCCCCCATCACTGCGTTCATCAGGCCACCACCTGTAGTGCCGACGTCGGCGGGATAGTCGTTTATTTGGGTTTCAGAGTGATGACAGGCTGTGGATAAAATTGTGAATAAAACGCTCCGACGACGCTTGTGTTCCCCTTGTGCACCGCCCCGGCGAAAGCATGGAAGCGTCAGAAATCGGTAGCGCTTCGCGGACGATGCGCTAACAATCCCGCTCCGGGAAAACGCGGCCGGGCGGGGATATGACGCAGGCGGGAATGCGACAGGCGGGGAACGGCAGGCATGTCCTCGTCATCTTCAACCCGACCGCGGGTTGGCGGCGGCATCGCCGGTTGCACCGCACGCTGGAGGCCCTTGTCGACCGCGGTTGTCGGGTGACCCTGAAGCGGACCGGCTGTCGCGGCGATGCCGAGCGCTTCGCCCGCGAGGCGGCGGAGAGCGGCGGGTTCGACGTGGTGGTGGCTGCCGGCGGCGACGGCACGATCAACGAGGTCGCCAACGGACTCGAGGGCTGCGACACGCCGCTCGCCGTCATTCCGCTCGGTACCGCGAACGTCTTCGCCATCGAGATCGGCCTGCGCCGGCAGGTGGCGGCGATCGCCGACATCATCGCTCACGGGCAGCCGCATCCGATCTATCTCGGCCACACCGGCGGTCGCGCCTTCGTCATGATGCTGGGCGTCGGCTTCGACGGCCGTGCCGTCGCCGGCATCGACCTGGAATTCAAGCGGCGCTTCGGCAAGCTGGCCTATGTAGTGTCCGGCTTGCGCGAACTGATCCGCGGCAACGGCGCCGGTCTCCGGGTGATCGCAGACGGGCAGCCCTACGAGGGTGCCTGGATCGTCGTCAGCAAGGGCGCGCACTACGGAGGCGCCTTCGTCATCGCCCGCGGCGCCTCGATCGAGGAAGCGGCGTTCCGCCTCTGCATCTTCCCGCGCGCCAGGCGCATCGATCTCCTCGGCTATCTGCTCGCACTCGGTCTCGGCAGGCTGCACCGGCTGAAGACCGTGACCTTCCTGCGCGCCACGACCGTCTTCATCGAGGGAACGGACAGCGAGCCGATCCAGGCCGACGGGGACATCATCGGACAGCTGCCTATCTCGGTTCATGTCGGCGGCAGGCCGATCAACCTGCTCGCACCGGCCCGCGCTTCCGTCTGAACGGCGCCCGGTGCACCGCGAGGAATAGTATAGCGGCCGGCTGCAGTGCTAGCGTGCGCGGCATGGCGCACACACATCACCACCATCACGGCCCGGGCCAGGGGCACCGTCACGGCCGTGCCCATGGTCATGGCGACCCGTCGTCGATGAGCGACAGCCGGCTCGCGCTGGCGGTCGCGGTGAACGTCGGCCTGACGGTGGTCCAGATCGTCGGTGGCGTCATCGCCGGTTCGCTCGCGCTCGTCGCCGACGCGCTGCACAACCTCAGCGACGCGGCGTCTCTGCTGCTGGCGCTGTTCGCACGCCGCATCGGCCGGCGCCCGGCGGACAAGGACATGACCTTCGGCTACAGCCGGGCGGAGGTCATCGCGGCGCTGATCAACCTCGTCACGCTGATCTTCGTGGGCCTCTACCTGCTTTACGAGGCGGCGGTGCGCATTTTCGATCCGCAGCCGGTGTCCGGGTGGATCGTCGTCATCCTCGCCGGGATCGCGCTCTCGGTCGATGCCGTCACCGCGGCGCTAACCTTCGCCGGCGCGCGGGACAGCCTGAACATCAGGGCGGCATTCCTGCACAACCTGGCCGACGCGCTGGCCTCGATCGGCGTCATCGTCGCCGGCACGCTGATCATCCTCTACGACCTCTATGTCGCCGACCTGCTGATCACGGTGGTGATCTCCGGCTACATCCTCTGGCATGGCGGCGCCGAACTGCCGCGCGTGATCCGCATCCTCATGGAGGCGACGCCGCAGGACGTCGACTTCGATGCGGTGGTCGGGGCAATGCAGGCCGTCGAGGGCATCGTCGGCGTCCACCATCTGCACATCTGGGAACTGGACGAGCACCAGCGCTCCCTGGAGGCGCATGTCGTCATACGTCAGGAGGATGCGCAGCAGCTCGAGCGCATCAAGCGGGCGGTCAAGCACATGCTGCGCGACAGCTTCGGGGTCGCCCACGCGACCCTGGAGTTCGAGTTCGCCGGCGACGACAGCGCCTGCGAGGAGACAGAGGCCGTCTCCGCCCAGCACGCCTGACCGGCGGTCCTACTCGATAAACTCGGCCTTCTCGCCTGGAGCAGGGGTTCCCTGGAAGCTGCCCTTGTTGACGACCGCGTCGCGGCCGCCGTGCTTCTCGACCAGCGCCGCCTGGTTCTCCTTGGCGCGTGCGTCGACGCTGTCCGGCCTGTCGGGCGACAGCACGCGCAGCAGTTCGCCATGCAGTTCGTCCAGCACCGCCCGGTACTCGGGTCGGCCGGCAAGGTCGGTCTCCTCTTCCGGATCGTCGGCGAGGTTGAACAGCTCGGGGGCGAAGCCGGTGTAGTGGATGTACTTCCAGTCGCCGCGCCGGATCATGAAGGCGCCGCTCTCGGCGCCGACCGCGTGGTATTCGCTGAACGCCGCACGGTCCGGCATCGCTTCCGTCGCCACCTTGAGCAGCGAGCGGCCCGGATGCAGCTCGTCTGGCTCGCCGTCGGCGACGCCGAGCGCGTGCAGGATGGTCGCGTAGCCGTCGACCAGCGTCGCCGGCGTCTCGCACACCTTGCCCTCGGGCACGCCGGGACCGGCCATGATCATCGGGATGGCGGCGCTCTCCTCGTACATGTTGGACTTGCCCCACATGCCGCGCGCGCCGAGGTTCTCGCCATGGTCGCTGACGTAGATCACCCGCGTGGTCTCCGCGAGGCCGGTCTCCTCCAGCGTGTCGAGGATCATGCCGATGTTGCGGTCGACGAAGGTCACCATGCCGAGGTAGCTGGCGATAGCCACCTTGCGGGTCTCGTCGGTGAAGAATCTGTCGTCCGGCTTCTGCTGGCGCAGCGTCTCGAACCACGGGTGGTATGCCCGTTTCTCGCCATGGTGCTTCGGCCACGGAATCGCGTCGTGCGGATACAGTGCGTACAGGTCCGGCGGCGCGATCAGCGGATAGTGCGGGCAGACGTGGGAGGAAAACAGCATCCACGGCCGTCCGTCCCGGTTCGCGGCGGCGTCGCGCAGCCATTCGCAGGTCTGCCTGGTGATGTCGTCGTCGTAGCGCAGGTAGCCGGATTCGCCCGGGCCGATCTTCGTCGCCAGCGTGCTGACCTTGGGGGCGGGCGGGAAGGGGTGTTTCACCGCGTGCTTCACCGCTCCGACGCCGTCGACGACGTTCAGCGGGATGATCATGCGGTCGAAGCCGGTCGGGTCGGTCTCGAAGCGGTAATGCAGCTTGCCGATCGACACCGATGAATGTCCCGCGGCCTGCAGCCTGTGGCCCCAGCCCTTCACCCGCCCGTCGTAGGGGTGGGCGTTGTCCCAGTAGCCGATGCGGTGGGTGTACTGGCCGGTGGCGAAGCTCGCCCTGGCCGGCACGCAGATCGGGCAATTGGTGTAGGCGTTGGCGAAGCGCGTCCCGCGCGCCGCGAGCCGGTCCAGGTTCGGTGTCTGCACCAGCGGATGGCCGTAGCAGCCGAGCACGCCGCGTTGGTGCTCGTCCGACATGATGAACAGCAGGTTTGTCGGCTCCACTGTCGGTTTCCTCCTATCGTCTTTCGTCGTGGCCTACCAGAGCGTCTTGCGCGCCCGCTCGGGCCATGCCTTGTCGTGGGCGTCGCCGCCGACCCGGCTCCCGCTCAGCGAGGCGAGGATCCGCCCCGGCGTAGGCAGGCTGCCGGGGTCGACGCGGACGTCGGGATTCCACAGGTCGGAGCGGACAATGGCCTTGGCGCACTGGAAGTAGACCGAGTCCACCGACAGCACCAGCACCGAGCGCGGGGCCTTCTCCTCCACCGCGAAGGAGCGCAGCAGCTCCGGCTCGACGCTGATCCGTCCCTGGCCGTTGACCCGCAGCGTCGTGCCCGAGCCGGGTACCAGGAAGAGCAGCGCGATGCGCGGGTCCCGCACCACGTTGCGCAGCGAATCAGTCGGTTGTTGCCGCGCCGGTCCGGAAGCATGAGCGTGCGGTCGTCGGCGATGCGTACGAAGCCCGGCCTGTCGCCGCGCGGCGAACCGTCGACGCCCTCCGGACCGACGGTGCTCAGCACCGCGAAGGGCGATGCCTCGATGAACTGGCGGTATTCAGGGGTGATCCAGCCCACTTCCTTGACCAGCGAGGTCTCGCCCGGCTGGCCGTACAGGGCCTCCAACTCCTCGACCGTGGCGACGATGGACATGGCTGGCTCCCTTGCGTTTCAAAGGCGGATGTGACCCTACTCCGGCCCGCCGCCGCGTCGCAACGCCATGCGTGTTCCCGGCGCCGCGAACCTAAATGTTCTGCGGTTTTCGCCGCTTGGCACTCGCTCCGGGTGAGTGCTAACAAAATCCTTGTATCGTTGCGCAGGAAGCGTTACACCATCGGCCCGGATACCGGCCTTTGCGCGGTGTCCGTCCCATTTGCTTATCCAAGGAATGATGGAGGAAAGCATGAAATTCAGGCCTCTGCACGATCGCGTGCTGGTCAGGCGCGTGGAGCAGGAACAGAAGACGGCTGGTGGCGTGATCATCCCCGACACGGTGCAGGAGAAGCCCCAGGAGGGCGAGGTCGTCTCCGTCGGCGCGGGTGCGCGCAACGACAAGGGCGACCTGATTGCGCCGGAGGTGAAGCCGGGCGACCGCGTGCTGTTCGGCAAGTGGTCCGGCAACGAGGTAAAGCTCGACGGTGAGGAGCTCCTGATCATGAAGGAGTCCGACATCCTCGGCATCCTCGAGGGCGCCGGTTCGTCGAAGTCGAAGAAAGCTGCCTGAATAAAGGAGGGCCTACCTAATGGCTGCCAAGGATATCAAATTCGGTACCGATGCCCGTCAGCGCATGCTGCGCGGCGTCGATGCGCTCGCTGACGCCGTCAAGGTGACGCTCGGCCCGAAGGGCCGCAACGTCGTGCTGGAAAAGTCGTTCGGCGCGCCGCGGATCACCAAGGACGGCGTGACCGTCGCCAAGGAGATCGAGCTCACCGACAAGTTCGAGAACATGGGCGCGCAGATGCTGCGCGAGGTTGCGAGCAAGACCAACGACACCGCCGGTGACGGCACCACGACCGCGATCGTGCTGGCCCAGGCCATCGTCCGCGAGGGCGTCAAGTCCGTCGCCGCCGGCATGAACCCGATGGACCTGAAGCGCGGCATCGATCTGGCCGTTTCTACGGTCATCAAGGACATCGACAAGCGCTCGAAGAAGATCCGCACCAGCGAGGAGATTTCGCAGGTCGGTACCATCTCGGCCAACGGCGAGCGCGAGATCGGCGAGATGATCGCCAAGGCGATGGAGACCGTCGGCAACGAAGGCGTGATCACCGTCGAGGAGGCCAAGAGCTTCGAGACCGAGCTCGAGGTCGTCGAGGGCATGCAGTTCGACCGTGGCTATCTCTCGCCGTACTTTATCACCAACGCCGAGAAGATGGTGGCTGAGCTGGAGGACCCCTACATCCTCCTGCACGAGAAGAAGCTGGCGAACCTGCAGTCGCTGCTGCCGGTGCTCGAGGCGGTGGTCAAGTCGAACCGTCCGCTGCTGATCATCGCCGAGGACGTCGAGGGCGAGGCGCTGGCCACCCTGGTCGTCAACCGCCTGCGCGGCGGCCTCAAGGTCGCGGCCGTCAAGGCGCCGGGCTTCGGCGACCGCCGCAAGGCCATGCTGGAGGACATCGCGATCCTGACCGGCGGCCAGGTCATCAGCGAGGACATCGGCATCAAGCTCGAGAACGTCACGCTCGACATGCTGGGCCGTTCCAAGAAGGTGATGATCACCAAGGAAGAGACCACGGTGGTCGAGGGCGCTGGCAAGAAGGCGGACATCCAGGGCCGCTGCAACCAGATCCGCACCCAGATCGAGGAGACCACCTCGGAGTACGACAAGGAGAAGCTGCAGGAGCGGCTGGCCAAGCTGGCCGGCGGCGTTGCGGTGCTCCGCGTCGGCGGCGCCAGCGAGGTCGAGGTGAAGGAGCGCAAGGATCGCGTCGACGACGCTCTGAACGCCACCCGCGCCGCGGTCGAGGAGGGCATCGTCCCTGGCGGCGGTACGGCGCTGGTCTACGCCATCCGTGCGCTCGAGTCGCTCAAGGGCGCCAACGACGACCAGCGGGCGGGCATCGAGATCGTCCGCAAGGCGATCCAGCAGCCGGCGCGCCAGATCGCGACCAACTCCGGTGCTGACGGCTCGGTGATCGTGGGCAAGATCCTCGAGAGCAAGGACACGACCTTCGGCTACGACGCGCAGAGCGGCGAATTCACCAACCTGGTGAAGGCCGGCATCGTCGATCCGACCAAGGTTACGCGCACTGCGCTGCAGGACGCCGCTTCGGTCGCCGGCCTGCTCATCACCACCGAGGCGATGGTGGCCGAGCGTCCGGAGAAGAAAGAGCACTCCCATGGCGGTGACATGGGTGGCATGGGCGGCATGGGCGGCATGGACTTCTGATCCGAGTCGACCAGACGAACCTGCCGGAGGGGGG